>CAYUFX010000022.1:0-56011 GCA_964444135.1 uncultured Pirellulales bacterium | reverse complement strand
TGAAGCTCACGACCAGAGTCTCGGATATGGGTATATGGTTCTCTCGGCCGAGCCTGCAGCCATTCCCGCGCCGAAGTTGGCTAATCCCGTTCACCAGTACACATTCGAGGACGGGACGGCCAACGATAGTGTCGGCTCCGCCCATGGCACATTGATTGGGGATGCGGCCGTTGTCGATGGAGCGCTCGTTCTTGACGGTGATGGTGACTGGATGTCGATGCCCGGTGAAGTGATTGCGATGAACACCTACTCAGAGGTTTCAGTCGAAACGTGGTTTACATCGGTAGCCGGTGGAAATACAGGGTTCCACATGCTGGCCGCTTTCGGTGAAGAAGGCACAGGGGCTAATCCCGGGTATGGTTACAAATACCTATTCATCACGCCTGCCCGAGGAGATGACGTCAGTCGTGCCGCGATCCAAACCAGTTCGATGGATGATAGTCCCTGGGATGAAGAAACCGGTGTCAGTGCGGCTGTCGAACATGATGACGGCATTGAGCATCACTTCGTTGCCACAGTAGGTGCTACTAATATCACCTTCTACATCGATGGCGTACTGATTGGCAGTGAACCTCTGGCCGCCGGCAATGAAATCGCCGGCATCGGCCAGGCCGTTGCATATCTTGGCAAGGGCGTCTATCCCGTTGATCCATTGTGGACCGGTTCGGTTAACGAGCTCAATATCTACGACCGTGCCTTAACCCTGGCTCAGGTTGAGGCCAACTACGCGGCGGGTCCCGTCAAGCCGCTGGTTCACCGGTACACGTTCGAGGATGGGACGGCCAATGATAGTGTCGGCTCCGCCCATGGCACATTGGTTGGTGATGCGACCGTTGTCAATGGAGCGCTTGTACTTGACGGTGATGGCGACTGGATGGACATGCCCGGCGACGTTATTGCGATGAACACATTCGAAGGGCTGACTATCGAAATAATGTTTACATCAGTTGCCGGTGGAAACACAGGATTTCACATGGTCACGGCGTTTGGTGAAGAAGGCACGGGTGATAATCCCGGATACGGTTACAAGTATATATGTATCACGCCTGCCCGAGGTGATGACGTCAGTCGTGCGATGATTCAAACCGTTTCAATGGATAATGACCCCTGGAGCGAAGAAACCGGTGTCAGTGACGTTATCGAGCATGATGACGGCCTTCCGCATCATATGGTTTGCACAGTAGATGATACGGAGCTTGCCTTCTATATTGACGGCGTACTGATTGGCACTGCAGCTCTGGACCCGCCCGGTAATTCAATCGCTGGTCTCGGTACAGACGTCGCCCGTATCGGCAAGGGCGTCTATGGTGTTGACCCGTTGTGGGCCGGTTCAGTCGAGGAGTTAAATATCTACAACCGTGCCCTCTCTCTGGCCGAGGTTCAGGCCAACTACGCGGCGGGTCCTCAAAAGGTAGGACCGGCACCGGTAGATCCTGGCACCGAAGGCCTGATGCTGCACCTGCCCTTAGATACTGCTTCACGCGGTGTTACTCAAGACAGCTCTGACAACGATCACGACGGTACTCTATTCGGCGAACCAACCTTTGTCGAAGGTGTTGTTATCATGGCGCTGGAATTTGACGGCGTTGATGACTACGTGGATACCGATTACACGGAAGACTTGGCTGTTTGGACCATAGCCTGCTGGGCGAAGAGCCCTGCGGCACCTTCTGGAGACCCCTCGAGCGCGAGTGGGCCGGTTCATCGCGAGAAGAACTATCAGTTTAACTGGAACCACCAATCCGACGATTACCGGGGATCAGTTACCGTAAGCGCTGGAGGATGGCATGCTGCGAGTCTCGGAACGTTAGAGGCCGATACATGGTATCACTTAGCTGGGACGTATGATGGAGAAGGGCTCAAAGCGTACAAAGATGGTGTTTTAATCACGACCAACGATGCTCCGTCCGGTCCCCCGGCTGCTGAGACGGGAACCCTGAAACTTGGAAAACATGCAACAGCAGAGCAGTATTTTACCGGCACTGTTGATGAGGTACGGATCTATAACCGAGCCTTGTCTGCCGAAGAAGTTCTTTTCCTCGCTGGTATTTAACATCGTCGTTCTTGATTATGGACTGAGCTCTGCTGAATTTCAGGTGAGCTAAATGAATTTGCACCTTTTCGGGGCCTATGCTGGTCGATTCGGTATAGGCCCCATGTTGCAGGGCAATAGGGTTACACAAACCCAGCGACGAGAGTCTGAGTAATGACTGTTGAATAAATAGAGTTGGACGAAACGGCTGGCGCCGTAGCGTTTTCGCGGGCTCGTACTAATACTTGGACACTTCACTATTATTCGCATTCGCACACATACGAGTTCCCACACTCTGCACGAACCCGAAGTCTACTCAATTTCCAAAACCACTACCGACTTTGTTGGAAGCGTCATTGTCAAGATGTTGCCTTCGAGTTTGAAGTTGTAAAAAGTCGCGGGCTTTACGACCTGAGGATTCTCAAAGGTATTATGAGCGGTCATAGCCTCAGCAGTCAAAACTCGCCCGGAGATTTCCTTGGGCTCGGCACCCTTGAGTGCGCAGTGGACTTCGGGGGTATTGCCGGGGTCCAGATTGCAGAGCGATATGTGAATTCTGCCTGAATTGTCTTTTGATGCCGAAACGTTCAACGCCGGAATACTGTCGTTTCCAAATCTATAATCACTGCACTCCAATTCAATTGGGAGCAATGTAGCATCATGATGGACCTTGTACATTTCAAATACATGATAGGTGGGTGTAACAATCATCTTCTCGCCTTTGGTCAATATCATCGCCTGCAAAACATTGACGGTCTGGGCGATGTTTGCCATCTTAACACGATGACAGTGCTTATTGAAAGCGTTAAGGAATATACCGGCTGAGACTGCATCCCGGAGGGTGTTTTGCTGGTACAGGAAGCTCGGATTCGTGCCGGGTTCGGCGTCCCACCACGTACCCCACTCATCTACAAACAAACCGATACGTCCACGCGGATCGAACCGGTTCATAATTTCGATATTATTCTCCAGTAATGGGTAGATAGTCAGCGTGTTTTTCATCAATGCAAAACATTCCTTCTCATCGAACTTCGTTGCACTACCCTTTTGGGTCCAGTTTCCCGACCCTCGGACATAGTGATGAAGACTAATTGCGTCCATGTTTCGACGGGCACGCTCCATAACGGTTCTTATCCATGGGTAGTTCTCGCTGCCGGGCCCACATGCAACTTTGACAATACGGTTGCCTGAGTAGCTGCGCACATAGGTTTGGAAGCGATTGTAGAGGTCGACGTAAGATTCAGGCGACATATTCCCACCACAACCCCAGTTCTCGTTGCCCACGCCAAAGTACTTTACTTTCCAGGGCTTGCCACGACCATTCATCCGACGAAGGTTGGCCATCTCACTGTCCCCATCGAACGTCATGTACTCGACCCAATCCTGCATTTCTTCAACAGTACCGGAACCAACGTTACCTGCAACGTACGCCTCACATCCAAGCTGTTCACACAAATCCAGAAACTCATGGGTGCCGAAGGCGTTGGTTTCTTTGACCATGCCCCAGTGCGTGTTAATCATAGCAGGCCGCTTATCTCGTGGGCCGATACCTTCTTTCCAGTGATACTCGTCTGCAAAGCACCCACCGGGCCATCGAAGAACAGGTATCTTGATTTTCTTTAACGCCTCGACCACATCGTTGCGGATACCACGAGTGTTCGGAATAGGCGAATCCTCACCAACCCAGAAACCGCCGTATATACAACTGCCCAAATGCTCTGAGAAGTGGCCGTAAATGTTCCTGCTGATTTGCTCTGTGCCCTTATCGGTGTAAATAATCATTCTATTTACTCCCGATTCATCCTGCACGGCAGCATCTGACAATCCACAACCAACAATTAGTACTACGGTAACAACAGCTACCTTCTCAAACAACCATTTCTTGAACATTGTGAGTTTCATTTTTTCTGTCCTTTCACTTTCTCTTTGCTCTCAGAAAATTCCACCCGGCAACAACCTTAGAATTCTATTTCAACTCACTACGCCAGCCTTCTTAGCAAATAAAAACAACCATGAAATGCCGATTCGTACCTTTAGTAAGGTTCTCCCTTCCCTGCTTCATTGTCCACTTAATTGCTAAAATCACCCTATTCTTGTCGTTCGGCCGCTCATAGGGTAAGATTATCAGAATATCTTCAGATTTGGACCAACATCACCAATTATAATGTCGTAGTGACAAGATTCGTAAGTGTTAGATATCCCTTCTTCTACGGGAAAAAACATCCTATCCTGTTATGGATAGGATGATATTCAATATCACTCAACAGATCAATCCTACCAGAAGAAACCCGGAGTATTCCCAAAGCGAGGCACCGCGACACCATTTTCAATATCCGGGTTGAACGCCCTCCACTCCACATGACCATCCAAAAAGCCAATATTTCCACCGGCAGGCTCTTCGTCGTTCTTCAAGTGGCTCGTTTGGTCGTACACTTGAGATTCGGCCCAGATACCACCCGGAACCTGGCCGAAATTACGCCCATACTTAGTGTTGGATTGAGGTACGCCCATTATCGAATCAATGCACAACTCTCGAGCGCCTGATTGCTTCTCCTGCGTTGTCTTTAACCAGATCTTTCGCGTATCATCATTTTGATAGCGTACAATCTCCGGCCGGTCGTTCCTAGTAGTCTGCCATATAAAGCAATACCCAGACACAATGAAGTTACTCTCATTCTCGAACCTATTTAAGTGTTGATTCCATGTTTTATTGGCATACATCCAGAACAAGTCATTGTACTTCTGGTGATTCATGTTCGACGGACAGTAGAACATTTCTCTTGTCATGCCGCTCTTGAGCATGAAGTGCACAGTATTGACCGCAACGTCCTGCAGCCAGTTTCCACCTATCTCAGGCAAGGGCAGCTTCGAGTCGTTTTCACCTGCATACATAATAATAGCAAGCAATTGCTGACGAATACGCGATGTGCATGATTGTCGTCTGGCTTGTTCTCTGACCATTCGCAGTGCCGGCATCAGAATACCCATCAACAACGCAATAATGGCAATCACCACCAAAAGCTCTATTAACGTGAAACCTTGTCTTTTGTCCATGATTATACCCTATCATTTATTTAAAAAGGTTTCTGATGCATAATACACCAATTTTATACCTATCTCGGTCGCAAATCAATAAAAACTATTCATCAAGCCACTGATCGACTTTGACATAGTCTTTTATAACAACAGTACTGTCCCGATTCAAGTCTCCTTAAATCGAGAACGGCGATTTACCTACCAGCAAGGTAAAGAATCTCACCCTCAGACAAGGCCCGATTGTAAATGCGGAATTCATCCAGAGAACCAAAATAGTAAGAATCCGCAGCATATTGTGACCTGCCCAGATAGTTCTCAGTAGTATCACCAAGGTCAGATGACAATGTCAGCGTTGGTCCTTCAACAACGAGCTTACCATCCTGGTAAAGCTTCATGGTCATACTTGCGCTATCTATTACAGCGGCTACATGGTGCCAGCCTGATGGAAGTGTTGCCGTGGCAGTGATATTCGACTCCGCTGTATTACCGGCTATCGTGATGGCAAATCGCAATTCCCCAGCGGTACCCATGCGTGGTGTGACAAACATATTGATCTGCTCATCATTACCGAAGTCCCAGAGACGCTGCCACCCACCACCAAGGTCGGAGAAATTGGCCCATGTCGAGACAGTGATATCGTTCATTGCAGCAATGGCCGAACCGATTGGCAATCTAACATAGTCACCAGAGCCGTCAAACTCCATCGCCATTCCATAGCCGGTCGGCCCTGAGACATACTGTGGATTGCCGGACGCGGTAGCGTCGTAACCGTTGCCGGAACCGTCCTGAGTATTATTCTCAAAGGCGTAATAAGCTACCAGATTATCGGTGCCGGGGTCAACCGGTTCCGGCCCAGGTTCGGGTTCTTCCGGTATTGATCGATAAAGACGAATATCGTCAAAGAACACGTGGCCGGTACCGCCCCCAGCTTGAGGATCAGCCTTGTTGCCCAAGCCGATGGACAACGTATTGACATTGGCAAGGTTCGCGCCCTGGTCTGCAAATTCCTGAAGGGGGATATTCCATTGGATCCAATCATTAGCCAACACTGCTTTCGGGTCATCGTTAGTGACCACCGCGCTGCCATTGACAGCAACATACATCGTTTCAATTGCATTACCAGCATCGCCATAGTAGAACAGCGTCAATGCGACAACGTCATTCTGAGTCCAGTCAGCATTCAAGGTCCTGGTCACCTCAGAGAGCCCTGCACTGTTGTCGTAGAACACCGGCATTGATTGCCCACCGCCGTGAATAATTGCAGTCTCCATGTAATGCTCGCCGATACCAAAAATCGGATTAGGATAACCTGAAGTGGAGCCGTTTGTCGGGTCGTCCCATCCATCTGACCACGTAAAATATACAGTGTAGGGCTCGAAGTCGTTGTAGTCCTCAAAACCGTCTAAGACAATAAAGTTGGCGGTTGTAAAGCTCCATACCTCGCCTTTCGCCGGGCCATTTGGATCAAGGCTGCTAACCTCGTCAATGCGCCAGTAGTATGTCGTATTGTAATCAAGAGAGGCTGCATACTCGTTCGCGTCCTTCACGGTTTCCGTAGGCACTGTCGCTGAAATCACTTCGTTGAAGTCGGTCCCTATGTAAACGTGGTGTTCATTGTACAGCTCGATTGCCTCCTTACTGACAATGCCGGGATTCCAGATAAGCTTTCGGTCGAGAAGCACGTCCACCTCACCCTCAGGCGGTCTGGGTTCCCAGGCCTGTTGGAAATTCTCAATAGTGATGGTGCGAATCTCACTCGCCGACATGGCGTGGTTGTAGATTTGGAAGTCATCCAAAGAGCCGACAAAGTATCCATCAGCAACGTATTGTGACCTGCCGAGCCAGTTTTGGGTAGTTTCGCCGAGAGTGCTTGGCGAGTATCTGGCATCAGTGTTCTCTGCGACGAGTTCACCGTTGAGGTACAACCTGTGGACGTTGTTATCTATGTCAATTACCACAGCTACATGATGCCACCCGCTGGCCAAAGTGTCCGGCGCGGTTGTTTGATCTTCGTCCGCGTAACTGGTCTCCGTAATAGCGAAACGCATCGGGTCGCCCGTCCCAATGCGGGGCGTAAGGAACATGTTGATCTGTTCGCCGCTGCCAAAGTCCCAGATTCGCTGCCAGGCACCACCGGTATTTGCAAAGTTCGCCCATATTAAAAAGGTGGAGTTAGTCAGCGAACCAATCATTGAGCCTATAGGCAAATCTACATAATCATCGACACCGTCGAATTGTAGTGCCCCACCGAGCCAACCATCTATCCACTGTGGGTCGCCATAGACAGTGGCGTCGTTGCCATTGCCGGATGAATCAACCGCAGTAGTGCCGGCTCCATCGTCGAATTTCCACCAGCCGACAAGTTCAGCACTGGCCGTACTCGTCAAAGTTGGGCCGAGCACGAAAATAAATGAAATTAGATAAATCAATTTTCTACACATAACAGTCCTCCTTCAAATTTTAGCTAAGATAAAAACCACTTAAAATAATTTTTAGCTTTCCTACACAGTATCGTACAACTCTCCAGAATGATGTTTTTAACCTGATACCACCTCGTTCCTTTAAAACCAACCATCAATTGAAAAGCGAAATAACCCACTCCTAATATCTGATTTAATTGTGCTTCTATGTGTCTTAAAAAAACTTATTAATACACGTGGGAAATTTGCCTGCGTGAAAACAAAAAATCTCCATATAAGTACCTTTGCAGGCACAATTAGCCATACTTGTATTTATACTAAATATGCACCTTGCCGTCAAGAAAAACGTTCAATATTTACGAAGAAGTTTTCTCAATGTTCACCTAATCCCGGAAATCGGCGGCTGATTAATTATCCATCTTTTCTGGTTACCGCCTGATCGCTCCTTTCATGAGGGTGAAGGAATGTGGCGGAAATGAATAAGGAAAGTTTTTTCCTGAAGCATTTATATCAGATTTTTGTATTGTTTTTACCGTCTCTTTGCCAAAATCATTCACGGCTTTAATGTCCGGCCCATTCACTTCATAGACTTTAAATTTGCCTGCAAACCGGCCTTCCTGAGAGATTATTTCAGTTGTAATGGATTTATCTTTGTGCCGGTTGACAACGCAAATCATGAGCTGGCCGTTATTATAGGCAACTGATACATCGAGGTAGGGTACGTTCTTCTGAACAGTGGTCGTCTCTCCTAAGCCAAGAAAGAATCTCTCAGTGTCATAAGTGTCGCAATCCACGAACACGTCCAGTGATGTACCATAAACATTTTGGGAGAAGAGTTGCAGAGGATAATAGATAGTCTGTTTGAAAAGCGTTTTTTCATTTGTGAAAATGGGAGCTATTACGTTGACCAACTGGGCCATATTTGCCATTTTCACAATATCTGCATTTCGAACAAATACATTCAAGAACCCTGCAATTACTAAGGCGTCTTCCAGATTATAGTGCTCCTCCAGAGCGCGCGTTCCTCTCATGGCACCTCCGGTCCTGGCGCGATACCATACGTTATACTCGTCCCAGGCGATGTATATCGGATCACGATTACCACGACTGGCTTTGAGCATCTCTTCATAGATCATACCCTTGACTACCTGGATACGTTCTTCACAAACGAGGGGGGTCGAAAGAAAGTTGTAGTAGTTATTGTCAGGATTACCCACGTAAATATGAAGGGCTATGTAATCCACTACGTCCCTTAATTCATGTAATATCGTGCTGTTCCATTCATCAGGATCGGCGTTGGGGCGATAGTTTGAGGACCCTGCGGCGACTAATTTGATGCCTGGCGAGGTGAGCCTCATTAGTTTAGCCGTTTCACGGGCCTTCTTACTGTAGTCTTCGGCATTCAGGTGACCCATCTGCCAGAATCCGTCCATTTCATTTCCAAGACTCCAGTACTTGATATTATATGGTTCAGGATATCCGTGCTTGCGTCGGAGCTCAGCAAAGTATGGCCCTTCTTTGACGTTGCAGTATTCCACCCAGCGTTGTGCTTCTTCGATAGTGCCGGTGCCCATGTTCACTGCAAAATAGGGTTCAGTACCAATCTCTTTGGCGAATTCAATGAATTCGTTCGTTCCGAATTTGTTCGTTTCCAATCTGGCCCAGGCAAGCTCCATTCTTGGTGTCCTTTGAGGGCCTACTCCATCCAGCCAGTGGTAGTTAGAGACAAAATTACCTCCCGGATAACGGGTAATAGAGACATTTAGGCCTTTTACCGCTTCTAATACGTCCTTGCGAAAACCTTTCTCATCGGCCTGTTCTGAATCGGGTTCAAAAATTCCGCCATAAACGCACCGTCCCAGATGCTCGACGAAGTTCCCGTATATGTTTTTGTTGATTTGGCTGATTTTCCGGTCGATGTCGATTTTTATCCGGGCCTCTGCGTTAGCGGCTTGGGATGACTGGGCCGTGAGAGACCCAACAAACATACAGAGCATTGTAAGTACTAAACCTGTCAATTTTTTCGTTTCCATAATCTCTTCTCCTTTTCTTAATTGTGAATTCTTCTTGTTATTGTATTGTCGTAAACAGTTCGCCGTGTGGCACTACAGGCCGGACGCGGCGCAACCTGGCAGCGAACTATGGCAGCTCTCCAACTCGTGGCCAGCCATTTTCCCACACCATGGTGGAGATCTGTAAATAAGACCTGCCGGTTTCGCCATGGTAAGCGTGGAACAACAAGTAGTCTCCACTGGGCTCCTGAAGCACAGCTTGGTGTCCGGGCCCGCGCCAGTTCGGAGTTGTAGCTTCGATTACCAGAGTCCCGCCACCCTCTATCATCGGCTTGCCTGTCTTATCTACATACGGGCCTGTAATATTACGGGAGCGACCGATTACAACGTTATACGTGCTTTTGGCCCCTCGACAGCAGAAATCGAAGGATACAAACAGGTACCAATAACCATCGTGCCGGATGATGAACGGTGCTTCAATGGCACCCTCTGCCGGCGGAGTATCATCAGGGCCAGCTCGCGGACGGCTTGCCAGAGAGTAAAGCGTCGTGTCTGTGGTGGAAAGCTTCCCTGTCTCCGGGTCAATTCGCCTCATCTTAATTCCGCCCCAGAAACTTCCCCAGCAAAGCCACACGTTGCGGTTGTCCTGGATGATGAGGTTGGCGTCTATGGCATTCCAGTCATCTTTGTCCTCATACGACCTGACGACGAGACCGTGATCGACCCACTTGTAATCGGGGCTATTCGGATCGAGTGTTTTGTTGGTGGCCAGCCCAATGGCGGAATTATTCCTGCCAAAGGTGGAAACGGAGTAGTAGAGATGGTACTTGCCGTTGTAGAAGGAGATGTCGGGAGCCCATGCTCCCCTTGCCCCTAAAATCTCTTTCGTAGCCCACTCAGGGAGCTTGTCAAATACATGACCGCAGAGAGTCCAGTTGTACAGGTTCTTCGAGCAACGGATGGGTATAATACCCGATCGCCACCTGCCGCCGGTCGAGAACACGTAGTACGTATCTCCCTCTCTTATTATGACCGGGTCATGCACCCTCAAATCACCCTCAAGCTCAAGAACTTGCGGTTCTGATTGGATTGTTGTACTGTGACAGGATTCTACAACCGCAAGAGCCGCGAGCAGTATGGCTGAACAGATAACAACAAATGTTTTTGTGTTGTTAACGTTGGATATGCTCCTGCTTATTGAGTATCGTCCTTGATTGTTATCTTCTCCTTTGGTGTCTACAATTTTGAAAGGCTTTTCCGATACTTCCCTGTATTTCATTTCCTTTGCCCTTGTCATAGATTCCGATTCAGTAAGGTTCTCTTTAAGAGCTATTAGTTTAGCCAGCTTGCTATCCGCTACCTAAGTTTCTCTTTCTGAATTCTTCCATTTCACTGTAGCCGCATTTAGGGCAGCGACCCGCAGGATATCCAGTTACACTATTCTTGAGGAAAACTGTCCTGCAATCCGGCAGGCGGAGCGTAGTCCTTTATAACAACAGTGTTGTCCTGATTCAAGTCTCCTTAAATCGAGAACGGCGATGTTACTTACCAGCAAGGTAAAGAACTTCACCCTCAGACAATGCCCGATTGTAAATGCGGAATTCATCCAGAGAGCCAAAATAGAAGGAATCCGCAGCAAATTGTGACCTGCCCAGATAGTTCTCAGTAGTCTCACCAAGGTCCGATGGCAGCATCGACGTTGGGCCTTCTGCAACGAGCTTACCATCCTGATAAAGTTTCATAGTCATACTTGCGCTATCTATCATAGCGGTCACATGATGCCAGCCGGATGGAAGTGTTGCAGGCGCAGTGATATTCGTCTCCGTTACACCGGCTGCCATGATGGCAAATCGAAATTCTCCTGCGGTACCCATGCGGGGCGTAACAAACATATAGACCTGGTCGCTGCTACCAAAGTCCCAGAGACGCTGCCAGGCACCACCAAGGTTGGAGAAATTGGCCCATGTCGAGACAGTGATGTCGTTCATCGCTGCAATGGCTGAGCCAATTGGCAATCTAACATAGTCACCAGAGCCGTCGAACTCCATCGCCATTCCGTAGCCGGTCGGCCCTGAGACATACTGTGGATTGCCGGACGCGGTAGCGTTGTAACCGTTGCCGGAACCGTCCTGAGTATTATTCTCAAAGGCGTAATAAGCCACCAGATTATCGGTGCCGGGATCAACCGGTTCCGGCCCAGGTTCGGGCTCTTCCGGTAGTGACCGATACAGACGAATATCGTCGAAGAACACGTGGCCGGTACCACCACCAGCTTGAGGATTGGCCTTGTTGCCCAAGCCGATGGACAACGTATCGACATTGGCAAGGTTCACGCCCTGGTCTGCAAATTCCTGAAGGGGGACATTCCATTGGATCCAATCATTAGCCAACACTGCTTTCGGGTCATCGTTAGTGACCACCGCGCTGCCATTGACAGCAACATACATCGTTTCAATTGCATTACCAGCATCGCCATAGTAGAACAGCGTCAATGCGACAACGTCATTCTGAGTCCAGTCAGCATTCAAGGTCCTGGTCACCTCAGAGAGCCCTGCACTGTTGTCGTAGAACACCGGCATTGATTGCCCACCGCCGTGAATAATTGCAGTCTCCATGTAATGCTCGCCGATACCAAAAATCGGATTAGGATAACCTGTCGTGGAGCCGTTTGTCGGGTCGCCCCATCCATCTATCCACGTTAAAAATGCAGTGTAGGGCTCGTAGTCGTTGTAGTCCTCAAAATCGTCTACGACAATAAAGTTGGCGGTTGTAAAGCTCCATACCCCGCCTTTCACCGGGCTATTTGGATCAAGGCTACTAACCTCGTCAGTGCGCCAGTAATACGTCGTATCGTAATCAAGAGAGGCTGCATATTCGTTGGCATCCGTCACGGTTGCCATCGGTACTGTCGCTGAGCTCACGTCGTTGAAGTCGGTCCCTATGTAAATGTTGTGTTCGTTGTACAGTTCGAATGTCTCATCGCTAAAAATTCCCGGATTCCAGATAAGCTTTTGATTGAGGAGCACATCCACCTCACCATCAGCCGGTCCGGGCTTCCAGGCCTGTCTGAAATTCACAACAGCGATGGCGTGAAGATCAATCTCCGACAGCACATGGTTGTAGATGCGGAAATCATCCAAAGAACCGTTAAAGTATGGATCTTCGTATTGTGACCTGCCGAGCCAGTTTTGGGTCGTTTCGCCCAGGCCGCTGATGGAGTTTGTCATATCTTCCATTGAGCCGACAACCTCACCATCGAGGTACATGACCATAGTCCCGGAACTGACACTGACAGTCACCGCTATATGATGCCAGCCGGTGGCCAGTGTGCCCTCGCTCGAACTGAACTCATCCCATATACTGTTGTCATTCGTAATGGCCACATGCAACGCGTCACCAAAGGCACCAGCAATGGGAGTAACGTATATATAGTTCGATGTCCCTGTGCCAAAATCAATAATCCGCTGCCAGGCACCGCCCCCACCTGACCAGTTTACCCACAAAGCGAAAGTTGTTTCTTCCAGTGTAGGGATGAGTGTGCCGATGGGCAAATTGATATAGTCACCATCGCCGTCGAGTTCCAGAGCCCCGGCAATCCAACCGGCCACCCATTGGGGATCTCTTATGAGGGCGCCGTCGTTGCCACTGCCGGATGAATCAACTGCAGTAGAGCCTGAGCCATCATCGAATTTCCACCAGCCGACGAGATTTGGGTCTGCTGCGTTGGCTGCATTCGTCTGAACAAGACCAAGCACTAAACCAAGACAAGTTAAATAAATCAATTTCTTATACATGACAATCCTCCTAATCACAAAAGTGAAAGTCAAAATAACCGATAACGATTTTTTATCCTCACTACATGATAACATATATCTGCCCAGGATATTGTCTTTTTAACCTTTTAAAACCTCCTTCCTTCAAAAAGCATCGATTAGTAAGTTAAAAATTGAAACTGCGGAACGTACCACTCCGCCGGTCTTGCCTTATTCTATGTCTTTCGAAGAACTCTCAACAAAGATACAGGAATTTCGCCCGCTTGAAGACGAAGATCCACAGATATCCTCCTACGCAGGCGTAAAACTACATCCTTATTTTTATACCATATTAGCCGCCTTCTCGTCAATAGAAAATTGCCGGGATTTTTGAAGCATATTATACATACCTTCTAAATAATAGGTCTGTAAGTACCACTTCTGGAATCAGTTGAGATTGGGATAATACAGGTTATGCTTCTCTCTGATATAAGATCATCTGACACCTATGAAGAGTTCAAAGTCAAATAATAAAATCTTGGATGTCGTGATGTTATTGTTTTAAGGCAAGAATTTGATGTTTCCGCCACTCATCAAATTTGGCATCTCTGGAGTCATTTTGGAGACTGTAAGGTTTCAGAAACCGTGAGACAAAATGATCTGGGATTTTCCTGGGCCAAAAGCCTTTACTCTTATAAGTCATCTCGTCGAATCACAAAGGAACACGCATCCGCATAGCCGAGCTTCGATCACGCAACGTTTTCCCCTTGAAGCACATACTTCCTGCTATTTTCAATCACTCTGTCTGTCTGTTCGGAAACATCCTGCACATATCTTGTTGCCATCGTTAAATCAACATGACCGAGAAGTCTTTGAACTGCAAATGGATCTCCCGACCTGGCTGCCATAGTGGCAGCGGTTCTGCGAAGAGCGTACTGTATTAGGCTTTGAGTTCCGTGTAAATATGTCGCCTGAGCCAAGTATCTTTCGAGTGCTTTTTTCTTGTCGGTCCCAAAGTAACGAATTCTTCCTTTGATTTTCTTACAGTACTGTCTAGGAGGATGTAGAGTTAAAGGAAACTCGTCTGAACGTGTCTTTCTATTTGAACTTTTCATGGTCCTGCTCCTTGAAAAATAGTGATATTTTTTAACAGATAATCACGAATTAGTTGTATTTTTGGTTGTAATTTTCTAATGAGGCGTCCGCGCTCCAAAATCATAACTTACTACATAACATTAGCTTGTGATTATTATACGGAATGAAATCGAAACGGCCATTTAATCCTATTGTGAACACTTTTATGCTTAGGTCTTCGAGAACAAACCTCCTTGGGCAGAAAGGATGCTCTTTTTGGGATTTCGCCTGAGTTTCTGTTCCTCCTGCTTTTATAGTATTCGGGCTTGCCAAACATGTGGTCTTCACTGATAATCTTTCCTGCCCAGACTCCTTTTGACAGGTCTCTGCCATGCTTCGAGCTGGGTTTTCATCCTGGTTTTTTTTCGGTAATGATAAAATTTTCTCTTGCTTTCTCTCTCAATAACAAGAAAATGATAAAAAACTATGCATTATCCGTAGATTAGGTCGATGTTATAGAATAAAGATGATTTTGAATATTTCACTGAAGCCCTAAACTTAGAGTATTTATGAACCAGTCAAGAAGACTGATAATTAAGGATTTACCTACAACAACCGCCGGGAAGGTGTCAGTTCCTATTCTGCCCCAAGTTTTTCAGATACCCTCAAAATCTAAAAAGGGTGTGTATCGTCGTACAGGAGAAACAGGTCGGTCACTTGGCGAAAAATTCAGAGAAAAACCAGCGATGACGGTAAAACTTGAAAGAGATACCATCGCTGGGTTCTCAATCCCGGTCTTACTGTTTTTGGGATATCTGTCTTAACCTTAACCGACTATAACCTTACAAACTGGGTCAAATGGCTTAGAGACACTGTTATCTAAAGCAGGAGAAAGAAGCTAAGAGATGGTGGAAACTAATCTAACGGTTACATCACAATCGCGATTAGCCGAAGCAGTTTTCAACGTAAGCGGCCAGAATGTAAACCTTTGCTATCAATGCAGGAAGTGCTCGGCCGGCTGTCCAATATCATACGCGATGGACTATAAACCTGCCCAACTGATACATGCCATCCGGCTCGGCATGGACGACCTCGTGTTCGAAAGCAAGACGATGTGGCTATGCTCATCATGTGAGACGTGCACAACAAGGTGTCCACAAGAAGTCGATATTGCGAAGGTGATGGATGCTGTGAAAATTATAGCTCTCAGACAAGGAATAAAGCCCACTGTCCCGCAAGTAGCGTCTTTTAACAGAGCTGCGCTTTGCAATATCAAGAAGTGCGGGCGAATGTACGAGATGGGGATGATCGTGGGTCTTAAAATGCGGACGTTCGAGCTCTTCAAAGACGTAGGACTGGGAATGAAACTGTTCAGAAAAGGTAAGCTCAAGATAATCCCCAGCATTACCGGTGCGTTGAGGACGTGGAAGATATTTAATCGTGTAAAAAGCGTAGAGAAAAGGAATCGGAACGCATAACGTGAAGCGGGTCTATTGTAATAATCTTAAGAAACGGTTGAGAAATCAAAATCCTCTAATTGACATGTCCAGGGAGGTCAGCATACGATGACTGCGAAGTATGCCTATTATCCGGGTTGCTCACTTCATTCGACCGGCTCCGAATACGACATATCATTTCGGGCCGTTTGTGAGAGGCTTGCTATAGATATTAAGGAGATTAAGGGGTGGATTTGCTGCGGCACTTCTCCAGCGCATTGTACCTCCAGACTTTTGTCACTCTCGCTTCCTTTTGAGAGTCTTTGTCTGGCGGAGAAAATGGGGATGACCGACGTTGTCGCTCCGTGTGCCTCCTGTTTTGCAAGATTGAAGACCGCGGTATATGAAGCGAACGAGGATGCTGAGATAGCCGGTCAGATTAGTAAGGCCATTGATAAGCCGCTGCCCAAATCGATGAAAGTTTTACATCCCCTTGAGATATTTTGCGACCATGAAGGTATGGCCAAAGCGGTCACAAGGCAGTTGCCCAACCTAAAGGTCGCGTGCTATTACGGCTGTCTTCTTACCAGACCTCCAAAGGTGATGCAGTTCGACGAGTGTGAGTATCCGATGACTATGGACGAGCTGTTGCGCTCATTGGGAATTACAACACTCGACTGGTCGTACAAGACAGAATGCTGTGGCGGGGCCTTTGCGATGACCCGCACAGATGTAGTTCTCAAGCTGACACATGATATACTTGAGGAAGCCAAGGCGGTAGGGGCAAACTCTATTGCCGTTGCGTGTCCTTTGTGTCACGTGAATCTGGACACACGACAAGCGGAGGTCGAAAAGGAATACGGTGTTCAGTACGGTCTGCCAATATTCTATTTTACACAACTCATGGCTCTGGCATTCGGAATACCCCAGGACAAATTGGGATTGCAGAAACATTTTGTCGGCGCGGACGAGTTATTGTCCGGCGTTTGCAAAGGATAGTTAGTCTTAAGATAGAGACGGGAGAACAAGTAAGTGGCTCAGAGAACAGATAAGAAGGTTGGTGCCGTTCTTGTAGTGGGAGGGGGAGTCGGAGGTATGCAGGCCTCGCTCGACCTGGCTGAAGGGGGGTACAAGGTCTATCTTGTTGAAAGAGGTCCGTCTATTGGCGGGGTAATGGCACAACTTGACAAGACATTCCCGACGAATGACTGCGCGATGTGCACCCTTGCACCACGTATGGTCGATTGCGGCGGACACCTGAACATCGAGAAACTGACCTACTCTGAAATAGAATCAATCGAAGGCTCAGCCGGCAACTTCAAGGTTCGCGTTAAGAAAAAAGCACGCTACGTGGACCCGGACAAGTGCACAGGCTGTGGTGAGTGTGTTGAAAATTGCCTTGTCAAGAACATTGTCTATCTTGAACAACCTGCCGTACCCAAGATTGAAATCGAAGAGGACGAGCAGATTAGGCTGGATAAAATCCTGAGTAGGTATGATGGTGGCCGGGAAACTCTCATACCTATTCTTCAAGACATCAATAGTGAATTCAACTGGCTTCCGCCGGAAATTTTGATGAGAGTTTCTGAAGTTAAGCAAATACCTCTTGAGCACATCTTGAGAATCGCCACTTTCTACAAAGCCTTCAGTCTCAAGCCTCGGGGCAAAAATATAATTACCGTCTGTACGGGCACTGCATGTCACGTGAAAGGGGCACAGAGAATTCTTGATAGGCTTGAGCGTAAACTGGGTATAAAGACCGGAGAAACGACATCCGACATGCAGTTCACGTTGGAAGCGGTTCGCTGCCTGGGATGTTGTAGTCTAGCTCCGGTGGTCACCATCGGTGAAGAATTACACGGCAAAATGAATCCGGCGAAGGCAGCAGCCCTTATTGACAAATATCAGGATTGAAAGAGGATAGCCATGTCCAAGATTAAACCGAAAGACCTTGAGAGAATCAAGGAGCGAATGGCCAGGACAATGAGCCTGCGAAATGGAGACGCACGTGTTAAGATTACGGTTCACATGGGAACGTGCGGTATTGCCGCAGGCGCAAGAAAGATAATGAGTGCGCTGCTCGCCCTGGTTGAGGAGAAGGATTCGAAGGATATTATTCTTACTACTTCAGGTTGCGCGGGACTGTGTAGCCGCGAACCGATGATGACTGTAGAGCTCAAGGGAGAAGCCCCCGTCAAATATGTTGACCTGAATGAAGAGAAAACCAATAAAATCTTCTCTGAACATGTTTTGTCAGGCGAGGTGGTCGAAGAGTACGCTTTGGCCATCGGGAGCGAGCGCGTCGGATAGGAACTTAGGCCCAATGGAGATTAGTGAATGAAACCCTCACGAACACACATTATGCTCTGTGCTGGGACCGGTTGTGTTTCAAACGGGTCATTCAAGATAAAGGAAGCACTCGAACGAGAGATCAAAAGGCATAACCTTCAGGATGAGGTTGGAGTCGTGATGACAGGCTGCAACGGCTTTTGCGCCCAGGGGCCGGTAGCTGTAGTCAGACCGGACAACATCTTTTATCAACTGCTGACCGAAGATGATATTGCCCATCTTGTTGAGGAGCATTTCCTTAAGGGAAGACCGGTGGAGCGACTGATGTATATTCCTCCTACCGAAGAATTCGTTGTCCCGAAGATGAGCGACATCGGCTTCTTTAGCAAACAGAGGCTGATTGCATTACGTAACAGGGGGATGATCGATCCCGAACAGATCGACGAATACATTGCTCGAGATGGTTACACGGCCCTGGCTACAGCGCTTACCCAAATGAAGCCGCAACAAATAATAGAGGAGATAAAAGCCTCGGGATTGCGAGGTAGGGGTGGGGCTGGTTTCCTAACGGGTAGAAAATGGGAATTGGCTCGGGCATCGAAAGGCAACACTAAGCACATAGTCTGCAATGCTGACGAAGGCGATCCGGGCGCGTTTATGGATCGAAGTATAATCGAGTCCGACCCACATTCTGTTCTTGAAGGGATGATAATTGGCGCAAGAGCGATTGGGGCATCTCACGGTTATATATACATCAGGAATGAATATCCTTTGGCCCGGGAAAGATTGGTTAAAGCAATCCAACAGGCCAGAGAGTATGGTTTGTTAGGTGAAGACATTTTCGGCACCAGCTTTAATTTTGATATATCTATCCACAGAGGAGCTGGAGCTTTTGTATGTGGTGAGGAGACATCGCTAATAGCTTCCTTGGAGGGTAGAGCTCCTGAGCCGAGAGTCAGACCGCCTTTTCCTGTACAATCAGGAGTCTGGAATGAGCCGACTAACATCAACAATGTAGAAACATGGGCTAATGTGCCTGAGATTATCAATAGGGGAGCAGAATGGTTCTCCAGTATCGGCACTGAGACCAGCAAAGGTACAAAAGTCTTCTCTGTGGTAGGCAAGGTCAGAAATACAGGTCTTGTCGAAGTTCCGATGGGTATTACCTTGAGGGAGATCGTTTATGATATAGGAGGTGGGATACCAAACAACAAGAAATTCAAGGCAGTTCAAACCGGGGGGCCCTCCGGTGGATGCATACCGGCTTCACTTTTGGACCTGCCAATCGATTATGAGAAACTGGCTGAGGTTGGTTCCATCATGGGTTCCGGTGGATTAATTGTGATGGATGAGGATACCTGTATGGTAGATGTGGCCAGGTATTTTCTTGAGTTTTTGAGAGATGAATCCTGCGGTAAATGCACTGCGTGCCGCGAAGGCGTGGATGTTATGTATCAGATTCTAACTAATATTTGCGCCGGCAACGGCAGGGAAGAGGATATTGCGATACTTGAGGAGTTGTCGGAGGCTGTGAAAGATGCTTCTCTCTGTGCTTTGGGCCGAACCGCGCCGAATCCTGTTCTCAGCACTATCCGCTACTTCCGCGACGAATACGAAGCACACATTAAGTATAAGAGGTGCCCGGCCGGCGTTTGTAAAGGGATCATCTCGTCGCCTTGCCAGCATACCTGCCCTCTCGAACAAGATGTTCCTTGTTACGTCGGTCTTATCGCTCAAGGCAAGTTCGAGCAGGCCATAGAGATTGTAAGGGAGAAAAATCCTCTCCCCTCTATTTGTGGCAGGGTTTGTACTGCTACTTGTGAGGCCAAATGCCGAGCTGGCGAAGGAGATGGAGAGGCGATCTCCATCCGGATGCTTAAGAGATTTTTATCTGATTATGAACGAGAAAAAGGCCTTTATGTCACGCCCAAACCGAAACAGACAAGGTCCCAACAAGTGGCTATTGTAGGCTCGGGACCTGCCGGATTAACATGTGCTTACTATCTTGCTCTTGAAGGATATCAAGTTACCATTTATGAGTCACTTCCGGTTGCGGGCGGTATGCTTGCTGTTGGCATTCCGGAATATAGACTGCCCAAGAATATTTTGAATTGGGAGCTCGAAAATATCAAGAGGCTGGGTGTGGACATCAAAACAAATACTGCTGTGGGTATAGATATACGGCTCCAGGATCTCTGGTCGAAATACGATGCAGTATTCATCGCAACCGGGACACACAAGGGACTGAAGTTGAATATTGAGGGCGAAGGATTGCCTCAGGTTATCGATGCGGTGGACTTCCTGCGTTCGGTTAACCTCGGGCGAGAGGTTGAGATCGGCCAAAAGGTAGCTGTAATCGGCGGGGGCGACGCAGCTATTGATGCCGCGAGAGTCGCAAAACGCCTGGGCAAGGATGTGAAAATACTGTACAGGAGAACGGAACGGGAGATGCCTGCTATAAAAGAAGAGGTCGAAGAGGCAATCAAGGAGGGAATTGAGATTAAATTCCTGGTTGCTCCGGTGAAGGTTTTGTCCGAGAATGGCAACGTAAAAGGAATTGAGTGCATCAGGATGGAACTGGGAGAGGTCGACAAAAGCGGCAGAAGAAGGCCTGTTCCAGTTGAAGGTTCAGAATTCACTATTGAGATCGACACTTTAATCCCGGCAATCGGCCAACAGACGGATTTAAGCATGATGTCGAGTTCCAACCGCCTGAAGCTTTCCAAATATAACACGATAGAAGTCAATCCGGAGACATTTTATTCCGGGATAAATGGTGTTTTTGCCGGCGGCGATATCGTCAGCGGTCCAAGCACCGTTACATCGGCGATGGCTCAAGGAAAGTTCGCTGCCAAAATGATACATAAGTATATCCAGGAGCTTCCCATGGAGTGGGAATACAAAGTGACTCGGCCGTTGGCACGCGTTGAAGCCGTGGAGCTCACTGATAAGGAGATAGAAGAACTGCAAAAACCTTCGATGCCTCTTCTGTCTCTGGAAGAACGGTCCGGCAATTTTAAAGAGGTAGAATTGGGATTTACTGAGGAAATGGCTATCAAAGAGGCAAGGCGTTGTTTGCGATGCGATCTGGAGTTAAAGGAAGAGGTCGAAGCCTCATGAAGTTAAAAGATATAAAAAGAATTTTGGAGGCGGAAGTCATCGTGGGCGATGATCTTCTATCTGAAGAAGTTGTAATGGCTTGCGGGTCTGACTTGATGAGCGATGTTTTGTCTTTTGTGAAGCCTGGGGCTCTCCTGTTGACCGGTTTGACTAACCCGCAAGTGGTCCGCACCGCAGAGATGGCAGATCTGCGAGCCATATGCTTCGTCAGAGGAAAGAAACCCGGTCAGGAAACTATTGAAATAGCTAAATCCAAAGACATTCCTTTATTGACGACGCCTCTACCGATGTTTGAGTCTTGTGGTTGGTTACACCGAGAAGGACTTCCTGGTTGCTCTGAATATATGGGAAATAACATTGAATAGGATATTTTCAAGTGGTTCCGGACGACAAAATCAGCAAGATTCAGGAATTAGTCTATGAAATCAGGGTGAGCGATGTAATGAAGAGAGAAGTTTTTACAGTTAGTCCACGGACCCATATGAGTGTTTTAAGGGTGATATTACGGGAGAACCGTATTTCGGGGACACCGGTCATAGACAAGGGGAAATTAGTAGGCATTATCAGTATTGAGGATTTTATTAAGTGGCTGGCTAATCGGGAGAAGGATTGTCCTATTGGTGAGAAGATGACCAGACGTGTTCAAACCCTTTACGCTGACGAACCATTGACCCATGCCATCAACAAATTTGAACAGCATGGTTTCGGCCGTTTCATAGTAGTTGAACGTCAGGACAAAAGACTCGTTGGCATTGTTACAAAGGGAGATGTTATTGAGGGACTGCTCAAGAAATTAGAGATTGATTATTATAAAGAAGAAGAAGTATGCCAGTATCGAGTAATGCATTTTTTTGAGGATATTCTCGCAGATAGGACAGAGCTCCTTTTTCAATATGATGTTATGGGTCATGATTTCAAGCGGGCCGGAGAAAGCGCCAGCCAGGTAAAAACTACCCTGCGACGCCTCGGCCTACATCCACAAGTTGTTCGCCGGGTTGCCATAGCCACGTATGAAGCAGAGATGAACTTGATCATTTACACGGACGGTGGAAAGATATGCGTTCGTGTTGAGCCGCATGAGATATTTGTAAACGTGGAAGATTCCGGGCCGGGAATCCCCGACGTCCAGAAGGCCTTACAGCCGGGCTATTCAACTGCCCCGGAGTGGGTCAGAGAGCTGGGCTTTGGAGCTGGTATGGGCCTGAACAATATCCAGAAGTGTGCAAATAAAATGGACCTAAGATCGACTGTAGGGAAGGGAACTCAGTTGAGTTTTTACATATCTATTGAAGACGGGGCCAAGAATGAAATTAACTGAATTAGTTCAGAAGCTCAATCTGAGCGTCAGGTCGGCAAAGGCTCATCTAGACCGCGAGGTTACCGGCGGTTATGCGAGTGACCTCCTTAGCGATGTCCTTGCCAATAGTAAAGAAGGAAACCTTTGGATTACTTTACAGATTCATCAGAATATTGTGGGCGTGGCGAGTATGAAAGACCTTGCCGGAATTATATTGGTAAATAGTAGAGAACCTGAGTCGGAAACATTGGAGAAAGCAGAGAAACAAAAAGTACCGATTATGGTAAGCGAGATGCCGACTTTTGAACTTATCGGCATGCTCTATAGTTTGGGAGTTGTCGGAACTAAACAATGAAGAAAATAAGGGCTGACCTGCATCTGCACACTTGTCTTTCTCCTTGTGCTGACAATCAGATGCAGCCCACGGCTATAGTTAAACAGGCCAAAAATGTAGGTTTGGACATGATAGGGATATGTGACCATAATTCTGCTGAGAATGTCAGCGCAATGATGAAAGCCGGTAAACGGGAGGGGCTTGCAGTTATACCCGGCATTGAGATTACCTCACGGGAGGAAGTGCATATCCTCGGATTGTTCAACACCGAGCAGGACCTGATTCACATACAGGATATCATCTACCAAAACCTCACCAGCCAAAACGATGAGCAGGCCTTTGGCCCTCAACTGGTCGTTGATGAATACGGTAATGTAGTGGGTAAGAATTCCAGACTATTGATTGGGGCCACCAACCTGACTATAGACCAGATAATTGAGATGATCCACCAGTGGGCCGGACTGGCTATTGCCGCTCACATCGACCGCCAGCGTTTCAGCCTGATTGGCCAGTTAGGTTTCATTCCCAAAGGACTGAAGCTGGATGCCCTGGAGGTCTCGAACCCACTTCCAGCCGGGAAGGAATATGACTATCCAGTGGTCACTTCTTCCGATGCTCATTTTTTGGAGGACATCGGAAAGAGTTATACCTGCTTTATGATAGAGGATACATCTGTCAAGGAGATTGGAAAAGCATTGCGCTGTGAGCTTGGAAGGATGGTCGTTAGCAATTGAATGGAAGATTTGTCGCTGCACATCCTGGACATTGCGGAAAACTCAATTGCCGCTGCGGCAAGGAGAATTGAAATTAAAATTGATGAAGACAAAGATAAGGACTTGTTGACTATCGAGATTATAGATGATGGTAAGGGTATGGACCAGAAGGCTCTGAACAAAGCTCTTGACCCCTTTTTCACGACACGCACAACTCGCAAAGTTGGCTTAGGCCTGTCCTTTCTGGCTCAGGCAGCCGAAGAGAGCGGTGGGAAAATTGAGCTGAATTCTATACCCCGGAGAGGAACAACGGTCAAGGCGACATTTCGCTTGAGCCATCCGGACTGCAAACCTATGGGTGATATTAATGAGACCATACGCACCTTGGTTGCAGCCCACCCTGAGATTGATTTTATATACGAGCACAGAGAAGACAATTCAATATATCGATTTGACACGAGAGAAACAGGCAGAAAATGATTACTCTAACTATTGATAACGAAAAGGTTGAGGTTGAAGAGGGTTCAACCGTCCTCCAGGCCGCCGAAAAACTTGGCATCAAGATTCCAACTCTTTGCCATCATAGGTCTTTGGAACCCTACGGTGCGTGCCGTGTCTGTCTGGTCGAAATAACCGGACCTCGCGGCTCGGTCATTCAGGCTTCCTGTGTCTATCCTGCTCAGGAAGGATTGGTTGTAAAAACTGATACGGAAAGGGTTTTGAAGAACCGCCGGATTATGCTCGAATTATTATTAGCCCGTTGCCCGGATTCACCACGGATAAAGGAAATGGCCCGGGAGATGGGTATCGAAGAATCACGTTTCCCCAAGAAGAATGAAGACTGTATCCTCTGCGGACTTTGCACCAGGGTATGCGAAGAAAGGATGGGCGTCGGCGCTGTTAGTTTTGTCAACAGAGGTTCAGAACGAAAGGTCGCCGTCCCTTACGACAAACATTCTCCAATCTGCATGACCTGCGGCGCCTGCTCAGTCGTCTGCCCAACCGGTGCTGTGGACCTCTCCAAAGTTACACTCAACAAACCCAGGCCTATAATGGCCGATTATGATGTGGGTCTTGTCCAACGGTCTTCTATTTATATACCGTTCGCTCAGGCAATGCCCAAGGTGGCCGTGATTGACCCTAATACCTGTATGCACTTACTTAAGGACGTATGCAAGTCTTGTGAGAACTTTTGCGAAGCTGACGCCATTGACTTCGAGCAGGAAGACAAAATCGAACAGATAGACGTCGGTGCTGTGGTCTTAGCACCCGGATACGAACAGTTCAATCCCGACCTCAAAAAGGAGCTCGGCTACGCAAGGTATCCCAATGTCTTATCCAGTCTCCAGTTCGAGCGCCTTCTCTCAGCCAGCGGGCCATTCCTCGGGAAGGTGCTGCGTCTCTCCGACGAAAAGCCCCCAGGGAAGATTGCATGGATACAGTGTGTCGGCTCGAGAGATGTAGAGCATAACTATTGCTCCTCGGTCTGCTGTATGTATGCAACCAAGGAGGCGATTATTGCCAAGGAGCACGCGCCCGACCTCGATTGCACAATCTTCTTCATCGACATGCGCGCCTATGGCAAAGGATTCGACGCGTATTACGAACGTGCAAAGAAGCTTGGTGTTAAATATATTCGCTGTCGTCCTTCTTCCGTCAAAGAGGTCCCCGGAACACATAACCTCAAAATCACATACCAGGCCGCTGACGGCGAAATCGAAACCGAAGAGTTTGGTATGGTAGTCCTCTCCACGGGTATAAGGCCTCCCGGAGAGGTCCGCGAGCTGGCAGAGAAATTCGGAATCGAACTCGATAAGTACGGTTTTGCAGCTACGCTTCCCCTGGAACCGGTGGAGACTTCAAAGCCCGGCGTCTATGTCTGTGGACCCTTTGCCTCGCCGAAGGACATTCCGGAAACTGTTATGGAGGCATCCGCAGGCGCCGCAAAGGCCATGGCACTACTTACGGAGCAGCGAGGCACTCTAATCACGCATAAAGAATACCCACCCGAAAAGGATGTCACCGGTCAGGAACCGCGCATCGGTGTGTTTGTCTGCCATTGCGGCAAGAATATCGGTGGAGTCGCCGACGTGCCGGACGTAGTCGAATACGCCAAGACCCTGCCAAATGTCGTCTATGCAGAGCATAACCTATATACCTGCTCAACCGATACGCAGGATAGGATAAAAGGAATGATCGCCGAGCACGATTTAAACCGTATAGTCGTGGCCTCATGTAGTCCGAGGACACACGAGCCGCTCTTCCGCAATACCTGTCGGGAAGCCAGCCTCAATGAATACCTGTTTGAGATGGCCAATATTCGTGACCAGTGCACCTGGGTGCACATGCATGAGCCGGAAATGGCTACCCAAAAATCAAAAGACCTTGTCAGGATAGCCGTTGCTAAGTCAAGGATGCTCGAACCGCTCGTCAAAGGCACTCTCAAAGTAAACAACAAGGCCCTCGTAATAGGCGGTGGCATCGCTGGAATGACAGCAGCACTCAACCTGGCCGACCAGGGCTTTAAGGTACATCTCGTTGAAAACCAGGAGCAACTTGGAGGCAACCTTAGACATATACACACCCTGCTCGTCGGCGACCCTCAGCAAAAGCTCAAAAGCACAATTGAGAAGGTCAACGCCCATCCTAATATAGATGTATATCTTAAAAGCATTGTATCTGCCGCTGAGGGTTCTGTTGGCAACTTTAAGTCCACAATACAGCATAATGGCGATGGGAAACAAGTCTCACACGGTGTCGTTATCATTGCTACCGGAGCTGAGCAATACGAACCGACCGAGTACCTCTACGGCCAAAACTCCCGCGTCCTTACCCAGCGAACTTTAGAGCAGTGGCTTTCTGAGGATAAAGCCGAGCTCAAAGACATCAAATCCATTGTGATGATTCAGTGCGTAGGTTCCAGAGACGAGAACCGCCCATACTGCAGCCGTGTCTGTTGCTCGGAGGCAGTCAAGAACGCGATTGTCATCAAGAACAAGTATCCTGAGACTAATGTTTACATACTCTATCGCGACATCAGAACATACGGCCTACTCGAAGAATACTACACACAGGCAAGAAGCAAGGGCGTGCGCTTCATTCGTTATGAAGAGGATAAGAAACCCGAAGTCTCAGCCCACAATGGCAGCTTCAAAGTCTCCTGTGAAGACCCTATACTCAATGCACCCGTTACCATAAACTCTGACTTGGTTGTACTCGCTCCTGCGATAGTACCGGGTGAAACCCTTAGCGAAGTTGGCCAATTATACAAGTTGTCGCTCAATCAGGATAAGTTCTTCCTCGAGGCGCACATGAAGCTCAGACCAGTCGATTTTGCCACCGATGGCGTTTTCATGTGCGGCTTGGCCCACTGCCCCAAATCCGTCGAAGAAAGCATCGCCCAGGCAGGCGCAGCCGCCGCCCGCGCCGCCACCATCCTCTCCAAAGACGAAATCGAGCTGGAGGCTACTATTTCAGAGGTAGTAGATGAAAACTGCGACGGTTGTGCATACTGCATCGACCCGTGTCCATATAACGCGTTGACACTGATTGAATATATGTACAAAGGTGATATCAAGAAAACTGTTGAAAGAGATGCGGCATTGTGTAAGGGTTGTGGGGTTTGCATGGCCACGTGCCCGAAGAAGGGGATATTTGTCCGCAGTTTCAAGCTCGAGCAGCTTAGTGCAATGGTGGAAGCCGCCCTGGAAGTAGCTTAATAGAGGAGTTTGTTAAATATGGCAGACGAAGAAACTTTTGAGCCGGTCATTATCGGTTTCTGTTGCAACTGGTGCTCGTACGCAGGTGCTGATCTTGCCGGCATCTCTCGGCAGCAGTATCCTCCGAACCTCCGGATTATCCGGGTTATGTGTTCGGGAATGGTGCACCCGAATCTGGTTATAGATGCTTTGACAAAAGGCGCAGATGGAGTTTTGATTTGCGGTTGCCACATCGGCGATTGTCATTACCTTGAAGGCAATGTTAAGGCAGAGAACCGAAAAGAAGCAATAGAACTCATGTTAGAAGATTTCGGCATAGAACCAGAACGATTCAGGCTCGAATGGATTTCGGCTTCTGAGGGACCAAGGTTTGCTGAGTTGGTCCGGGAAATGACCGAAACTGTCCGAGCACTGGGTCCCAGTATGTACAAGACCTGAGAGCATGTGTTCGGCTTGAGCACTATGAGTTAGACTGGGGTGTATGTAGAGCTTTGAAAAGAAAAGACTTGTTTTAGGACTTTAAGATATGGCAGAAAGAACTCGCCTCTTCGAAGGTAAGAAATATATGTGGGACGGCCAAGAGTACGACAACGAAGAACAAGCAAGCTCGGTGGAGAAACAGTACACCGAAAAGGGCTTCGAGGTTCAGATGTGGCGCGAAGATGGGAAAGTGCTTATTTACACACGACGCATTGTCACTGAGATTGTATTAGAATAAGACCTCAAGTGAACTAAAGTGCCTAAAGTGAGCTAAAGTTAAAAAAATAAATAACTTTCGGCACTTTCTAATTTTGACGTTGCGAAAGGAGAAAACATGAGTGCTCCAACCATACTGATTATCGATGATGACCCGGATTTCGTGATGATCACAAAAGCGATTCTCGAGACAAAGCAATACAAAGTTCAGTTCGCCTACGATTCAAACGAGGGATTCGCCAAATTAGAGGAGGAAACACCGGACGCTATCATCCTGGACGTCATGATGGGAAAAGGTGCTGAGGGATTTATTTTTGCAAGGAAGATTAGAAAAGATTCCCGGTTCGACCAGGTACCCATATTAATGGTTACATCCATGACCGAGCAGACAGGATTTAGATTCCCCGGCGGAGATAAACATCCTAAATTCCTGCCTGTTGATGAATACATAGAGAAAGGTATTGAACCACACGTTCTTCTGGAGAAGATCGAGCAGCAGCTTGCCAAGAAAAGCAGCGACTGAGGCGGCCCAAGTGCCGCTTGTATTGAAGGAAAAATAGCAAAGTAGTAATTTAAGAAAATGACAAATTGTTGTTAATATTGAGTTTTTTTTAGAAAGGAGGTAATACAATGGCAGTTAAAGTGGCAGAAGAATGGCTAAACATCTGTGGAGGATGTGAGGTCACAATACTGGACATAGGTGAGCCGCTTCTTGATTTACTACCAGAGCTCAATTTCGTCCACATGCCAGTGTTAATGGACCATAAGTATTTTGGCCAAACAGGAGAAAAAGAGGAGATGGAAATACCCGAAGCGGATGTGGGGATAATCTCAGGAGGTGTTCGCAACGAGAAGGAAAAGCACGTTGCCGAGGAAATGAGAAAAAAGTGCAAAACTCTCATTGCTCTGGGCTCGTGCGCATGTTATGGTGGGATTCCTGCTATGGCAAATATGTTTCCTCTTGAAGCCCTGTACGAAAAGGTATTCAGAGAATCGAAGACGACAGATGCCGCTGATACGCCTCAAGAGAATCTTCCCCCTCTATTGGACAGGGTGTACGCTGTAGATGAGGTTGTGCCTGTGGATGTATATATTCCAGGTTGTCCTACAAATCCTGATCTTATCGTCAAGGCCATCACCGCACTTTTAGAAGGCAAGGAGTTCAAGCTTGAAGAGAGAAGCGTCTGTGATGAGTGCCCGCTAAAGCGTGAAAAGAAGGCTGCGGGTGGCCAGATAAAAAGAACACTTGAGTCAGTGGAATTCGACCAAAGCAAGCCCTGGGATCAAACCAGATGTTATATGGAGCAAGGCTTTTTATGTCTGGGACCGGTCACCCTGGCAGGCTGTGGCTATAAGGAAGGAAACGGCGACGGGGTAACAGTCCCACGTTGTATCAAGGGGTATATGCCGTGCCGGGGATGCTTCGGTCCAATTCGTAAAGGCGCTAATCCCTTGGTTGACATGATGACTGCGATTTCGTCCATAGGCCTGGACGTAAAACAGGTTCCGGACAGACGTGCACTACTAAACAGGTACATTGGTGGTCAAAAACGACTTAGGCCGTTACCGGCGCGTCCAAAAAAGTAAGGAGGTAAATATTTATGAAAACGATCACAATAGCCCCAGTAACCAGAATTGAGGGCCATGCCAAGGTAACCATAAACCTTGATGATAGTGGTAATGTAGCAGACACCTTCGTCAATGTGGTGGAGCTTCGCGGCTTCGAGAAGTTCTGCATCGGAAGACCTGCAGAGGAGCTGCCGCGCATTGTAACGAGTATCTGCGGAGTGTGCCCGTGGCACCATCACCTGGCGTCGGCCAAGGCTAACGACGCCATCTTCGGGGTAACACCCCCGCCTACGGGGACAAAGCTCAGGGACCTCTGCCAGAGCATTGCCTTTTGCTCGGACAAGATACTCCACTTCTTCATCCTGGCCGGCCCTGACTTTATGATGGGCCCGGATTCGGACTACTCCGTCCGCAACATCCTTGGCATTGTGCAGTCAAACCCGGATATCGGCAAGAAGGTGGTGCGCGCCCGACACCTCGGCACACAAATGCTGCTCATCACCTCGGGCAAGTCGATTCATCCTGTGACGGCTGTGCCCGGCGGATTCAGCAAGCCTCTGACTGAAGCCGAACGGGAAAAAGTTGTTCCCATGGCAAACGAAGTGTTGGAATTTGCCAAGTTCGCGATAGCCTTCGCCAAGGAGAACATATTTCCAAAGTACCTCGACCTTATCAAGTCATTGGGAATCATCGAGACAGGTTTTCTTGGCACTGTAACCGACGATGGAACTCTCGAACTGTACGACGGCAAGGCTCGATTGATGAAACCGGACGGTTCATACGAAGAATTCCCGTATGATCAATACACCGAGTACATTGGAGAACACATCGAGCCCTGGACATATTTGAAGTTCCCATACGCGAAGAAGTGGGGTAACTTCAACATGGACCTGGAGAACCCGGTCGGTATATACCGCACGAACACTCTTGCTCGTATTAATGTTTGCGACAAGATGGCAACACCGTTGGCGCAGGCGGAGCTTGAAGAGTTCCGGGAGAACTTTGGTCGGCCAGCCCAGCAAACACTGCTCTACAACTACGCGAGACTGATCGAGCTGGTTTACAACGCCGAGCATGTCGTCGAGCTCCTGAACGACCCGGAGATCACCGGGAAGGAGACACGCGTCCCGGTCACGCCGCGAGCAGCAAGGGGCGTGGGTTGCGTTGAGGCACCAAGAGGCACATTGATACACGACTATGAGACAGATGAAAACGGGCTGATTACCAATGTCAATCTGATTGTGGGTACAACCCACAACAATGCGCCAATCAACATGTCCGTTAAGCAGGCAGCGAAAGCACTTATCAAAGACGGTGTTTATGACCAGGGTATCCTCAATAAGGTTGAAATGGCCATTCGTGCTTACGACCCATGTTTGTCCTGTGCAACGCATAAGCTGGACGGCACAATACCTGTAAAGCTTGAGATTCGGGATGTTCGAGGTAAAGTAATCGACACGATAACCAATTGAGAAATCACCAGAGGTAGATTTCTTTTTGAAAGGGGGTTGGCAGGCATTAGTGCAGGCCTCGGAGAGTCTTCGTCCTGCTTGTGTGAATATACAAAAACTTGCCAGATGAGCGCGATTATGTTATAGAGAGAAGTATAATTAATTATGGTCCGAAATCTCAGGAGAGACTTCTGGAATAAGCCCTAAACTGTCCAGAAAACCCAGGGCTATGTGTTGGCTTTCCTGCGGACCCTCTTTCGCTCCGGAACAGTATTGAGCGCCCAATTGTCTGCGCGGGCACCTTGCAAAGAGTCGAGAAGATAGGAATAAAGTTCGCAAAGAGATTATTTCTAATGGTTTCGGATGAGAATATTCAGACAGCTTCTTATGAGCTTCCACTACCACAGGAGCTGCCTGCCGATGCTGAGATCAAAGACTCGGAAAGAACTCTGCCGGAACCTCTGCTCGTGCAAAATGCGTTGTGGTTCTGTCGGGTCAGATGGTTAGTAATCGCAACTCTTTTTTCTTATGGTATACTGGGTCAGTTTCCCGTATCAGTTGGCTACTTCGGAATACGTCCTCCTGGGGCGTGGCCCTTCGTAACGGCTGCCGTTTTAACACTGTACAATCTTGCTTTTCTGTTCATTGCTCGGACCAAGACCTCTTGGGCTGGCACTATGTCTAATCTCTGGGGCCAGATAATTGCGGATTTAGTGGTCCTCACCGTGGTCGTTTACTTTGTCGGGAGCCTGGAGACGAATATAGCATTCGCATATCTTTTTCACATCGTTCTATCTTGCGTGTTCTTCTCACGCAGGCAGAGTTTGATTGTAACTATCATGGCTATTGTCATGTTTGCCACGTGTATCATGGTAGAATATGTTTTGAAGATACTGCCTTCGATGAGTATTTTTGCCGGGTCGTCTTGCGAACAGAATACTGCAACATTACGGGCGATGTTGACAGTGAACTTCTTTTTCGCTATCGGAATATGGTTGGTCGTATGGTATCTTGCCTCCCATCTATCGTCAATGGTGCGCCGAAGGGATTTCGAACTTGCTGAGACCAACCGCCGCCTCGTGGCTGCCCAGGAAGAACGTTCCCGACATATGCTCGCTACGACCCATCAGTTAAAAGCCCCCTTTGCCGCGATTTATTCCAACGCGCAGCTCCTGCTACAGGGATATTGCGGTGATATTCCGGACGAAGCATCGCAGGTGATACAGCGGATCACAGCGAGATCTCGGCGACTGACTGCAGAAATCCAGGAGATGCTCCAGTTAGCTAATCTAAGTTCAACCATCCAACAGTCTCTACCACGGACTAAGATAGTTTCAACAGAGTTGCTGCTGTGGTGTAAATCTCAGGTTGCTCCCATAGCTCGTGAACACGGTATTGTATTCAAAACAGATATAAGGCCGGTAGCAATGATTGGTGTTGAAGACCACTTCAAAATGCTGTTTGTCAATCTTCTGTCCAATGCGGTTCGATATTCCCATAGAAACGGGCAGGTACATATATCCTGCTACCCAGGCCCGAATTCGGCGCCTATTGTCACTATTGCCGATAACGGAATAGGCATTCCAGCGGAAAAGTTACCTCGTATCTTTGAGGAGCACTACCGTACCAAAGAATCCGTGCAGCACAACAAAGAGTCTTCCGGATTGGGTTTGGCTATTGTCAAGCACGTAGCTGAATTGTACGGAATTCGTATCCGAGTGGAAAGTCGACTGGGTTTCGGTACAAATTTTGAGCTTAAATTCCCTGCCTCAGATGAAACCTTGGGCAGTGATAAGAAAGGAGAAACGAAATGGCCTATCTCTTGATTGTGGATGATGACGAAGACTTCGCCAATACTACGGCAACGGTCCTACGTAAAGAAGGACACGACGTCCAGGTTGAGCTGGATACTGATGATGCAGTGCAAAGTATGGAAAACAAACCTCCGGATTTGGCGATTCTGGATGTTATGTTTCCCGAAGACGCCTCTGCTGGATTTGAATTGGCACGCTTCATGCGCCACGAAAGCGAAAAGCTCAAGGATATTCCAATCCTGATGCTGACTGCTATAAATACCAAATTCCCGCTCGGGTTTGGTCCTAAGGACATCGATGACCGTTGGCTGCCAGTGACTGATTTTCTGGAAAAGCCTGTGGATTTTGATGTTTTAATAGGCAAAGTGGCACGGCTCTTACATGAAGGTAGCACGGCTGACTGATAACGGATGATATTTTTCGCACATTGAAGAATAGCTGAAATAAGTACTTAATCCTGTTGTTGAAGATTAACAAATAAATTCCAGCGAACCAGAAAAAGGGCCCATCATGCAAAACAGAAAAACGTCAGCAGAATAAGGTGTATGGTAAATGGGACCGGAGTGGTACGATAAATCCATTCTCATCTTGGGATGTGGCAATGTATTGTTTGGAGACGACGGGTTTGGGCCGGCTGTGGCTCAGCAACTCCAACGCGACTTCAAAGTTCCCGCTGAAGTCTGTGTCCTGGATACCGGAACTTCAGTTCGAGAGATACTATTTGACACTATTCTTGCCGACAAGAAACCGTCGAAAATCATAATTGTAGACGCGATGGATTGTGGTCGCAAGCCAGGTGAACTTTTCTCCCCGGACATCGATTCTTTTCCAAAGGCTAAGCTCGACGACTTTTCCTTGCACCAAGTACCCACATCGAATTTGCTTCGCGAGCTCCGGGACCTATGCAGGATAGAAGTCATCGTAGTTGCCTGTCAAGTGGCTGGCGAATGTGAAAGCGTGAGCCCGGGGCTTTCAAAACCTGTCAAGGAAGCAGTAGGGCGGGCTGCCGAGATGATCGCAAGAGAGCATTTCAGATAGCTGTTCAAGGCTTCTTTTTGTACGTGTTTAGCTTGAAAATGTGGATTTTTGGACGAAAAACGGCAGTCATTGCCAAATTCAGGTGTTTTTTAGGCTCTTTGGAACCACAAAAACCTCGATAGACGTCTAAAATCGCCGTTTTTCCTGGCTAAACACATACTTCTTTTTTTGCAATTTGCAGCGAGGTGAACCACTCCGGTATAAAAAGTAGAGATCTGCGTTGCTACCGACAATCAGAATCTCAGCTTTCCCTATAATTCACCTCATAAAATTACAAAGTTTTTCAAATGTCTTATCTGACAACACGGACACAAGGTGCCTAAAATTCATCATAGAAGATGTCACTTGTTCCTTTTTCTTTAAGCACCCTTGTAACCGCCTCAATCATTAGCGGCGGCCCACAGAGAAACGCCTGTCGTCGAACGCCGGGCTCGAGATATTTGTCAACCGACAGATGAATGAAGCCTGTCTCCCCGTCCCATTTCTCATCCTCACCAAGCTGGTCTGACAGTGCGTAAACCACATGGAAATTGGGATATTTTTTGGCCAGCTCCTCAAATTCCTCAAGGTAGAAGACATCACGCGTGGCTCGACATCCAAAAAACAGCCAGCAGGCGCGGTCGGGCCACTGCTCATAAAGAGTATAAATGATATTCCTTATCGGTGCTATGCCGCAGCCTCCACCGACACATATAATTTCCACAGATGGGTCTGGGTTGAGCAAGAACTCACCGAAAGGTCCAGTGAAATTGACATAGTCTCCGGGCTTTAGATTGTGCAGATAGGTAGAACCGATGCCGCCCGGAACCAGCCTAACTACCAGTTGGACAATATCTGGTTCATAAACAGGGGAACTGATTGAGTAGGCCCTGAAGACTGGTCCATCCGGCGATGGGGCCTGAACTTGGACATACTGGCCGGGTCGATGTGAAATATTGGGAGGGTCGTTGAGTCGCAAGCGTATTTCTTTCATGTCGTACGTCAGATCAACAGAACTCTCTACCGTAGTAGTGTACATCCTAATATTAAGTAAATCTTCCGGTATTCGGATATATATGTCTTCGCGAATCTTGACCTGGCAAGCGAGGCGAACATTCGACCGAATCTCCTTACGGGTCAACAAGAGTGTCTCGGTTGGTAGCACAGGCCCACCACCGGCAATTACGGTGACCTTGCAGTGTCCGCACGTGCCTTTGCCTCCACACGCCGACGGTATAAAAATCTCATTTGCATAGAGACTGGCCAGCAATGTCTGACCACCATCAACTTCGAGCGGTTTTTCACCGGCGTTGATATCAAGTTTGCAGATGCCGTAGTTTATCAGCAAACGCTCGGCAATCATTAACATCCCTGCCAATGCTACGGTCAGGCCTGCGAACGATACTACCGACAACAAGTAAATCATTGAATATTCCTATTATTGAATTGACACCATCCCCGCGAAGCCCATAAACGCCATAGCAAGCACGCCGGTAACAACCATTGCTATTGGTACGCCCTGGAACGGCTCCGGGATATTGCTGTATCTCATTTTCTGTCTCAAACCGGCTAACAGCACAATCGCCAGGGCCCAGCCGATTCCTGCGCCGAGACCAAAGCCGATGGACTGTATAAAACTGTATTCGCGGATAATCATAAACAAAGATGCGCCGAGAATAGCGCAGTTGACTGTAATCAAAGGCAGGAATATACCCAGCGCAAAATACAGCCGCGGGCTGAATCGCTCGACAAACATTTCGACTAATTGCACGAAGGCCGCAATGACTGCTATGAAAACGATAAACTGCAAATGTACGAGGCCGAGAGGTACCAAGACAAAATGGTAGATTACATAATTCATTATTGTCGTCATAATCAGAACAAAAGTGACCGCCGTGCCCAGCCCGATGGATGTTCTTATTTGGCCTGAGCAGGCGATAAACGAGCACATGCCCAGGAAGTTCGTCAGCAGTATGTTGTTTGTAAATATAGCCGCTATAAAAATTACCCATGTAGATGTTTCGCTCATTATTTCTTCTCCCCAGGCTCCGGGCCTTTAACAGCATTGAAAATCCCGATTAAGATGCCGAGTGCAAAAAACGCCCCGGGGGCCAGAATCATCAATTGATTGGGTGTGTACCATTGACCGCTGAGCACCTTGTATCCAAATATCTCTCCGGTACCCAGCAGCTCCCTGAAGAGTCCGATGATAGCCAATATGACTGCATAGCCGAGACCGTTGGCCACGCCATCGACAATGGACAGAATAGGTGGGTTTCGCAGAGCAAAGGCTTCGGCTCGACCCATAACGATACAGTTGGTTATTATCAGGCCGACATAAGGGCCAAGCTGCTTCGACATATCCCAATAGAAGGCCCTTAGGAACTGGTCGAACAGTATCACAAACGTTGCGATAATAGCAACCTCGGCGATCATACGTATCCGATGTGGCGTACGCTTTCGCAACAAGGAAACAAGCAAGTTCGAGCCCACACAAACAAAGATAAGGGCTCCCCCCATAACAAGTGAGTTTTCCAGCCGGTTTGTTACCGCCAGGGCTGAACAAATACCCAGCACTTGAATTGCCAACGGGTTGTTTGCCCACGTCCCCTCCTTCAATGTGAGCAGGCCTCTACCTCCGCATAGACCCTTTGGCTGACATGTCATACAAGCTAACTGTTTGTCTGCCATTGTTATTGCTTCTCCTCAACAATGCTCTTTATGGCCTCGTTAAGCATCGCCTGGACCTTGTCACAAGTCATAGTTGCCCCGCTTATGGCATCGACTTTGTTGGGAGCCGAGCCATCGCTTTTGCTAATAATGATGCCGGGATTCCCTGCTTCATCAATTATCGACTTACCTACAAACTGTTCTCGAAACCAGGATGAAACAATCTCACCGCCAAGGCCGGGCGTCTCTTCCTGCTCGTAAAACGTTATACCAACGATAGTTCTCATATCCTGACCAAGAGCAAGGAATCCCTTTACAGGACCCCACAATCCGGGGCCCTCAAAATCAACCGCCACAGTCTCAGAACTATCAGAATCTTTGGGCGGGACATATCTGTATATCTTAAGCTCGCCCAACTGCTCCAAACGAACGTTCTCTTTAAAGATTTTCACTAACTGCTGCGATGAGCTTTTAGGTGGATATGGAACCTGCAGAACGTTCAGAATATTGTGATTCTTCTCGGCTTCAGCATTGGCATCCTGATAAGGCTCTGTAAAACGGGCAGCTGCAGTCAGAAGAAGGGCACAAACGGTGCCGAGAACTCCTGCATAGCAAAGCGTGTAAACACTATCCTTCACGTGCCAACCTCCTAAGGCGAATGCCAAAGATAATCTCATCAAGAATCGGAGCAGTAATATTGCCTAACAGGATTGCAAATGTCACGCCCTCTACGTAACCGGTGAAGTTGCGTATCAGCACGGTCACGGTACCTATTAGTATGCCATAGAGCCATTTGCCGGTGTTGGTTGTGGGACTTGTCACGGGGTCGGTGGCCATAAAGAACGCACCAAAAAGCAAACCTCCGGCAAACAGATGCCACAGTACCGGGCCAACTGTCTCAGGCAGTGCATAGTGAAGTAGTCCGCCAAGCAAAGCAAACGAGCCAAGAATGCTCACGACCGTGCGCCAATTAGCTACACGTGTTAACAGGAGGAACACACCGCCAATGATAATCGCAATAGCCGATGTTTCACCCGCACTGCCCGATACACTTCCCAGCAACAGATGCGAAACCGAACAAAGCTCTCCCTGCTTGGCCAACGCCAGCGGCGTAGCAGAGCTTATGACGTCAACGTTTGATGCATTGACATAATTAAACAATCGGCCGGTCAACTGGTAACTCGGCTCAAGCCAGCTTGCCGACATTGTTTTAGGATATGCAAGGGCCAAAAAGCAACGGCCTACAAGAGCCGGATTGAATACGTTTCGGCCTGTTCCACCGAATAATTCTTTGCCGATAAAGACACCGAACGCCACGCCCACTGCGACCATCCAAAGGGGCAAAGTCGGCGGCAGAATTAATGGGAAGAGTATGCCCGTAACGAAAAAACCTTCGTTAATGCCCTCCTTGCGCACCATCGCAAAAATCGCCTCCACCGTCAGGCCCGCGGCATACGAGACGATGATCATCAGAAAAAACCGCAGACCGAAAAAGTAGAAAGCCGCCAGTACCGATGGAACCACCGAGATGATAACCATCGACATGAGCCGCTTCAAATCGAGCGGATCCCGAACATGAGGAGCTCCTATCGTCGTTGTCGACGGAGCGAAAAAGAAATGCTCCAACGCACCGAACACAGGCTTGAAAGCACGCAGCTTACCACCTTCCTCGAAAGTGGGGCGGACCGCCTCAATTATCTTCAGCAAACGTTTCACTCGCTTCCCTCTTCGATGCTTTTCCTGGCCAATTCTTCTTGACGTAACTTTTCCTGGCGTTCCCGTTCCTGGCGTATCTCTTCCTTTTCCTGCTCAATGAGTCTCTTGGCATCGATGAATTGCCGGACAAGGTCGATCTTGGATGGGCAAACAAATGAACACAGACCACACTCTATGCAGAGATCCACACGGGCCTGCTCGACTTCTTCAATCAAATCTCGATATAGATACTTGTGTATCAGGTGAGGGATGATGCCGGCGGGGCAAACTTCTTCACAGAAGCTGCAGGAGATGCAAGGCCGACCTTCACCACGCAAACCCGTAGTGAATCGCTCGCTGAACCTTTCTCGCAGTGAGCTTAGGTAGCAGGCAGCGTAACAGCTCCTGTCCCAGCCGGGCCTGATGAAACCAAGGAATTCTCTGTCTTTCAGCTCGGGAAGAATCGTTATCCCTCTGCATTCCGTATCAAGCCCTAATGCCTCTGTGCCTAACAGCTCTCCTGTTAGTATGCCACCGTTAATCATTCGGGCAACCGGCTCGAATACATATTTATCTCTGATCATTTGCATCGGGTAGCCCGGCATAACTTTGATATGAGTGGGGGAGTTGACCCCTGTCCCGCCGATTGAGACTATCCTTACCAGGCAGGGCTTTGACAATGTCAACGCCCGGTCAACCGCCAGAACTCCTTCGGTCCGGACCGCCCAGACGGGCTCCGCGCTGCGCTTAAGACCGAGCTTGCGTGCGAGTATTGAAAAATCATCATACGGGTATGTAAGAGGTATCTCGACCATTTTCACCAACGCATGTCCCCGTATGTGGTTCCGTATTAGATTCGCAAATTCAGATTTAATGTCAGGCAGAACAAGGTAAATGGGTTGATACTCTAAAAGAGACTGCAATTGTTCCAGACCCCTGGTGAAATTTGATAAACGCTTATGGAGCTGGACATCTCCCCTGGCGAGGAAAGGCTCCAAACTCACGGTCGATACGATTATCGCCTGCGGTGTACCCAGGGGGTCGGGTAAAGCCCCCGTATGCGCATCATAGAAGAACTGCCACGCTCCCAATACGTTCAATCTGTATTGCTTTATGCCCGCTGCACCCATCTGGCGTTCTATGTGCGATAGCTCCTCTTTGGCCATATCCACTTGCTCTTCGTCTTTGGCAACCTCCTCGAGGACTATATGGTTCTCACATTTATTCAGACGAACTACACCTGCTCGAGGACTCAGAAGAGGAACACCATAATTGTCAGGATCTCTGGCTAAGGTATCACCGTTGCTCACACGCTGTCCGTCCTTAACAACAACTTCGCTAAAAACGAAACGCCGGCTGCGCAACGGCAGATACAGCAATTCCGGTTCCGGCATAAACCGCACTACACCCTCCGGCCGACCCGACAACAATATATTATGACCACCTCGGAATTTCATTTGAATAAACCTGTCTTACCACCAGACAATTCGATCCACAGATTCTGTGCTATCAACAAAATCAGTACATAATACTCTTCGTGACTTTACATTACCACAGCAAGCTGCGTTGTTCAATCCCATATTAAATCATGACCACTCTCCAGTCAATAGTCAATGGTGGTGACTTGCACTCAAAGGAGAGCCGGCCAAAAACGCCCAATGGGAGTCACTTAAGTTGCAAATTGTAACGTCTTTAATAATGCTGTCAAGGATTATCTGTCCCAGTCCTGGTTCTACGGCTGACCGCCTGATTTATTATGCCAAAGATAGTTCATAGCAGGTTGTCGAATTCGCTGATAGACACCGGCCTGCCGGATTCTGCGGAAAGGTCAGCAGCAAAGCACACAGCATGTGTCATTACGGCGTCTTCAATATCAGGAAACGGCTGTTCATCGTTGATGATGCAATCGAGAAAGTGAGACACTTCGCCCTGAAATGGGTGATGAGTAACGTCACCGCTGTCCGGAAGGATACAGGGAATCTTTGTGAAATTGTTTTGGCCGGGGAAAAGCTTCGGGGCGAAAAGTTCATTGTTGCGGAGTGTGCCCTCGGTGCCATAGATTCCGATGTTGAACCTATATGGCATCTTTGCGTCAAACGTCGTGGTGCTGCGTCCGATCTTTCCATCCTTGAATTTTACGTTGATTGAAATTGTACCCGGGTATTCTGCGGGATTATCAGTTTTTACCTGATAGGCGGACACTTCTTCGACCCGGCTGCGTCCAAACCATCGCAGGGCATCCACTGCATGGCAGCCTGCTGTCAGAAGTGCCGTTCCGCTTATTTCGCGGCTACCATACCATTTTAAATCCCATATCCGGTGCAGATAATCGACCTCCACCATAAAGATGTCTCCAAATACACCCTGCTCAATCAGGCTATCAATGGTCATCAACAAGGGACTCCAGTGCAATACAAAACTCACTACCGTTTTGACTTTGTTTTTTCTTACCGCTTCGCGTTGTTTGTACACATCTTCCGGAGTTAATGCTACGGGTTTTTCAATAATAATATGCTTGTGAGCTTCTGCAGCAGCGACTACGTATTGTGTATGAACATTATGCGGGGTGCATACCGCTACAATGTCCACATCATCTTGTTGAAGCATTTTAGAAGCGTCGGTTTCGATGGTACACTTTAAGTCGTAGCGATCGCGGTATCTTTCAGCGTTTGCAGGATTTCGACTTACCAGCGTTCGCACCTCAGAGCGCTGGTCTTTTTGAAATGCCTTTACATATTCTTCTGCGACCCAACCACAACCAATAATCGCTGCGCCAATCTTTTTCATATTCCGTTTCCTTTCTTCCTACTGTGCACTATTTTTTTTGTGAACGTGCAGATTTATAATAAAACAAATTGCTAAGAATAGAAAGCAGCATATCCTTCCATTGCGTCCATAATCGCCTTTATATTTTCAAGAGGGATGCCTGGATACAGTCCGTATATCATCATTAGTCCTCCTTCCGGGCTGCCGAGCTTTTCAACCTCCCGGCGAATTAGATCGTCAATTTGTTCTGGACTGCCGAAGCGGGTGATTTGCTGGCGGTCTATATCGAGATCGATGCAGACTCGCCCTTTGAGATTCGCAGCTATCCAATCGATACCATTAACGAGGTCCTGAAGGTTGAGGGCATCTACGCCGCTAACGACAAGGTCGTCCACAAGGATCCGAATATCGCCGTCAGAGTGCATATGCACCAGACAACCTGCCTTCTGAGCCGGAGCTATGAGATGCTCGTAGAGTGGTTTGATATACGTTCTGAAGTGTTCGGGCGAAAGCATTGGGCCGAGCTGCATCCCCAAATCCTCCGGATATCGCATCATCGCGACGCCAAGGTCAACGTAACGCTGCACTATCCCTATACTGAATTCTTTGACCATTTCAATCATCTGCTGGAGCCTCTTTTCGCCATCTGCCATATCGAGCAGAAGTCTTTCGTATCCGCGAAGATAGCTGAGCCTCAAGAAGGCGTGGCCATGTTCCAGGCTGCCGACACCGTGCTTACCTTCCGCTTTGGCCGTTTGAATTTCGTCCTTTATTGAGGCCCAGTCGATTGCAGCCATGCCGTTTGACTGCGCAGGGTCGGGTGGGATAAAATCCTGCAAGGCGTCCCAATCGGCCAATGGGTGCTTTGTCACCGAGCCTGAGATGCCGTCATCAGTTGTTTCCCACACGCAGCCCCATGCATCCGTGTAAGGCTTACCGGCGCACTCCCAGGGAGCCAATTCAGGCAATACTGCATCTTTCGAAGTGAAGTCAGGAAATAAAATGCGGTGTTCCGCCATTAACTCAAACAAGGTGCCCTTTTTATAATGATGCCAGCAGGCTGGATTGATCCAGAAAATAACCGGGATATGCTCAGGCCTTTCAAAACGGATGGCGCGCAGCGTGTTTTCAGTTATAGTGTCGGTACAATCCATATTAGGGACGCTCAGGTAAATGGTAAATGGTAAGTAGTGACAAGGTCAATTAACCATTCACCAATTAACCAAAATAAAAATTTAACAGACTTCGATTACCTTGCCCGACCGAGCGGCCTCATAGCAGGCAGTCAGGAGCTTCTGACTTCGCAGGCCCAGTTCGCCACTTATGACCGGCTCATAGTCATCTATGATCGCCTGGCTAAACTCTTCGATCTCAGCCTGATAAGTGTTTACCGGTTCGGGAGCAATAACTATTCCTTGAGCTTTGGTGCGTTCCTGCTGTGCGTCATATTCCTCGCTGTCTTGTTCAAGAAATGCAACCATCTGGCCGGCTGGCGCCTGGCCAATGGTTCCCTTAGCTAATATTGAACCCTTTGAGCCGTAAAGTTCGAGTACGTTTTTGCTGCTGTTGTCGGGAATGCAGAAAAAGGTATCAACCGTGCCAAGTGCGCCACTTTCGAAAAACAGCATAGCTACCGCGCTGTCCTCCGATTTATAATCGTGAACGGTATTGTTGATAAAGCAACTAACCTTAACAACCTGTCCGAAGAACATTTCCAATAGGTCGATACAGTGCCCTCCCATGTCGATAAGTGAGCCACCACCTCCGGTGGAAGGATCCTGGCGCCAGGCACCTTCGATGGGGGGATACCAGCACGAAAGCTGAGCCCGCGCATAGAGTGGCTGACCGAGCTTGCTTTCTTCAATGAGCTTGAGGGCCTTTTGGTGTTGGGCCACAAAGCGCATCATAAAGGCGCAGCCGAGCTTAACACCTATTTGTTTGCACACCTCTATCATTTCTTCTGCCTCGGCAACTGTCATACCCAGAGGCTTTTCGCAAAGAACGTGCTTTCCGGCTTTGGCGCAAGCTCGAACCTGTTCGGCGTGAAGGTGGGCAGGGGTAGCAACGTAAACGGCATTGATGTCCACATCCAGCAGGTCGCTAATACTTGCTGCCTGTTGGGCGCCAAAATTTTTGGCCATCTCAGCGTTCACCTGTGCATCGATATCGAATACGGCGGTCAATTCGGCATTATTGGCTTTTGAAATACCCTCTGGAATCGTTCTTCTTTTGGCAATTCCACCCGACCCAATCACACCCCATTTAATCTTCCTGGACATTATAACATCCTTTCTTCTGGGTTCCCGCTTTGCAGGGTTCCTTCGTTTACTTTGAATAGGCCTTTATTACCTTGGCCAGTGCGTTGCCTATCTGTTTGCAATCTTCTTCGGTGTAGGTTGGAAACGCGAAACAGGTAAACGTATGGCTCTGGTGCCAGATGGCATTGGGCACTTCCACTTTGCTATAGTCCACACTTTTGGGATTCGTGTATTCTTTGGACTTGAAGGGAAAACCGCTCTTGCCAAAAGAATTGTGTTCCTTATATGCCCGCTCCGTATGGCACTGAGGCCAGAAGACCTTCCAGCACGGAGCACCTTCGGCAGTGCATGCAGCGACAAATTGACTTATATCACAGTTCATATTTTCAATATCCAGAGAAAACGCCATAACATACCAGCCGTTCTGACGCTCCTCGGTATCAATAGGCACATATTTGACCTGAGGCGTATCTTTTATAGCTTCTATTATGATACGACAGTTACGTTTTCGATTAGGAAGATTCCAGGTATCAATTCGTTCCAGCTCAGCCAATCCAATAGCCGATTGCATTTCGGTCATACGATAGTTCCAACCGACTATGTTATGAATATAGGGCAGTTTCTGTTCCAGCTCCAAAAGGCTCAGGCGCTCTTTGACATCATAACCGTGGTCGCGAAAGCTGCGTGCCTGCCAGGCGAGGTCTTCATCGTCAGTTGTTACCATACCGCCCTCGCCGCCGGTGGTAAACGTCTTGTTTTGGCAGAAGCTGCATGCAGCGATGTCACCGATGGTGCCGGTTTTTCTGCCTTTATAGACGCCACCAAGTGCCTCGGCGTTGTCCTCGATGACAAACAGCTTATGCTTTTTCGCAAAGGCCATTATCCTGTCCATATCACAGACATTACCGTACAGATGCACCGGCATAATCGCCCTGGTTCGCTCATTGACGAGCTCTTCTGCTGATTCTACGCTGATACAATGGTCATCGATATTAACATCTGCAAAACGCGGTATTGCTCCAGCCTGAACTATCGAGAAGCTGCTGGCGATGAAGGTGTAGCTCGGTACGATAACTTCGTCGCCGGGGCCAATCCCTAAAGCGCTAAGTGCAATGTGCAAGGCAGAGGTGCCACTTGAAGCACTGATTGCATATTTACTGCCCTGCCACTGGGCATATTTGCGCTCAAACTCCATGCCTTTTGGTCCGGTCCAGTAATTGACTTTGCCGGATCTTAACACTTCTTCCACCGCCTTGATTGCCTTTTCATCGAACTGTGGCCAGCCGGCCAATCCGTTCGTTACGGCCTTGGGACCACCGTCGATTGCTAATTTTTCCGCCATTATAATGTCCTTTCCAGTTACCTTTCCGCATACACGAGTTTAATACGTAATCTTGAATATCGTTTCAACTTGATTTACCTCAATTTTCTTATATAGTCAAGAGCTTATAAGCAAAATCGACCACGAATCATCGACGAAATCTATATGTGAATCAACTGTGTTGACATTGTCATGACCATATATATAATTTGGAGGTGTTAAAAACTGCAGCTAAGTCCAAATCTACAGGATTTTTCGATTTGGATGTGTATTTTAAATAGTGCTACGTCAAGGTTCAAATGACGGTTTGTCATTCCCGCGAAAGCGGGAATCCAGATTTAGTGATTGGTCTGGATTCCGCATCAAGTGCGGAATGACATTCCTCAAAGCACGTTTGACAAAGCAATAGGCTTATTTGGAAATTTAAGGAGTAAGATGAATTATGAAATCTTCGCATGAATTAACTCGCCGGTGCTTTATGAAAAGTGCCGCCGGTCTGATGCTCTCTACTACGGCGCTGGCCAGCCAAGGGAACAACGTGTCCACCAAACAACCGAAACCCTGGATTGTCGCCTGCCGCGATGACCTTTTAAAGTCGGCTCAAAAGCCTGATTGCTGGTCTGCTATGAAAGAGCTTGGTGTTACCGGCGTGGAGGTGGAAGTAAATTCTGACCTGACATGTCCGGTTCTCTATCACCCCAAGAAAAAGTACACTCTGACTTCTGACTCTGATATCCAGGTCCTCAAGGATGACCTCAGCAAGAACGGCCTTTTCATAACTGCATTTCTAATGCACAACCGGTTCGACGAACGACTGGTAGAGGAGCTTGAGTGGACCAGAAAATTAGTCAATGCAGCTCAAAAGTTAAATACAAGAGTTATAAGGATTGATGTTGTTCCCCGCCGGACCCGACGTGAAGAATTTTTGCCATTTGCCATTAAGGTTTGCAAACAACTTTGTGACATTGTTGAAGGGACATCCGTTCGCTACGGAATTGAAAACCACGGCAGCATTACAAATGACCCTGAATTCCTGCAACAATTATTCGATGGCGTCGGCTCACCAAGTCTCGGTCTGACGCTCGATACGGCCAACTTCTACTGGTACGGACATCCGCTGGAAGAGCTTTATAAGATATTTGAGAGATTTGCCCCGAGGGCTTTTCACACTCATTGCAAGAGCATACGATATCCTATAGACAAGAAGAATACACAACGTCCTATGGGCTGGGAATACAACAAATACTCCTCTCCTATATATGAGGGTGACATAGACTTTAAAAAAGTAGTGGTGATTCTACGCAAGGTTCACTACCAGGGTGACCTTTGCCTTGAAAACGAAACACTTAGTAAATATCCGGAGAGCCGGCACGCTGAAATTCTCAAAAAAGAAATCGCCCTTTTAACGAATCTAAGCAGAGCATAGTAAATGCCTCAGATTTACCCGTCTCGTTGACTGTGATGACCGTTGCTCTTGGGCGTAAGAATCTCGCTCAGGCCGATTTCCGACCGCAACACCTCAAACATAGGCGCCCGGACAACATTCATGGGGGCTGTCGGCATAAATTGGGCTTTGCGAGAAATCGCCACGTGCGACTTGTTCCTCTTCCCTGCGGAATAAAGACAAACAGTTTTTGGCCGTCTCCTGTAGAGTCAGCGTTTCGGCTTCTTTGATAGGACGATAGGAGCGTCCGGCTTCGATTGCCTTGTCGAGAAGGTCAAGAAACGAAGGCGGTATTCCCGCGACAACGGGCTTCTTCGAAAGAGTAAATCGCATCGCAAGGTCCACTTCATCCTGAGTCTCCGTTGCGCGATACCACCATTTACGAGTTCTTTCGACACCTTCCGGCCAGGGGCCTTTTGACAATGGCTTAATAGCCAAGACTGCCGCCCCTTGCTTGTTCGCAAGTTCGAGAACCGGTTTGCCAAATCCCATTTTGAAGAACTCGACGAAATTAATAGGGAACATAACCGTATCGAAGCGAAAACCATTCATAGCCTCGAGCGCTCCTTTAGTAGTGTGAGCCGAGAAGCCAAGATACCGAACCTTTCCTTCTTCTTTGGCTTCCAAAAAAGTTTCGATAGCACCGCCCGGCTCCAGGGCTTGTTTGACCTCTTCAGGCGTACGAAGATGATGCATCTGGTACAAATCGAAATAGTCAGTTTTTAGCCGTTTTAACGACCGTTCCAGTTCAAAACGAGCACCTTCCTTGTCCCTCATCTTTGTCTTACAGGCTAAGAAAATACGACTGCGGTCAATAGCAACAGCCTGCAATCCAATGCCCATCTTTTTCTCGCAGTCACCGTCTTTACCATAGGCAGGTGCGACATCATAGTAATTTACCCCTCTTTCGAAAGCATTAAGCAGTCCGACGTTGCAGCGGTCCTGGTCATAATGGCTAAGTGCCAGTCCAGGGAATCCGACAATTGAGACCTTCTTGCCGGTCCGCCCAAGGGTCCTTCGCGGTAATCCAGCGACTTTCTCATCCTGTTGTTTCGAGAACGATTGTTCACAACCTACGATAGAGTGCACGGCAAGACCCGTGGCAATACCGCTCGCACCTTTCAGGAATGTCCTTCTTTTCATAATGATTTCCTCATGTTAGAAATATACTTTAAGATTTACCTCAGTCTGTGACAGCTTAATAATCTTGTCACGGGCACTATTGTAAAAGACCTATGCGTTTTGTCAATACAAGATGCGGCTTTCCAATCGCGGTTGAAAGCATCTTCCAAATACAGTAATTTACGGCTAATTTTTTATTATACTTCGAGGGACCAGCCGTTGTGGTAGGGCTCTTTTATGTATTTGTTTGCGTCCCTGTCGTTGGTAATCTGCATATTGTCTCCATCCCAGTTTATTCGTTTACCCGTTCGTATAGCGATATTACCCAATAGAACAATCTCAGTTAGTGGGCCGGCCCAATCGAAGCTGCAGGCGGCAGATTGTCCACCCCGCATAGCCTCGAACCATTCCGACCAGGTGCCGCCACGGCGATTAAGTGTTTTTGGCTTATCATAAGTTAACCTTCTGAAAAAAAGTTATTATTTCTTAGAACATTGTCTTCACTAAATGTCATTATGTAAAGAATCATATTGATTTTGAAGGTTGAGCACTATAAATCTTGAAAAGAAGCTTTGGATTTATGGTTGAATTATGCTATTATTCCAGCGAAAAATTTGATTCCGGCACACCGAGTCGAGACCGCTGCAAAAAAAACTAACATAGTATCTGTTGCGGAAACAGTATTTGTCATTCCCGCGAAAGCGGGAATCCAGTTTTTCGCTCTGGACCCCTGCTTTCGCAGGGGTGACATCGTCGATTTTCTTTTTCCGCATCAGTAACTAAATAGGAAATGCCAGATTATTCAATAAGAGTCAATTTTGTATCGGAGAATTACCAGTGAAGTTAAAGCGTTACGAAAACAATCCCATCCTTAGCCCTAATCCAGCCAATCAGTGGGAGAACTTAGCTGTATTTAATCCCGCCGCCTGGTATGACGAAGAAAAAAAGCAAGTGATATTATTGTACAGAGCCGCCGAAGCAGACCCCGAATACAAGTGTTATTTTGGCTTGGCTATTAGCTCGGATGGGTATCACTTCGAGCGAGTTTCAGAGAAGCCGGCTTTTTGTCCCAGCATAGACGGTTTCGATGCCAGCACGGTGCAGGACCCCAGAATGGTGAAAATGGGCGAATACTATTACATTACCTATGCATGCAGGTTCTTTCCATTCGGCCAGTTCTGGGAACCGGAAGAAAACCGCTATAAAGCTCCCGAATGCCCCCCGGATTTTCCCCGGGTGATTAGAACGAACGCCACAAGCACGGGCTTGTTGCTGACGAAGGATTTTAAGAGCTATATTCGCGCCGGACGTCTGACTGACCCTATGTTAGACGACAGGGACGTGGTACTGTTCCCTGAAAAAATCAACGGTAAATTCGTTATGATGCACAGGCCTTTGGAATGGGTCGGAGAGGAATATGAAACGGAATTTCCGGCTATCTGGATATCAATGTCTGACGACCTGCTGGGTTTCCGGCAAAGTAAGCTCCTTGCCGGAACGAAGTACGACTGGGAGTGCGGCAAGATAGGTATCAACACACCGCCAATTAAAACCAGGCATGGCTGGCTAACCATCTACCATGCCGTGGGTGCGGACAAATACTACCGCCTCGGAGCGCTATTGCTGGACCTGGAAGACCCGGCACACGTCCTGCATCGCACTACTGACTGGATTATGCAGCCGGAAGAAGATTACGAAATAGAAGGATATTACAAAGGCTGTGTTTTTCCCTGTGGCAAAGTGGTGATTGATGGAACTTTATTTGTGTATTACGGCGCGGGGGATAAATACGTTGCTTTAGCTACGTGTGGTCTTCAGGAGCTTTTAGACTACCTGCTTTCCTGTCCGGCATAAAGAAAGGAAATGGAATGGAGCTTCACTCTATTGATATTTGCATAATCATCGGCTATCTCGTGGTTGTTGTTATTATGGGTTGGCTGTTGTCAAAGCGTGCCTCGAAAAATCTCGACGCCTATTTTCTTGGAGGCAGGTCTTTGCCCTGGTATGTTATAGGAACATCACACGGTGCGAGCGGATTCGATATTACCGGTACGATGTGGTTCGTGGTGATGCTTTTTACCTATGGCGTCAAGGCTGCGTTTATACCGTGGATATGGCCGCTGTTCGACAGGGTATTTCGTCAGGTATATCTTGGGCCCTGGATTAGAAGGTCGAACGTACTGACGGGGGCTGAGTGGATGCGAACGCGGTTCGGCACAGATTTAGGTGGGAATCTTTCACATATAAGCGTGGTCGTCTATGCGCTGGTGGCAACCGTCGGCTTTTTGGGCTATGCCTTCCAGGGTATCGGTAAATTCGCTGAAGTTTTCTTCCCGTGGGATCTTGCGTGGGGTCCATTTTCTTCTACGGATACGTATGCGATAGTTATCTTAGGCATAACGACAGCATATCTTCTTTTAGGGGGGTGGTATAGTGTTGTGCTGACCGACCTGGTTCAGTTTGGATTGTTGTCCATCGCCTCAGTATTTATCGCAATTGTCGCCATTGACAAGGTAAGTCCGGAGGCACTTAGCAAGGTTGTGCCTGCCGGATGGAACGAGCTGTTTTTCGGCTGGAAACTGAATCTGGACTGGAGCGGTTTGATAGACCAGCTCAACACCAAGATAAGTGAGGATGGGTTTTCGCTATTCGGTGTTTTGATAATGATGATGCTGTTTAAGGGTTTACTTGTGAGTATGGCGGGTCCATCACCAGGTTATGGAATGCAGCATGTTCTATCCACTCGCAACCCGAGAGAAGCGGCGCTGGAGAACTGGTGGATGTCGATTGTGCAATTAGTGCCACGGTTTTTAATGATTACCGGCATCGCGGTGTTAGGGCTGGTTTATTTTAGCCCACAGGTCAATCAGATGCTGGCGGCTGGGGAGAAATTTGATTTTGAAAAGATTTTGCCCTATGTGATTAAAGATTTCGTTCCGGTCGGTCTTGTGGGTCTGCTGCTGGCCGGTCTGTTGGCCGCCTTTATGAGCACTTTTGATTCTACCGTTAATGCTGGAGCTGCTTACCTCGTCAACGACATTTATAAGCGCTACCTTAATCCCAATGCGACAACAAAGAGATATGTGTACTTCAGTTATTTCTGTTCGGTTCTGCTGGTCGTGGTGGCGATTGTCGTCGGCATTCGCATTAAGTCGATACACAACATTACGACGTGGATTGCTTTCGGTTTGTATGGTGGTTACGTTGCGCCGAACATACTAAAGTGGCACTGGTGGCGTTTCAACGGATACGGTTACTTCGCCGGCATGATAGCCGGTGTTGTAGCGGCGCTTGTTCCCCTTTTGATTGTGCCCGATATGAATAGGATATATATACTGCCGTTTAGTCTGCTTATAAGCACCATTGCCTCAATAGTGGTTTGCCTGCGGACTCCGCCGGAAAAGGATGAGGTGCTGGAGAGCTTTTACCGCAACGTTCGACCGTGGGGATTCTGGAAGCCGGTCTATGAGAACCTTGTCAGCAAGAACCCGAATCTGCAAAAGAATGCAAATTTTCGACGTGACGCATTTAACGTGTGCGTCGGAATAATCTGGCAATTAAACCTTATGGTAATTCCAATCTGTATCGTTATCAGGCAATATGATACGCTGTGGATTTCTATTGTGGTCCTCGTGATAACTTCAATCATTATGAAGTTTACCTGGTATGACAGGCTCGGGCCCGGCGATATGTATGTGGCTGAAGATGGATAACATCACGTTACTTAATGTATAAAAAGAAGTCATAACAAGAAAAAGGAAAATCATAATGGAGCGGCATATAAATAAACTTGCGTGGCTTTGTTCAATATCACTGTTCTCCACTTTCTTTAGTTCTCAGACTCTTTGTGCAGAAATCGGTAAAGGCAGCTTGTACGGTGTTGTAGAACTAACTTTTCAGGGTCCTTCGCAAGACCAGAGGGACGTCCCGGCCCGTGATATTGATTTTTGGGTTCGCTTCCGCCACGAAAGCGGTTCACCTGAGTATAAGATTCATGGCTTCTGGGACGGTGACGGTAGGGGGGGGGTACCTGCGGCAATATCTTCAAAGTTCGATTTTGTCCGACAAAAACTGGACGCTGGAATTTAATTGAGGTCTATTCAAATAAACAAACTCTGCACGGTCAAAAGCAGGGTGACTACCTGACTGCTGCTGCTTCGGGCCATTCCAGTTTTTGGATTGTCGATTCCAACAGCCCGGGCCGACGTTGGTATATGCGTTCAGACGGTTCTCATCCTTATATTTTCGGAAACACGCATTATTCGTTCCTGTCCGGCTATCAAAAAGATAACACGCCCAGTGGAAATGACATAGCCGCAGACATAGTCGGCAATGCGAAATACTTTAAGAAGCTTCGATTTACTTTACATTGTGACCGTTATCCGAACCCGAAGGAAAAACCTTTTTTTGACGATAACGGTTGTCAGACCGACAGCGGGGACTACTCGCACCGACCAAATCCTCGCTGGTTTGGCCGGCGGGTGGACTTGGCCGTACGGACGGCATGGGAACATGACCTGATTGCAGACCTGATTTTGTGCGGCCCCGACACACAGGAGTCACGCTCCATTCTACGCGCCGAATACAACGGCGGCGACCCAACACCCTGGCTCAAATACGTCGCCGCCCGCTATGGAAGTTTTCCCAACGTCTGGCTGTGTCTATGTAACGAATTCGAGATAAAAAAACCCAAATATTCCGAAGAAGAAATCGCCCGATTCGGACGCATAATAAAACAATATCTGCCTTACCCCACTCCACTGAGCGTGCATTCTACACCTCGCACACTCTGGTCGAAAAAGTTCGATGAGCTTCCTGCCTGGAACGACCATCAGATTGTCCAGAAAAAGATTCGTAATCTTCCTGACTCAGCCGATACAATCCAATACACCTGGCAAAATCCTGATGGCAAAAGCCCACGTAACAAACCAACGGTCAATGACGAGTTAAGCTACCAGGGCAAGGGTGATAAACATACTGAACACGATACCATCGAGTCCCATCTCGGTGCCTTTCTTGGAGGCGGTTACGGCACGACCGGCGAAAAACCCGGCTCTAAGCTGGGCCAATATTTTAGGGGACGTTTCAATCCTGCCGAGCACACTGCCGCAGATAATCTAAAATACTTACGTGAGATAATCGATAGCCATATCAGCTTTTGGAGAATGGCTCCCGAGACCAGTAACTTCTCAAACCTTCATCCCGACTTTCGCGGGCTTTCCTGGCCCGGACAAGAGTACGTGCTTGGCACAAACAAACTCCATAAAAACATCGTTGCAAATCTACCCTCTGGTACTTGGATGGTCAGACGTTATGACATAATTAACAAAATGGCTGAAACGATAAGCGAAACCGCTCGCGGCAGCTATGCTTTCGATACCCCCGATAGCCGTGCGGTTTTGTTCCATTTCAAAAAAATAGTCAAAGGTAGGAAATCAAGATGACAAATTCTTTATCACTCAGCAATATCAGCCCACAGTGGTAATCTGATTTGCAGTCTTCCTTCGATGGTAAAATTAAAAATAGGAAAGTTGTTTTCATTTAAAGCAAATTTTTCAGGCCGGTTAACCTGAAGATTTGCTTTTGTTCTTCATCCAAGGGCATGAATCTTTCTGGGGGCACTCTTTGCAGCCGTGTTTGGTCGAAACCAGCGGCAAAATTACAAATGCTACAAGAACAAATACAACAAGTAAAACTAAAAGAGTCCAGGAGAAGCTGCGTATCACAAGGGGTACGCCGACTAATACCGGTATGAACCACAAAGGCACAATCACAGGTATGTGTTTTTTGAACTTCTCACCGAAGCTCTCGATGGGTTTCTTTTTACGAAACTTCGCAGCTATGCGGCCATATCCACAAGGACAGGACCTTGTGTTCCAATACCTGCAGAATGGACATACGAATATCATAATCCAGAAAGCCCCCATCAGGCCGTATGCCAGATAAGCAGCCGCAGCTATCAGTCCCCAGGCTGAGCTGCCAAGAGCAACGGCGAAAATAACCGTTCCCAGCACTATCATAGCTAAGTAAGGAATATTGTTGATAAGCTCCTGAGCAGGTGAGTATTCATGCAAAGATACGTTGTCTTGATGGTTTGGGCTGTCTGATATTTCTTTGTTCACTGTTACTTTTTCTCCGGGAATCTTTACAAAGGTTAAACTCGTCGGCAAAAATGCTATTGCTATTGGTCTGCGTGAGCGTGTTTTGCTCTGACATCATAGACCATTAAAACGTCAGCATGGCGAGCATAGAGCCGGCCATCGACAATAACAAGGTGCGCCCAGCCAGGGTCACTCATACCATCGCGTTTAGGAAGTTTAAAGGTGCCTTTAATATTATATTTGTGCGGATTGGCCTCAATGAGAGCTAAGACATCGTCCTGGTAACGGAAGTACAAGTGCCCGTCTGCGTAAAGCACTGCGGCTGAGCCTCCACCCGGTTGGTCTTCCTGCCACATTATTTTTCCGGTCTTCATTTCGATGCAGGTTGGCTTACCTTTGTTGTGGTCATGGCCGCCGTAAATATAATCGCCGATTCGGACAAAGCCGCCATGATGGTTCTGGAAAGTGTGGTCATCGAGAAAGTAAATCTCTTTTGCCTCGACATCGCTGCCCACATCAGCCAGCTTAAGCAGTGCGCTGCCCGTGCGGTAAGCGGTAGAACAGAATATATAATCACCGTGAACGACGGGGGTCGAAACACTTGCGGTTCGGTTTGCTATCTTGTTGTATCCCCAGAGAAATCTGCCATCCTTTGCATCGATACCTATCAAACCCTTATTGGTTAACTGAACATATTGTTGGATATTGCCGGTCTTAGTTACAACGATGGACGAATAGCCTGCCTCGTCTTTTCCTTTTGGTCCGATGTCAGGCATCGAAGATTTCCAGATGAGTTCTCCTGTTTTCTTATTGAGTGCTGCGATGACGGCGTTCCTACCGCCGGGTGTACATAACAGCTTGTCACCATCTACAAGCGGTGACTCACTAAATTTCCAGTTAGGATTTTTTCCTCCGCCCAAATCAGTTTGTAAATTTTTACTCCATTGCACTTTACCTGTATCGGCATCTAAACAGACTACGTCACCACTGGTGCCAATTGCATAAATGAAATCCTCATCAACAGTCGGTGTGCAGCGCGGGCCATCGTTATGTGTAGGCCCGACTTTGGCCGCCCACAGCCGTCTGCGCGTGGATAGGTCATAGGCAAGAACGCATTGCACTTTTTCAGAACCCAACTGGACATCCCCCATTGTATAGAACCTGCCATCAACAATTGCAAGGCTGGAGTATCCTTTTCCAAGGCCGGTAAGTTCCCATAAAAGTTTCGGTCCTCCTTCTGGCCAACTTCTGAGCAGACCGGTCTCGGTACATACTCCATCACGATTAGGCCCTCGCCACTGGGGCCAATCAGCGGCTTTGGCAGTACTATGAAAGCTTAAACCAATTAAACATAGCACAAGTGAAAATTCTGTCGGAGATAGGTATTCTCTACTTGTTCTTAACATATTTGTAAACCTTTAATTAGATAATAAATGTTCCAATAGACATAAATTATGTGTGTATTATTGAAATCATAATCCGAATTAACTGCACTGACCCATCCTCAATCTTAGTTGCTAACGTCAACGCAGACCATATCACCATTTGCATTGCGGGCATAGATTCTACTGTTAGCCAGGACCGGAACAGTCCAGCATTTGCCCGTTAATATCTGAGCTGATGCCAATTCCCTGAATCCTTCCGGCGAAGCTAATGCAATTACCAGCCTGCCCCTTTCACCAAGGATAATCAACTTACTATCGGCGAGCGTAAGCGAACCTGTTCCCATTCCTTCTTGTGACCACTTTACCTCACCAGTTTGCTTGTTAATACATCTAAGCTGGCCCCTTCCGCCACCCTGTCCATCAAAACCATATATGTGTCCTTCCCATAAGACGCAGCTATTGAAATGGTTTCGCATATACTTATTTCGCCAAAGCTCAGTGACATTGCCCCCAGCAATTTTCATAAGCGCACAGCCTTTGTTGTAACCGGAAGAAATGAACGCTGTATCACCGGAGATAATGGGGTCTGCAGCATTGATATCGTAAGCGGTTTTCCAGGGAAGTTTCCAGATGATTTGGCCCGTTGCTGCGACCAATCCCACAATTTCCCTGGATACAGGCATTATCACACATTGTTGATTGCCCGAACTATAAGGCACAGCAGTAGCGTAGCCACAAGCGCCATTTCCATTTTTCCATATCAAACTGCCGTCTGACGTTTGCAGAGCAAGGCCGTAAGTACCTGCGTTAAGGATAATCATATTATTTACAATAAACGGCGAACTGGAAAAATACCAGGTGGGGAATTTAATACCTAATTCCTTCGGTAATTTTTTATGCCAAATTACATTTCCATTGGTTGCATTGAAACGAATTGCATCACCATTTTTGCTGAACGTATAAACAGCATTATCTTTCACTGTTGGTGTCGCACAGGGGCCACCTTCGTGATTTTTTCTATATAGAGGGCAGGAATAAGACTGCTTCCATATTTCCTTGCCTGTTTTCTCGTCGAAACAGTAAAGAATGTCCTTGTCGTCAATATTACCCATAGCGTAAACTCGGCCATTACTAACAGAAATTGAAGCAAATCCTGTCCCGATAGAAGCCTTCCACAATACTTTCGGTCCACCTTCGGGCCAGTTTGTGCTCCAGCCTGTTTCGCTTGATATTCCGTTGTAATTCGGCCCCCGCCAGTTGGGCCAATCGGCCGCCTGGACATTATTACAATAGATGGCTAAAACGGCACATAAACAGAATATAAATAGTAACGCCGGGATGTTGTTTTTGAGTGATTTTTTTGATTTCATAGTTTTCCAACGGAATGTGAGTGATAGGTAACGGTTGAGTCTGCTGGTAATGTTGGATTAAATTATATAATTATTGTTTGCAGCTTCTTGCATCAGCG
>CAYUFX010000021.1:19784-56595 GCA_964444135.1 uncultured Pirellulales bacterium | reverse complement strand
AAACAACAATGAGACCTATTAAGGTGATTCCGATACCTACTAACTTTGTACTTGGTGGCTCAACGAAATCTCTATCGTCTACATTTTCATAGGCCTCCGGGCAAATGTAAGACTTTTCATCGGCATCCATCATACCAGAAATGCGAGCAGAAATTTTCGACATTAACCTCTGGATACTTTCCGGCTGTCCGGCATAAACGCCTGTAAATCCCAAACCTATACAAGTGTAAAATATCACTAACCTTTCAGTTGCAGCGTTACTCGGATCAGCAAGGTCTTCATCCAGCAGGTCAAAAAACTTCTCATCTCCGGCTAACTCATTTCTTTCACGACCCAGCTCGTACCAGTCGTAAGCAAAAGGTAGTTTGCTCTCTTTAATCATAAAGTCAACAAAGAAAAGCAAAGGTAACTCAATCTTTTCGTGCTGAGAGATCAATTCTGGATTGGCTAAAGCATGTGCTCTCATCTCGTCGAATATTTTCTTGATGTCGTTGCGTACTTGGTCCTTTTCCAGAGTACAACCCGTGCGAGATAACCGATTGAGCCGGCATACATATTGGAAAAGCGGCTCACATAATTCAAGCAGTGTCATTTGTTATGCCTCCGTATCCGGAACAGTCATATATAGCGTGACATCAAAGTCAGAAGATTCAATTCCCGGCCATCGCACAGCAACAGCTTTCTCCTGTACTATCCTCTCCCAGAGCCGCACACTTTCACTCCGCATCACCCGAAAATAATGAAGTCCTACCTGTGCTGGAAGTTCAACGGGTGGATACAATTCTTGGGCAAGTTTCACACCGAAGATTCGCTGATTTGCAAGACTCTGCGGCATAAGTTTAAATTTATCGCGGTCCAGGACCAATTTCGCCAGCTCCGAAGGGTCTTGCTTTGTTTTGATAGCAAGAAAATACTCATTTGGCAAGGATAATGCTTCGTCACTGAGAGTTGCTGCCAAGATTTTTTGCTCTTGATCCATCGTAAAGGGAACTTTAAGAAATCGGGCCTGAACTACGCCCTTGAGCAGCGCCCGAATCCTGGTAGTAACCTCGTTGAAGGCAATTGCCGGGTTGTCATGGTCGTATTCAGGAATCTCGAACTGGTCCCGGTCGGGACGCAATGCAGCAAGTTCAGCAAGTAGTTGTCTAAGCTCTATATACATTCCGAATGGTGTAACACCGCTGGGGGCATGGATAAGAGAGCTAAGGCTGGCGCTGAACCGATTGAGCGTTCTGAGACGGAGCATTTGCTCGAATTGAATACCGCGTATGTTTTCAATGCTAAAGCCGCCGCGGTTAATTTGGACTACCAATTCATTCCGGCTGGCCATAACCTGGTTAGTTATATCTCGAAGCAGCTCGCTCAATACGGGTGAGCCGCTAATGATAAGACATGGGGGAATGTATGCCGAGTCTCTACGAGGCAAACCGATATCCTCACCCGCAGCGTGGACAATCCGCAGCAACGGTAATACTTCGAGGTCTGAGCGGTCATCAGTGCCAAGCAAAAGCCTGGCGTTTATCTGGCGAACAAGGATTGGCTGTGGATTTTCACCCGTGTTTTCATCGGGCCTTTCGACCTCAACTACTCGATATGTATGCTTGGTACGCCAGTCTTCACTACCTTTTTCAATGACATTGCCTCGAGAAGGGTACCACACCGGCACACCAAGACTGATGTTTAATGGACCGCTGCTCGATGCAAATGCTTCTTTTATGTCAAGCGATGGAAGATGGGCATTATCAGGGACGTTCACTTCAAGCCCGCTGGGCATTATAGCCCGGAGTCGGTCAAATGAAACTCGCATATTTTCCAACTGGTCGTCAGAAACTTTTGCCTCTATCACACCATAGGGATAGCTCCAACACAAACGGCGTTCCCTTGTAAAATTCTCGAGGATATACCTTTGCATGGACTGGAGATGGTGAGGTTGAAGGAAGAGACCTTCGCACCAATGAATTTGGCCTTTTATCGTCATAACGTACTACCCCATATTAAGGTCACCGACTCGTTCTTTTCACTAAAGACTCCACATAGTCAACGATGGCCTTTCTTATCTCCGTCTCGATGGTGTCTTCGGTCAATGTATCCGCCAGTTCGATATATTTTCGCCAGCATTTGACTTCGTGACTAACAAGAACACTTTTATGTTCCATTCGGACCAAGGCTGAAATCTCGGAAGGCGAAAACTTGGCGAGATGACTTTTGGCGAACTGACCACCTACTCGACCAACTGCTGTGGTAATAGCTGCAACAAGTCGTTGCAATTCTTTAAGGTCACTATTAACTTGCTCCCGAGACACTTTGGAGTCATTGTACATGAACTGTCCTATGGCATTCTTCAGATCGCCGGGCGGACAAATGGTTGACCGAGGTGACAATTTGCGCCATGTGTTCCAAACCAAAGGCTCAAGCCTGTACACGAAGTCAACAAGTAAGATAATCATTTCGGTAAGCCGGTTGGTATCGAAAGACTGCCTATCATCAAGCTGAAGCTTGGCCTTCAGTTTTTGAATTGATTCATCAGAATAATCCTGTCGGATTTGTGGCTCTAATTCTCCTTCTTGCAGGCTTTTGATGACATTTTTTTTCTGGTCGTTAGAAAGTGTCGGGGCGATTTCGAGAAGGCTGCGGATAAGAAAATCGGGGTCGCTTAGCTTACCAACCTCAATTGTGGAGCTACCCTTAGCCTCTCGTTCTTCCAATATCGGCTGAGTACTAAAGTTCAAGGTGGGAAATCTTGCCGTCAATCTTTCCAAGAATTCATTCCGCTCATCGGGCAGGACCATTTTCAAAGCCCGTTCAACCTCCTCACAGAGGTACTCAGTTCTGGTTTGGTCGCTCTGGTCTGCGAAATCCACCTGGATCAAACGAAGACGATTTGTCGTCTCGCGAATGTAGTTTTCCAACTTTTTATTATTCTTCGCAGACACAGTTTTTCAGTCCTCTCGGAACAGAATATGGTATCTAAATAAAGACTATTATCTCCAGTTTTTTCGCATTGTCAACAATAATTGTAAGTGCAAATTTAGTTCTTAGTGGAACACCGCATTTATGGAAATATGTTAGGCAACCAAATTTCTCAGTACAAGATCATCCGCATCCTTTTCAAACTTCTTACTCCTAAGCCATGTCGACCATCCCAATTGGCCCATTTTCCCCAAACAAATACTTGGAACCTCTATAGCTCTTAATATCAACTGAAGCTCCCAGCTCAATTCATCTCCGATGTAATTCTTGACCCATGCGATAAGCCGCAGAATACTATCGCCCCCCGGTAATATACGCTGGTATTCAGAAAAACGCATAGGCCCAAACCTAATCTTAAATTTTTGCTGACACTCCCAAAAACGAGACCCTATAATCAATGTGGATCCCATCTTTCCGTTTTCGACAGATTTTCCTAATCGGCAACAATGCTCTTGTGGAATGTCGATCCACTGTCCAACAAACTCTTCAATATATACCGTTATTCCAAAATAGTCCTGGAGAATTTCTCGCAAGCCTTCGGCGTTATTGGTCTCGCAAGCAAGACGCCCGGAATAGTGAAGTTTCCCGACGTCAGGGACAGCATCTCTGTTACGAAATGAATCTTCTCCTATTCCAAATAGACTCCCGATGTAAACTGCGAACGGGTCCTTTTCTGTACGATCATGGCTCACACTTTGCTGGTTACATGCCCATGCGCGATAGAAAAGAGATATCATTCGATGATTAAAAACATTAAGGAAGCTTGCAAGTGTTTTGTCTTTATGGTTTTGTAATCGGTCATGGACATATTCAGTTATAGGCAGAGGCAGAGGCCCGTTTGTACCGAGAAGTCCGAAAAAATTAACGACCATCCGGCTGGGATATTCGTCTGTAGCTTCGGAATAGGCTTCGATGGATGAAGGCGTAAACGCTAAAGACACATTTTGGGAGAATCTGACGGGATCATACTGAGGCCGCTGTGAATGTCCGATCCGCGGCAGATCCGGGTGGGCGCACTCGAGACGTCGCACCGCTTGGAAAAAGTCGAAACTATAGGGTTTGTCCCGTAATGCCTGCGTTAAAGAATTGGACGCAAGCCGTCTCTCATTTTCCATCGCATAATCTCTCCACGTTCAACTGTGTTCACTACGGTTTCGGTAAAAGAATTAATCGAAACATATTTGGCAAAAAATTGTTCAAGAACAGCACCAAGCAGGAACACCCCACTCCCCTCGAATGCCGCTTCTTCGAGAGTTACTCTTACCTCCAACCCGCGTGCAAACGCCATTGATCCCGATGTTGTGATTCTACGAGTGATCGGCTTGCAACCTATCGATTTGATACCATCAATTTGCTTGTGAGTTTGCAGATCACCGGTGTCACTATATAGTCGCAAAAGGTCGCGGAGTGCTGACGCACCTTCACGCTCATCAGTATCGGTAAGCGAAAGATAGTTTAGTGACAGGTGATTAATAATGCGCCACGCAATTTCCCCCTCGGCGTGAGATGGCCTGGGCAAGGTTGGGGCCCCAATGCAGCGAATCGATGTGCAAGGCGCTGTCTTGTCCATAGTAAAGTCGGAGCTTCCCAGTCCGATTGGCATATGGAGGGGCAGATCACGGTTTGTACACAGGGCCTCAACGCCTAACTGCTTTAGATCGGTACTATACGGTGCGGCGGTTGAATCAACAAGAGATATGTAAACTTCGCTGCCTGTGTAACTTCTCGATCTTCGGCCTTGCAACCTTGCATCCTGTGACTGGGGCCTTGGAACTCGGTTCGTGACATAATAGCCGCCTGTACGGCTGTCTCCCAGATCTTTCGCTAAATAAAAAGGAAGAAACTCTTGTAGCTGGTCTGACAGGGCCCCATAACCCATTACCTTGGTAAGCTTGTAAACCTCGAAGTCCCGTGCTCTGGTTCGGTCCGGAACAACATGAAACTCAAAGACTTTGTCTGAAACGAGTATGCGGTCCAGCCGTTTTTCAAACAGGTTGATTGCCGGCGAACAGAACAATCCGAAATTATCAGCATTGATTGCACCCTCAAGTTCAATATTCGATTCTCGGAACAAGATGATGAGGTCCAATTGATTTTGATCACAGCTTTGGATTGCAGCACTCAAATCTGTAAGTTCAACGAACATAAATCTTTGAGGAAATGCAAAGTACTCGTGCAAAAGACGATATCCCTGAAAAGATCGCGCATCGTAAGGTAGTAGTTTTTGTTTATTTTCGAAACCTACACGCCGAATACAAGAAGCATCAATGACCTTTTGCCACTTTATGGGCTTAGTCGTTGGTTGGGCCACAACCGCCACGGCATCTGCAAAAAACTGTTCGTACAAATGCATCGGGATCTCGCCGGCTCCCATAAGATACAAGGTCAAAGAATCCAGTTTCAACTCGCTAAGATTAAGCCCCGCGGTGGATTGGATCCGGATTTTAATTCCAGCTTTGACATTGGAAAGGTTAGGGACTTCGAGCGAGGCCAACTCGCGTGTATAGTAATTTGCCTCATTCACCTGAATGGGCCAGAGGGTCACGTCATGTGCAGTACGGTATTCGCATCTGGTTTGGTCCGTTTTGCCCAGAGTGCTGTAAAGCGAAGAGCCGCGGGGAATTAAAAAGCCATCAGCTAATCCACTCTCATTAAGGTCTGGCTTGAACTGGACAGTACACATAGATGGTGTGGGTGCCAAATAGTGGGGATAGATGGTTTCGAGCAAAGACTGTGTAAACCTCGGAAACTCTGCATTGAGTTTGAGCTGCACTCGCGCAGAAAGAAAAGCAAACCCCTCAAGCAATCGTTCAACAAAAGGGTCCTGGCACGGTTGAAACTCATCCAGTCCACCAAGGCGGCCTGCTATTTTCGGGAACTCCTTTGCGAACTCCGCTCCCATTGCACGAAGATGCGCAAGTTCGCGATTGTACAAGTCCAGTAGACGTCTATCCACTTGGCTCACCCTTAAATTTGTGGTGACCGGTTTCCAAATCGACTTCTGTCTTAACAAAAAGATGGTCCGGCAACGGTTGTGCCCACAGCTCACCCTCTATTTCGAACGAGATGGTACGAATGTTTGCCGAATCCAGTGGAGTGACAATACGAACAGACAGTTGTTTACGCGAAATTCGCGGCTCAAAAGATAGAACGGCTTGCTTCACTTGTGATTCAAACTCAGCCGGACTGATTACTGAGATAGTTGCACCGCATACATCGGGTATACCGTAGTTTAGCACAGACCGTGCTGCTTCGCTAAACTCATATATGTTGTCGTGCAATGGGTGTCTCTTAGTATTTAATATCATCTCCAAGTCGCGAAGTACTGCACGTTTGTATCTTCGTATTGATACTACGCGTTGGTCGCGGCTTTCCTTACTCACCCCTGGCTCGTCATCGGTGAGGCGATCAAGCAGGCATGGTTGCAGACGATCCATTGGTGTAAGTTCAGCCATTATTTGTTTCACCACCTTGTTGGTCTGTTTCTGGGTGGTCCAAATCTATTTGTCGTATCTGGAGCAGCGGGAATTCATCCTTGTCGGTGGCAAACATGCGCTGTCCCAAGCCAAGGTACAGCTCGCCCGGTTGTTCAACCCAATCGGTCTTGCGCGCCAGTAGAATAGCACTATCTTCGCTGGTTTCCGAGTCTGGGTACCGTGTTGGTATCAGGCCGGTCGTTTCACCACCGTTGACCCAGGTGAAGTGGGCGGGAAGCCAGACTACATCGCGCAGGTCGGCCGGCGGTTCAATTTGGATTCGCTTTATAGCTGTGAAAGGCACCCAGTAGTATTTGCCGTCAAAAATAGCCTCGAGTACCGGGCCAAGCCTGGAATCAGCGTCACAAATCCACTCGAAAGGCTGACCATCAATAGAACCCGCAATGGCAGTTGCCGTTTCAAATGCGCGCTCTCGGAGTTTCTGAGACGCCTTGTATTTTCCTTCCGCAGTCATTTGGTTGGCCTGTACTAACCAGCTAATCCACTCAGCAGGCTCGCCGAAAATGAGCGGTGAGCGTTTGCCGGCAAATATCTCAGCCCGCAGCGCCTCGCAATTGAGCGCTGCTCGGCATACCTGAGCCATGAGCAAATTCATGGGGTCGAGCTCCGCCGCCACGTTTAGCTGGTTCAGTGCTCGCTCCCAATCTCCCAGAACGGATAACAACTGGAAAAGGAAAACCCGGAGCTTGGCATTAGCAGGGTCGGAGCGTATCTCATCTTCCAGAACAGCAAGCGCCTCAGTAAGCTGGCCAGCTTGCAGTAATTCTTCTGCTTGCATGATAATAAGCCTCCGTCGCTGGACCGAACTCACCGTTCCTCTTGGTGCTATCTAAGAGAACGAGCCAGTGACTGAACATTAGCCTTCAATGCCCAATACGGCGGTATTAGGCGCCCTTGTTGGCGACCAGGTCCCAATTGGAGGAAATGTCGCCCTTCGGCTTGCCTGTCTCGTGGTCCGTTTCAGTATAGACCCATTCGATTTTGCCGTAGTTGAAACTAACTTCTTCAAGAGGTAGAGCTTCACCACCCTGAGCTGAGCCCCCTGGGCGGACTGACGAGACGATCGAATCTGTTAATATGTATTCCATGTATTTCTGCTTTTCGCCAGTGGCACGGCAGAGCTCGACATTAATTTTTTTGATGTGAGTGCCGTTGCAGCAGAAAAGATTCAGCTTGGGCGAGGCTTTGTCGAGCGTCTTCACAACGGAGAAATCCTGATGGTCGCATCGCTCAGAAGAACGCGCTCCGCCGCTGCTTACTGCTCCCGAAGTCGGCTGCGAAAGGCCGTGACTGTACGACAGCAGCTCAATCCAATCCTTGTGTTTGTCATCAGTGCTTTCACCTGGCACTCCTTCAATCTTCAAAAAACAATCAAAAGCCATCTTATCAACTCCTTACAAAACAAAGTAATTCTCTTTGGTTCCGATTCTTACCTTAACTACCTAAAACACTTTAGGAGAATTCCATTTATGTTAGGTTAATCTATTAACCTCCACCCTTAGCCGAAGGCAGCTTGGATACCAATCGCAGCGAAACAGACAATCCCTCGAGTTGGTAATGCGGCCTCAGATAGAATTTGGCAGAGTAATAGCCTGGGTCTCCTTCCACTTCGTCAACCACAACTTCCGCCGCTGCCAGAGGATACTTCGCCTTGACCTCTTCAGAGGCGTGAGCATCGCTGGTAACGTACTGCGTTATCCATTTATTAAGCCAGGTTGCCATATCCTCGCGCTCCTTGAAAGACCCGATTTTATCGCGTACGATGCATTTGAGGTAATGCGCAAATCTACAAGTTGCGAACAGATACGGCAATCTTGCCGCAAGATTTGCGTTTGCCGTTGCATCAGGGTCGTCATATTCGGCCGGCTTTTGCAGCGACTGGGCCCCGATAAATGCCGCATAATCCTCGTTCTTCCAGTGTGACAACGGCATCAGGCCGTTCTTCGCTAATTCCGCTTCCCGTCTGTCTGTGATACCAATCTCCGTTGGGCATTTCATATCCACCCCACCATCATCGGTTGGGAAAGTATGGCAGGGCAGACCTTCGACTATTCCGCCGCTCTCGACTCCGCGGATACTCGCACACCACCCAAACTGCTTAAAGGACCGGTTAATATTCACGCCCATTGCATAGGCTGCGTTTGTCCAAAGATATTTTGAGTGCTCGCCTCCAGCGGTCTCCTCTTCAAAATCAAAGTCTTCGAGAGGATTCGTTTTGGCGCCGTAAGGTATCCTGCCGAGAAATCGCGGCATCGTTAAGCCGATGTACCTGGAATCTTCAGACTCACGCAGAGACCGCCATGGGGCATAGTCCGCAGTTTGGAAAATTTTAGTCAGGTCGCGAGGATTACTAAGCTCCTGCCAGGAATCCATATTCATCAGGGTAGGGGCGGCCGCGCTTATAAACGGGGCGTGGGCCGCAGCGGCAATCTGGGCCATCCCGTTAAGTATTTCAACGTCCGGCGGACTGTTATCAAAATAATAGTCACCCATGAGGCAGCCATATGGTTCGCCGCCCGGTGAACCGAACTCTTCTTCGTATAGTTTCTTGAAAAGCGGGCTTTGGTCCCAGGCTGTACCTTTATACTTCTTAATGGTCTTTGCCAAGTCTTTCTTGGGGAGGTTCAGCACACGTATCTTCAGCGTTTCGTCCGTTTCTGTGTTATTTACGAGATGATGCATGCCTCGCCAGGTACCCTCAAGTGCTTGAAAGTCCTCGTGATGCATGATTAAATTAATCTGCTCAGACAACTTCATATCTATCTCAGCAATAATCGCTTCAATTGAGCTGACCGCATCTTCGGAAATGAGCGCTGTTTCTGCCAGGGCTTGTTCAGCTAAGGTTCGCACTGCAGAATTGATGGCCTCTCTTGCGTGGTCGGATTTCGGTTTAAACTCTTTCTTTAGGAGTAAGTCGAACTCACTTGGTTCTATTGCCACAGCCTCAGGGGCCTGTGCTTCTTCTTTTTCTTTCTCTTTAGCCATTGGACTGTTCCTCCTTAGCAGTGTCAGTAGGTTCAGCTTCCTGTTTTGGTGCAGAAGTCAGGGCACCTAGCAGGGCCTTGTCTTTAAGGACCCTCGCCATCAGCTCTTCGGCACCACTTTTACCATCCATGTACGACAAGAGGTTTGACAATTCCGTCCGGGCCTTCAGCAGCTTGTTTAAAGCGTCAACCTTACGCGCCACAGCCGCTGGGGAGAAATCTTCCATACTCTCAAAGCTGATATCGACGCTCAGATTGCCTTCGCCCGTAAGTGTGTTAGGTACTTGAAAGGCAACTCGGGGTTTCGTTGCTTTGAGCCGTTCGTCAAAATTATCTACATCAATCTCAAGGAACTTGCGGTCTGCAACGCCAGGTAAACTTTCTGCCGGCTTACCGGATAAATCAGCCATCACACCCATCACGAAAGGTAGGTTGATTTTTTTCTCTGCACCGTACAGCTCCAAATCATACTCTATCTGCACACGGGGGGCTCGGTTACGAGCTATGAATTTTTGACTACTCTTCTTTTTTGCCATGCTTACTCCTTTCTCAACAAGAAATACTTAGCGCCGAAATCGTCGGCAATCTTAAACCTGCAGAATAGCAGAATATTGGTTACTAACCCGATTGACCAGTACCGGAATCACTACTGCTAACTCCGCCAATCATTTCAACTTGGCTCATGCCATCCGGGCAAAAATCCTTAACGACTTCCAAAAAGCTCTTCGAGACTAATCTTTGCGCTCTGCGCAGAAGCAGGGGTACCGGGCTGGATGGTTCGTGACGTTCAAAATACTGAATGACTTTATCGAGAGCCAAAAGGGCTTCTTGGGCGGATTGGATATCACCCGAAAGTGATATTGCGCCTTTCTTTTGTTCGGTACCAGCTACTGCAGCGCCCTCATCGACAGCTACACCATGCCCCCGCTTTGCCAGATATTCCTGCACACGTTTTTGGATATTTCCAAGAACTGCTCGGAAACCACTAACGTCCGGAGTCTGGCCTTGAGAAGCGCGTTCAGAGAACACACTCATTATAGCGGCGATATGTTCAATAGCTTCTTGGGTGGCTTGGGATGTTGCCAGGAGCTCATCCGTTGCGGTATCCTGAAATGCCGCATCAATTACTGCCGTATCGGGAGCGTTTGCTCTCTGGTTATCTGAAACCGCAATCTTTCCTTTTGCAACCTGGATGTCTCTAAGGCTAAACCTTCCCATCTGAACTGAATTACACAAAGGCACTTCTGACAGCCGTTGCTTGAATTTCATAGGGTCCTGTACGTTCACCGAAGTTGGGGACAACGATTGTAAAATATTGATTCGCTCAAGAGGGTCGTTATTATCCTCCGGGTCAAGTTGAGGGTAAAGATGGTCCCAGAAACGTTCCAGCAATCCGTGGAGCAGAGCCAAGCCGTCACGCAGACCGTGGATCCCCTCCTGCTTTAGAAGGGAAATAGTAAGGTACATTGCAACCCTAAGGTCTTTCGAGCGCTTTAGCAGCTCGGAACTTTTTTCACGAACCTCCCGCCAGTTCGGCTCTTCCACGGCTTCCTCCACACCCGCCACGACCCCGCCGTCGGCCTTGGTTCGCAGCATGTCTTCGAGAGCCAGGAAAGAGGCGTCGTAGGAAAGGTCTTCGCCGCAAGGGGACTCGGCGCTCACTTCTGAAAGCAGGCTTTGGATGTCAGATTCATTCATGGCACACTCATCAAATTAGATTTACTGTGCTACACTGGTTTTACAGCCGACCCAACTACATCGGACTAAAAAACCAAGAACATTAAATAATCACGGTCAAAATCGCCCATAAACATCAAGTGCGACGAGTGTTATTTACCTGCCGCCCTGAAACCTACAAAATACTTTCCAGCTAACTGGTGCTTATTTTGAGACTACTCACAGGAAGACTTGAGTCTTCCAGAGTAGAGCACATCGCTCCAGCATTCGGGAAACTTCCTATAAAAACAAGAAAAAATTCTACTACGATTGGGATAGAGTGTCAAACTTTTTCCCTTTTTTCCCGAAAAAATATGTAACTTTTTGCTAAATGGTATCTTATGGTCTCATGAGAGATGTGAGTTAGTCGTAAAACCTCTGTTGTAATTCGCCGTAGATTATCCCGGATTTCCCAAATAAAGTAGAATTTTCAGCGTCGTTTTGGTAGGATATGGGGGTATGATTTGATATTTCGTTAGTAAGAACGTTTAATTCCGGTGCGCCGGGATAAGCGGAGATTCCAAAGATGTTGTGCCAAAAATGCGGCGTGCGCCAAGCACGGACAATAGTAACCAGTTGCAATGGTCGTGAGTGTTATGAACTCCACCTTTGCCTTCAGTGCCGAAATGGCATCAATACATTTCCAACTCCCGATGAACAACAAAAAGTAGTGGAGTCGGCGATGGAGGGAGCCAGGGCAGTAGGTTTGGACGAAGAAGGCGTTTCTGACGCTCTCGGCATAGATGCTGAAGAAATTCGACGCGTTTTAAGAGGAGAGGGTGTTTCAGACCCAGCCGTTTGGCAAGTCATCAAATCGCACCTGAGGATGGATTAGAGAAGCAAAAATACCAGAGTTAAAGCTCCCAGGCCAATTGTGCTACCGATAACTAAACGGTGTGGCATTTTAACGATTTGTGCTTAATTTATTTTGACATTTCGACCTGCTGCTGATATTATCCATGTAAACTTAGAAGGTAGTTTGTTTATCGATTTGGCTTAATTGGAAAGGCTCAGCGTGAGAAAGGCTAGGGAGCTTTGTCTGGTCTTAGCACGCATGAATGAAATAACTGGTTAAGAAGACAAGTAGCATATCTACGCTGACAAACACATCAGGCTATATTATTTTCTCCGCAACAGGATGAAACTAAAGATTGATGAAACCTAATTTCTTTATCATTCATTAGTGGTAGTAAGGAAGTTCGTCGGGTACTTACGGATAATTGACTTCTTACGACTTTTTTTGCCATCTTTAGGAGGCATGGTATGGCAGAATATAAATTAGGAACCGATGACCCGAAAATTACATTCGATACGGGGGCTGGAGTGTATAGATGCCACATACCGGAAAAGTTTATGGAGTTGTGTAAGAACATATTTATGCATTTTTGGGGGCACTTCTCTGTTTATGCTGGTCGAAATGCAGCGGCACATTTGATGTACTACTTTAGGAAATCAGGGGGTGATTTCAAAATTGAGTTGCATCGTTTGGTGGAGGAAGTCAAATCTGCGAAGGAATTATATAACTCCGAGGTAAAACAAGCGAAACAGTTCGTTATGACACTCGGGCAAGGGACTTATAAAATAACTTCTGGAAAAGCATCAAATTTTCGTAACAGCAATTACAATCTTAATTTGCCAGGCGACAAGAACTGGTTTTACGCTATTGGTGGGTATTCGTCCTGGGGTAAGGGTGTTGCAACTGTAAAAGGCGATAAAAAGAATCCAAGCTACGAATTGGAGTTCGTGTACAATGTTCGCGATCGCTATAATTGGGATCCCGGCAAATCTGTTGCATTCTTGCAAGGACCCTGTAAGCTCTTAAACGAGTTCAGGAAAAAACATTTGAAATCTCTTGGAACTCTGGGTTACACTGTGAATTCAGTCTTGGATACGAGGCTTCACAAGGGCGTTGTAATCAAGCATGTTAAAGACAAACAAGACGAGAGCGCGAAGGGTATTGTAATCTTCGATCAGTGCTTTCGAGTTTACGACAACTTTATGGGAGAGTTTCATCGGCAAGGACTAGCAAAAGAATTTGGAATCTACGGGTCAATAAAAACAACCGATAAATGGAAATAGGAAGCGCGTATCAAGTAACACATGGTACAATGCCCTCAGTAAAAGCCAGAAAGCGTTGGTTCTAATGTAAGGTAGACAAGCCCGATTATTATTGCACTTTTGAAGAAGAAGCAGTGAGACAATACTACCGGGATAGAAGTAACACCAGGAAATTATATCCGACGCACATCTCAGCGATGCCTAGAGGGGGAAATTTAACTTTGACTCTATCGAGCAAAGACTTGATAAACGCGGTTGTGGTTCACATATTCTCGGGGGTTGTGCAATATAGGCCTTAAAGAAGGTCTTTGGTTAATTGGTTGGCTTTCATAGATGGGAGAATGTTCTGTGACACAAACGTATAAGGGAGCAACGTTCCACCTGGAACAGCCATTTGATGGCAAGACATTCAAGAAGGTTCTGGCTGATGCGGGGTATTCTCAGACAGCATTGGCTGATACCCTGGGCATATCGTGCGTACACGAACGGCAGGATGTAGAGGTTGTCTATCGCCGTGTCAAGACGGACAGCCCGTATAATATCTTAGTTCGCTTGTTCTGGCTTGGACGGGCGGTCTCTGAGTCAGACCTTCGTGAGCAGTTGGCGGGTCTTGATATTGAGGAGCTGGTAGGGATCGGCCTACTGCACCGTCGGGATGGGGAAGTCCAAGCTAATGCCAAATTGACACCATACCACGACTTGTTACTGGCGAGCGATTTTGGGTCGGAAATTCATCGTGAGTTGTCGGCCGACCATGTCCTTGGCGTAGGCGCTGCATCTTTGACTCTTGCCAGCTTGACAATTCGCCGAAGGGTAAAAACGGCTCTTGATATCGGCACCGGCGCCGGCATACAGGCCTTTCTGGCCGCCGGCCATGCTGACCAGGTCATCGGGACGGATACCAATCCCAGGGCGCTGAACTTTGCCAGGTTCAATGCCAAGCTAAACGGAATAGATGGCATTGAATGGCGTGAAGGGAGTCTCTATGAACCGGTTATGAACCAGCGGTTTGACTTGATTGTGTCTAATCCTCCCTACGTGATCTCCCCGGAGTCCCGGTTTGTCTTTCGTGACACAAATCTGCCGGGCGATGCCATCTCAGAACAAGTAGTACGCGGGGCAGGGGAGAGGCTAAGTGAGGGTGGTTTTGCCTGTATATTGTTCAATTGGCATCATCAAGACGAAACGGACTGGGATTCTCGACCAAAAAGCTGGATGTCGAATACCGGCTGTGACGGCTGGCTGATATGTTTCAAGTCCACAGAACCCTTAACCTACGCGGCCGACTGGCTGCGAACCAGTGTGGACCAGAGTTCGCCGGACTATGGACGGTACCTGGATGAATGGATGGCGTATTATGAACAGATGAGCATCACGCGGATCAGTGCCGGTGGAATCATTATGCGAAGGCGAAGCCACGAGGCCAACTGGTTCCGAGCCCACGCGATCGATAAAGGTCGCTGTACCGGCTCTTGCGGAGAACAGATTGAACGTATATTTGCTGCCGAGGATCTACTTCAAACCCTCAATAACGACCGGCAGTTGCTGGAGCAACGTTTTCTGTTTGACGAACACCACCGCTTGGAGCATCAGTTAGCAGTTCGGGACGGCTCTTGGGCTGTCAATAGTGAGCACCTTTATGCCTCCGAGGGGATTCCATTTGCCGGGAATATGGACATGTATATTGCGAATTTGCTGGCCGGCTGTGACGGCCGGCGAACCTTACGCGAGCTTATCGAGGCAGTGGCTGGCCGAATGCAGACCGACCCGGAAACAGTAGGACCCGCCTGTCTAGCCGCTTTTCGCAAGCTTATGCAGGCTGGGTTTCTAAGCTCAGTTGGTGACTTCGATAAATCGACTTAATAGAAAGTTCGTGTGCGACAATCCGCTGGCGCAAAGACGGCTCAAGTTGCAAATGCCGAGGTATTCTGTCATTTTGGGAGAAAAACCGACAAAATACTACAAGAGATAGTTGTATCTATGAGGCGGATTTGTTATTCTTGGAAAGCGTAGACGCTCAGCGGTGTAGCTAAGAGTTTAATATGGGAAATCCTATTTTAAGCGATATTTTGTTGACATTAGCATAATGATAGCATAAAATCGGTGCAGGTTGTGTTGTATATTATTATGTTGGACGGCAAGATAGTGTCCGGGAACGCGATACAATCATCGAAAAGCCCCACGATGGTCGTGGGCACGGGCCTATCTGGGAAATTCCGGATAATCAATAGTCCGGTGTTCTCTCTGTACGGACGATAGACTCATCGCGGAGGAGTACTATGAAAGGCGACAAGCATGAAAACATTAAGGACATCAAGGGAAACACCAGCATACGCGACACCGACGACTGGGAGGTAGTTCTTGTGCGCTCCTACGCCGCGGGGAAGCTGGCGGCCGGCGGTGGCTTCACATTTGGATTCCGGAGTCGTGCGCTGGGACAATACGGACTCTGGGCTTTCATGGGTGGAGGTATAGGAGCAGGTATCGCGGCTGGATGGATAAATGAGCCCAGCGTGAGCCAGATTGACTGCACGACGATTACCTGGGAACCAATCAAGCAGTACATCAAGAATCCATTCAGTTCATCCAATCTTTGTAACGCGTCGGGACGCGTTTCTATTGCCGTTGCGGCCACCCCGGGTCTTGTCGGCTTCGGTTTGGGCAGTCATGTGATCTTGACAGCTATATACAAGGATGACGAGACCGGTGTGGAAGGCTACCTCTTTGACAAAGCGAAGCTGACGTCCTTCCTGGACATGGGCTCAGGTAGTGGTGGTGTAGCTGGCATGGTGCTCTTTGGCGTATGGCGGTTGCTGAGAATAATCGAACCGGCAGATCTGACTGTCCACTGGACGAAACCGGTCTGCAGGCCTGACGACATTTCCCCCGTGCCACCGCCGCCACGTGCCCCCTCGCCGACCCCCCCCCTGAGCATGCGGGAAGGCTCCTATCGAACCCCCTCGCTGGGAGGTAGCAAACGACAACTCACAAGCCTGGGAATGAGAGGGGACAGTTATCATTACACCTGAACGAAAAGCCGGGCGAGAAGAGTGATTGCCGATTAAGAATGTGAAGAGTACAATCTTTTCTACTTCGGAAAAGGGTTTGTACGGTGTCCCACCCTGTTTCGCTGCGGTATTTTTTTGCTAATACAGAATTATAGCGCTAACGGATGGCCTGTGCAAGAAGGATTGTGGATGCTGAGACCGCTTTGGCGAGCTCCAGAGTGCGATCCTACAGGAAAAACCAATAGCACGGTAACTCCGCCCGAATTTCCACCTAAAAAACATTTTGGTTATCCGCTGGTTTGGGCTGCACAAGACATGCTTGTTTTACAAGAAAATTGACCTAACCAGGCGTTTCCTTATGATTTGGTTCACTTTTTTGGCAAAACAAGCCATTATTATACAATATCTGATTTTTCTGGGACAACTAAGATAAAAATTGGTTGACATAGTGGGGCATTTTAACTAAACAATATATTTTATTTAAAGTGGCAAGGAAAGTCATTCGAATAAACTGATGAATGATGTCAGTCTACGAAACACTAATCTTTTAACATAAGCCAAGATGGCAAAAGGAAACTATAATGGCTGAAATAAATCGCACAGCTCTATTTGGAAAACTCAACAGTTTGGGCTATAAATCCATCGAAAGTGCTACGGTTTTCTGCAAGCTGCGAGGCAATCCATATGTGGAATTAATACATTGGCTGTACCAGATTCTGAAGTTGCCCGATTCGGACCTGCACCATATTATTAAGCACTTTGAAATAGACCCGTCCAGGCTTGCCAAGGACATGATGGAAGAGCTGGATAGGCTGCCGCGAGGGTCCACATCGATTTCAGACCTGTCTTCTCATCTTGAGGAGTCTGTAGAGCGGGGATGGGTTTTCGGAAGCCTGCTATTTGGTGAAATGCAGGTTCGCACAGGCCATTTGATAGTTGGCATCCTTAAGACCAGCGGTCTCAAGAATGTTCTTCTGCGCATCTCAAACGAATTCAGCAAGATTAAGCTCGAGCAGTTAACGGATGATTTCGCGAAAATTGTAGGCGGGTCGCCGGAAGAAACGCTCACAGCAACCGATGGTTCCTCCTTCCGAGCTGGGGCCGAAGCCGCTCGTGGTACCGGAGAGATGGCACCGGCTGCGATGGGCAAACAGGAAGCCTTGGCGAAGTTTTCGGTGGACCTTACCGAAAGGGCTCGGAGCGGGGATATGGACCCTATTGTAGGGCGCGACGACGAAATCAGACAAATAGTTGATATTCTGATGCGCCGCCGTCAAAACAACCCGATTCTGACAGGTGAAGCGGGAGTTGGCAAGACGGCAGTTGTTGAAGGTTTTGCGCAGCGTATCGTTGCCGGCGACGTACCACCATCAATTAAGGATGTGTCGTTGCGTACGTTGGATGTAGGTTTACTTCAGGCCGGTGCCAGCATGAAAGGTGAATTTGAGAACCGCTTGCGTCAGGTCATAGAGGAGGTTCAGAGTTCGCCCAAACCGATTATTCTGTTCATCGACGAAGCACATACTCTCATTGGGGCCGGGGGCTCGGCAGGTACAGGTGATGCCGCAAATTTGCTCAAGCCGGCGTTAGCTCGCGGTACGTTACGGACTATCGCGGCCACGACGTGGTCGGAGTATAAAAAATATATTGAGAAGGATCCCGCACTTACCCGTAGATTCCAGGTAGTCAAGGTTGACGAGCCCGAAGAAGAAAAGGCAGTAATGATGATGCGGGCAGTGGCTTCGAAACTTGAGAACCACCACCGCGTTCAGATATTAGACGAGGCCCTGGACGCGGCAGTTCGTCTCTCTCACAGGTATATTCCTGAACGGCAGCTGCCCGACAAGGCCGTAAGCCTGACAGATACTGCATGTGCGAGAGTCGCCATAAGCCAGCATGCAGTGCCGCCGGAATTGGAGGATTGTCGCCGGCGGATCCAGGCTCTGGAGACGGAAATGGGAATCATCGGCAGAGAAGCTGCAACCGGAGTGGACCACACAATACGCGAATCTGAAATCACCGAAAAACTTGAAGCCGAACGCGAAAGATTGGCCAAACTGGAAGAACGCTGGTCCAAAGAAAAAGAGCTGGTTGATGCTGTCTTAGAAATTCGAGCCAGATTGCGCAAAAGCGGTGAGGGTACTATCGAACACGCAGAGATTGCCGAAGAGGAAACGTCAGAAACCGTCGGGAAAAATGGGGGTGCTTCTGGGGCCGATACGGGCGAGCCTGCCGAGGCAGCACCCGAAAAATCAGAAGAGCCGGTTAAAGAAGACAGAGAAGAGCTGCTCAATGAACTCAAATCACTGCAGGAGCAACTCAACGAGCTACAAGGTGAGAGGCCCCTGATTCTTCCGTGTGTGAATGCTCAAGCCGTTGGTTCGGTAGTTGCTGATTGGACGGGGATTCCGGTCGGTGGAATGGTGAAGAATGAAATCGAATCGGTTCTGAATTTATCGGATACGCTCAAGCAGCGTGTTATCGGCCAGGACCACGCCCTGGAAGCAATTGCCAAACGCATAAGGACGTCCCGCGCCGGCATAGAAAACCCGAACAAGCCGATCGGGGTAATGTTCCTGGTGGGACCCAGCGGCGTGGGCAAGACCGAATCGGCACTTGCTTTGGCTGAAGCTTTGTATGGCGGCGAAAGTAACTTAATCACTATCAATATGAGTGAGTTCCAGGAAGCCCACACGGTTTCAACACTTAAAGGCTCGCCTCCCGGATACGTAGGCTACGGCGAAGGGGGTATTCTGACGGAGGCCGTGCGACGGCGCCCCTATAGCATTGTTTTACTCGACGAAGTTGAGAAAGCTCATCGCGATGTGCACGAGATATTTTTCCAGGTATTCGACAAAGGCCGGATGGAAGATGCTGAAGGCCGTCTGATCGATTTCAAGAATACTATCATTCTCCTGACGAGCAATGTCGGCACCGACCTGATTATGGATATGTGCAAAGATCCGAAGCTAATGCCCGATGTCGAAGGCATTTGCAAAGCTCTCCGTAAACCTTTGCTGAAGGTCTTTCCGGCAGCCCTTCTTGGGCGTCTTGTTGTCGTGCCTTTTTATCCAATCAGTGACGAAACACTGAAGCTTATCACTCGCCTGCAGTTGGGCCGAATTGGACGTCGTACACAGCAAAACCACAAGATACCGTTCAGTTATGACGATGAAGTTGTGGAACTTATTGCCAGCCGGTGCACGGACGTTGAAAGCGGGGCTCGGATGGTCGATTCCATCCTGACCAATACTCTGCTTCCGGAAATAGGCCAGGAGCTGCTGACCCGCCTTATGGAAGGTAAAACCGCAAAACGGGTTCATGTCGGCGTCAAGGACAGTGAGTTTGCTTATTCGTTCGACTAAGGCAGTACGAAATGATTTTGTATAAGAGGGGGGGAATTGAAACAGAAATAATTAAAAGTGCCTAAAGTGAGCTAAAGTGCCTAAAGTGACACTTATGTGTCATCCTGAGGCGCAGCCGAAGAGCCTGCCCTGAGCTTGTCGAAGGGATCTGGCCAACGAAAAAGAGATTCTTAGCTTCGTTCAGAATGACAGCTTCGCTGTCACTTTAGGCACTTCGGTGGATAGGCTTCCTGTGGATTGCCGGCGCCGAAAGCTATAATTCCTGCAGACAGGCGGTGCTTGGTATAAAATGAATTCTGTTTAAGGCAGTTACTAATGGCAATGACTCAAGAAAACAGAGAGTTGGAGATAGCGACCCCGTTGGGAGAGGACATGCTTTTGCTAACGAGCATGTCGGGCACCGAGCAACTTGGTCGGCTGTTCAGATTCGAGTTAGAATTGGTCAGCGAAGAGCATCAGATTAAATCTGCTGACATTGTGGGGCAGAACGTAACAATCCGGCTAAATATGTCCGGAGATAAATCTCGCTATTTCAACGGTTTTGTGAGCCGATTCACGCAAACACTACCTGCAGGTGGGCTGGCACGCTACCGGGCCACCGTAGTACCCTGGCTGTGGTTTCTGACACGAACCGCGGATTGTCGCATCTTTCAAGAAAAGACGGTTCCTGATATTATTGAAGATGTCTTTCGCGAACATGGGTTCACTGATTTTGAGCGTTCCCTCAGTGGCAGCTATCGTACATGGCTGTATTGCGTGCAATACCGTGAAACAGATTTTAATTTTGTCAGCCGACTCATGGAGCAGGAGGGGATATACTACTTCTTCAAGCACGAGAACGGCAAACATTCGTTGGTCCTGGCCGATTCAGCCGGCGCACATGAGCCTTATCCTGAGTTAGAGGAACTCGAATACCATCCTGCCGATAAGGGAACAAGAATCGAAGAGTGTATTTCGGACTGGGTCGTGGGAACCCACCTCCAGCCCGGTTCGTATGCTCTGAAAGATTTTGATTTTGAGAATACTAAAAAGGACCTGCAGGTTAGAGCGAAAGTGGAACGTGAGCATGCTTCGGCAACTTTCGAAATCTACGATTATCCCGGGGAATACGCAGAGGTTAAACCTGATGGAGAAGATTATGCCAGGAAACGTATTGAGGAGCTGCAGGCTCAATATGAAGTGTTTTCGGCTGAGTCTGATGCCCGAGGTGTCTGTACGGGCTGCACATTTAAGCTTATCGACCATCCTCGTGACGACCAGAACAAAAAATATCTTATTACCTCTGCAAACTATAATATCAATGCCGGCGAGTTCTACTCAGGTAGACAGACAGGTGGCGAGGGTGTTTATTCCTGTAGCTTTACCGCTATTGATGCCACCCAGCCGTTTCGTGCGGCTCGTATCACTCCCAAGCCATCAATTCCAGGCCCGCAGACGGCAATGGTTGTCGGCCCGTCCGGAGAGGAGATATACACAGATGAATATGGCCGGGTGAAGGTGCAATTCCACTGGGACCGTTATGGTAAGGCCGACGAAAACAGCTCCTGTTGGATTAGGGTCGCACAGGTTTGGGCCGGCAAAAATTGGGGAGCGATGTATATTCCTCGTATCGGGCAGGAAGTCATTATTGAGTTTCTCGAGGGCGACCCCGACCAGCCCATCATAACCGGCCGAGTCTATAATGCCCAGGCCATGCCGCCCTATGACCCGAAGAGCAATAAGACAATGTCCACCATCAAGTCCAATTCCAGCAAGGGCGGCGGCGGTTTCAATGAAATCCGCCTCGAGGACAAAAAAGGCGAGGAGCAAATTTTCATTCATGCCGAGAAGAACCTGGATGTCCGCGTCAAAAACGACCGCTTCGAGACGGTCATTGACAACCGTCACCTGCACGTGGAAAAGGATAAGTTCGAGCACGTCGACAACAATCGAAACGAAACTGTGGACGCCGACCACAAGGAAGAGATTGGCAAGGACAGGCATTTAAAGGTCAAGGGCAAGGAGGCCAAGGAAGTGGGCAAGAGCCTCTCGCTGACCGTCAAGGGTGACGTGGCCGAGGTGTTCAAGAAAAACCATTCCGAACAGACCACAAAGAACTACTACCTCAAGGCACAGAATATCGTGATCGAAGGGATGCAGAATATTACGCTGAGCGTGGGAGGCTCATACATCGCGATTGAATCGGCTAGTATCGAGATCAAGACCAGCGGACAGCTCAAAATCGAAGGGACAACAACCGACATCAAAGGAAGCGCAAAGACATCCATCGCGGGTGGTGCCATGACAGAAGTCAAGGGCGGTATAGTGAAGATTAACTGATAAAGGATTCGTATTAAGATGGGTAAGAAGAGCGGAAAGGCATGTAAAGTGGTGTCACCGATTTCGCCGGACAAGGCCGAAGATGCCGATCTGGCCGATCCCGGCAAGATGGCCGAGATCAAGGCCGAGCAGATCAAAAACAAATCCGGCAAATACGGTTCCACGAAGGTCAAGCTTCACAATCCGACTGAAAAAGATATAGAAGAGAAGAGCTGGATCGAAATCGAAATGGTAGACGAAGAGGACGAACCCGTGACGGGCGAAAAATACAAAATCACCCTCCCCGATGATTCAATAGCCCAAGGCACACTGGATAATAATGGCTTCGCCCGAGTCGAAGGAGTCGACCCGGGTACTTGCAAGGTCACATTTCCCGAACTCGATAAGGATACCTGGGAGAAAGTATAAGAACAAAAGCTATGGCAATATATACAATCAGACAGGGTGAATGTATTCTGAGTGTCGCCTACAAGTACGGCTTTTTGGTGGATACTCTTTGGAATCACGCGGAGAATGCACAACTCAAGCAGAAACGCAAAGACCCGAGTGTTTTATTTCCGGGTGACGAGGTGTTTATTCCCGATAAGCAGGAAAAGACCGAAGTTTGTGCTACGGAACAAAAGCATCGTTTTCGGAAAAAGAGCGTACCCGCCAAGATGAAAGTCTGCCTATTGATCAACGACAAACCTCGAGCCAACAAATCCTACAAATTACAAATTGACGGGATTTGGAAGGAAAATGCCAAAGGAAAAACAGACGGTGACGGGTTCGTGGAAGAATCAATCCCACCTAATGCCAAAGATGGGAGGCTGGTTCTGGAGGCTAAGAGCGGTGAGGATATATATATATTGAAGTTCGGCACTTTGGACCCCCTGGACACGGAAGAGGGGGTTAAAAAGCGATTATTTGATTTTGGATATGTGGTAGATGGCGATCTGAGCAAGGCGGTCAAGGCGTTTCAGAAAAAAGAGGGTTTGGACCCGGCAAACGGGACACTTAACGATGCGACCAAAACCCGTTTAAAGGAAAGGTTTGGACAATGAGTGAAGGATTCTATGTTTCCAGATTGGCAGAAAACGCCAAAGAATTCAACACACTGAATATCCGCACGGTGGAGCTTTATTTTCAAAAGTCTCCTGGCTGGAGGGAAGAAGACCAGCGTGGGATAGAGGGGCTTGAATACGAAGTTTTTGACGGCACCGAATCAATTCAAAGTGGCACAACCAAAAAGGACGGAAAGGTGCTGGCACAGGTAAGAGGTGGTGAGTCACGTCTGAAGATTGCCGATTCGATGTACAAGGTCAAGATCTTAGATGAGGATTATGAGGATAAGAGCAAGGTTCTGGGGGTAAAGCAGAGGTTGCGTAATTTGGGTTATCAGTTGGGAGGCGCCGGCCCCCGGCAGGACGGGGTGGACGTAAATGTCGATGAGAACGCGGACCGTACGATCATGGAATTCCAGGTTGATATGGAGTTGGATTTAGACGGTGTGGCCAATAATGCTTTTTGTCAAAAGTTAGACGACGAGGTTAAGAAAGGTTCCTGATTGTGTCTGAGACAATAAACGTACAGGGTGGGAAACGAATTGTGGTGCCTATCAGGTTCACACGAGCGGTTACGGGCATGACCAAAAAAGACGCGCCAGATGTCGATGATCGAGGTTTCGTCATGGGCAAAAGGCCGTGGCGATGGAATAAAAGTGAGTCCAGAAGCGCACAGGTGGGCATTATGGTTGGAGATGAGGTACGCGTCAAGCTCCTTCGCGAAGACCTCAGCCAAAACGCCAAGCTCTATATAGTTAGTGATAATCCCGCCGCCTGTAAGGTCACTGATCCACCCAAAGGTGAGAAGTTGGATAGTCAGCATGATACATTCAAAATCAAGGGTGTCTCAAATAAGCAAAAAAAGAACACCAGAATCCAAGTTCATGTAGGTTCCGCCGATGGCCCGGTGATAGGCGAGCTGGAGCCTCATGTCTTTGCTCGCCGGCGAATTTCGGTTAAGCCCTACCTGGTCAGGATTGATCAAAAGGTCGGAGTTACGGTCTCCCAAGGCACTGAGCCGCTCTTTTCAGATGAGGATATCAAAAAGGTTATTGATGAGGTGCGTGCAATTTGGCGCCCTTGTGGAGTCGATTTCAAGATCCTCAGCACCGTAAAGGTCAATATTGTATTGCGAAATAAGGATACGGTGACTATGCCTGCAGGTGGCAGTTGGGCGGAAGAGATCAAAAAGGTTTTCGATCTTCAGCTTAAGGGCAAAAAGCGAAAAACTCGAAAGCCATATATATTCTGGTACGTTATAAATGGATTTCTCGACTTAAGTCAGCCTGTCGGTAGGCAAAGGGACACAGCGGGGATAGGTTTTAATCTCGATTTTGCCAAGCGTTTAAATACGTGTCCCGGGATAATCACCCGCCAAAGTGGGATAGATTTCAGGACCAATACGCTTTTGATTTCTCATGAAATCGGGCACTTCTTCAAGCTCGACCATCCCCACTTAAAACACGCAGATGACCCGGCCAAAGACAGCTATTCACGTCGCCAACTCATGTATCCAATACTGGGTTTGAATGCCGCCCACGCTTCACCGGGACTGACAAATCTACCACGTCTGAATGATCACGGCTATGGTTCCCAAATGATGGGAACATTAATACTTATAAAGAATTTAAAGAAACATAATACGGATAATGAAACAGCAACGGTTATTAACACAATTCAAAAAAAGAAATGGTATTAAGATTCATTTTTGGCGAATTGCCATACTGGTTGTTTACCTAATCAGTACCAGCTCGTGCCGCAAAGATGTCGGCCGGTTGGAGAAAGCGGGGTACGATATGACGACCGATTTATTGGTACATCAAGTCAAGAAAGCGGATTGGGATGCAGTGGATACAGCCGAAACACTGGGTGAGAGCGCTCGTTCAATTTTGGTGCCCTTTACTCGCGATAAGGACCCGGAAATCCGGCAGATAGCATTAGCTTGTCTTGACACTGTGGGCGGTCCCGATGCGAGTGAGGCAGCGTTGAAACTGCTGTTAGATGCAGATTCAGAGGTTGTTTCCAGCGCCATTGAATTATTGCATAACCATCCTCCGTTTGGTCAGGCCGAGCAGCTCCTCAAGTGTTATCAGCAAACCGACGACCCATACGCACAGGAGCAAATTCCCGTGATCGCCGGGCGTTTGGCTCCCGAGATAGATATGTCTTCTTGGGTGCCTCTGCTGGACCTGTCGGCTGATGAGGAGGAAATCAATGTGGGCCTTTTAGCGGGTCTGGCTCGAATGGGACATGAGCCGGCCCGTAAGAGATTTGTTTCGATGATGCTCTCATCGCGAGGCAAAGAATCCGCGAGCTTGATAGAATATTGCAGCTATATGCAAGACACCTGGATTGTTCCCCATATGATTCCTTTGCTGGATCGACGTGAAAGAGCCGTAACCTTATTCCCTGACCGCGATATCTATATGCGAACCTGTGACCTGGCCTTAGAAGCGATTGTGGAATTAACCAAAGCGGAAGTGAGCTTCCCGGTAAATCGCCCCGAACAATACAATGCTTCCGAGTTAGAGTCGGTAAAAAGAATTGCTTCGTCAGTTAAACCTCGTTAGGTCGTTTATGATTTGTATCAGAATAGTGAATTTTGACGGCGGGTAAAAGAGATGCGCCCCCGAAGAGGTCATGAGTGCTGGTGAATGACGTTAAAAGTAACTTTGAAAAAGTGCTTGTCAGGTCCGTATGTTCTTGATATGATGGGCTCGGTGAACAATGAAATATAAATGGAGAATCTGAGATGTTTCCTGCAGCTCGTGTAGGTGATATGACTGTAACAGGTGACCCAATCACCGGGCCTGGAGTGCCCACCGTGTTGATAGGTAACATGCCGGCCTCAGTCGTGGGCGACCTGGTTTCCGGTGCCGCTTGTGTGGGTGCCATAAGCATGGGCAGCACGACGGTTCTTATTGGTGGCCGGCCCGCTGCGCGCGTGACCAGTCAAGTAACTGGTGCCAATCCTGCTTCAGGCGTACCGGTGACCACAGCGGTTGGACCTCCATGCTGCCCCACCGTCCTCATCGGAGGATAATACCGACCGAAGCGATGCGCTATAGGGCCTCTGGACGGATGGGCGTAGGATTTTTTCGATAGGGATTGTCTTTTGCTTCTTACTTTCTAAATGCGACATCCAAAAACCACTTTTTCAATATCTAATTTCACTTGACAGAAGGGTATTAGTCAGTAAAATTAGCCTCGAAAACCCTTAAAAAGGTACTTGTAGTCATGTGAGTCCGTGGGTTATTATGTAAAAAAATATAGAATTGATTGTTATTAAGACGAGTTGCCTGTGTCGTTATCTAACCCCAATAGTGGTCTTGCAACAATACCCGCCGGTTATGTTGCTATACCCATTGCCGAGGACCAGAAAGCTGCGGCGTTAAAGATTTGCATTCTGGTAAGGCCCAAGCCTGACCCAGTAGGTGGTCACCTTGTCGTGCTTCGTGATACGTTTGACGCTAAAGTATTCTTAGGATGCATCGTTGACGCTTCCAGCCGGGTATTGGAGTGGCTCGAACTTTGGATTCAGAACACCGAAACCCTTATTAACACAGCATCTGCGACTTGCCAATCGCTTTCAAACACCATGCTGGATAATCGCTGGCGTCAACAATCTCAGGCATTTGAACATCTCGAAGGAGCCGCAATAGTAAAAACCGGCTGGGAGTCTGAACATCCGCTGCCGACATTTCTGGATATCTCTACGCGTTCACCGGTCCATCCAATTGACCCCAACTCTGGGACACACTGGAAGCTGTGCGTGGATGAAGGTCTGCTCCAGCGAAAGAATTTACCAAGCTATGCCGGTTCGTTGCATCGCTACCTGTATGTACCAGCCTTAGGCGAAGAGTCACAATTCGTGCCCGTTACGTCGGGGGCACCAACGAACTCTTCCACAAAACCGCTGTCCGATATTAGTGGTGATTCCTCTCATATCATCCCGTTGAATCCGGGAGCTGGGTTGATGCTGGTAAAAAAGCATGTCCCGATTGGGCTGGAAACATTCGTCGATATTCTCAGCGGCGCTGCTTGGGACGGGGTAAAACATGGAAGGTCCGTACTCGACCTCGGTGAGCAGCTCAATGCATTGAGGAAGGATGAGGCCGTTTTGACAGCCGATGGTCGACTTTTCCTGGAAGCTCACGGTCAATGCGGCCGACTGGTTGAAACATTCCACTTGAAGCTTCGATTACTTGCCGATATTGTATCGTCGGTACATTCTATGGTCTGTCATCTTCAACGGCCGCTTCTAAATATTAGTCCGGAAAGCTGGCAAGTTAAGCTTGGAGAACCGGGACGTGGATTGCCCTTTTTATGGACAGCCAGGGCCATGCTCAGCGACCCGGGTGATGCGATTCCCTTGGCAATAGAAAGCAGCGACGTGCAATACTTTTTGCCGGCGCTTGAAAGTGGAACGTCGGTCTATCGTCCACTGGTTACCTCTCTACCGACAAAGGGACGTGCGTCCATTCGCATACGCCGGGTCTTGCCCGACACCAGTGACACAACAGCTATTGAGGGTACGTTTACAACCCAGGAACGTATCGATATGGCCAGAAACGACCTCGTCGGGTTTCGACTTAATCTTGCTTGTGGCCAGGTCAATCTTTATGCTCATCTCGAATCAGATTCAGCAATGGCGCCTGGCGAATGGCGATTTCGAACGGTAGCTCAGAAAAAGAACGATGCCGAGGTCTCGGATTTGCGCGCCGCTGAAGGAGTACCAATACCTGAGGTGACGTTTGAGGTTATACCACTTTTAAGCAGCCCCTGTGACCTGTACTCCTTAGCTGTTATAGCTGTAAGAATTCTTTTTGTTGATAATACCAACAGTCTGCCTGTGGTCCTTGATGAAACATTAAGTCTGCCTCGCCAAATTGAAGCCGATTATGATGAATCGACAAGCTTGGAGATGCGTATAAGTGATAGATTCAACAAGGATAACCGATGGCTTGAGTCGCTGGGACCCCACCATTTAACCTTCGATAAGATAACATCTGACGAAGCTTTTAGTCTCATCCCTTCTGAACTGTGGTGGACAACACTGGCCATTATCTTGCGAATGTTCCCTGGATTAGGTCCCGACACCGAATGTAAAGATTACGGCGATGCTCAACAGGGAGGTCTTCACAAGGTTTTTGAACGAACGCTCACTGATTTGGACAACCTGATATTAAGAACTCGTAGCCTTATCGTCGCAGACTGGAAATCTAATCAGGAAATCTCCGGTGTGATCCAAAGGTACCTCACATAGATAAGCATTCACAGCGGGAGATACATAACCTAAGTAGTGCTGTCGAACTAAGGAAATGTTGGACAAATAGTTATAAGAAATGATAAGGAGTTTACTATGAAAACAGGATTATTGAAAGGTCAAATGTGTGGATTGCTTTTGGTTGGCCTGCTGGCGGGAGGATGCTCTCGGCAAGTTGTTAACGTAATAGCAGCCGATGACATTTGTAAAAAATCCATAGAGGTTCATCTCGTAGGAGTCAACAGGTACGAGAAGGATACTTGGGAAACGATGTCAATGACCGAATACTGGACACCACCCGAAAACGAACTGAGAAAAAGTGCTAAAGCCTATACACATGTGATCAAATTCGGACAAGGGCCCTGTGAAATAGCACTTGACAAAAAAGCTCCCATTCAGGGTATTTGGAAAAGCAGGAAAGCTGAGTACTTATTTGTTTTGGCAGACCTGCGAGGCATATTTTCCGATCTTCCTGGTAACGCCGATGCAAGGCGTCTGATATTGCCTGCTATAGGTTCCGAAGATTGGGGATTGCCTCCAAAAACAATCAATATCAGGATTGAAGGCGGCAATATTGTTCCTTTGACCATTCCGAAATAAAGAGGTGGTTAGAATTTGGTCCCATTTCGGTTTAGAAAGGTAAGGGATGAATGACAAGCTTTGGCCGCTATGAGACCGCTCGTGAGCTTCACCACAGTGGATTTACTGTACTTTATAGTGGGCGGGCTGCAGCCGATCCTGCAGAAAAATTTGCCATCAAGGTTTTTCAGCCATCCACTTTTCTGCTGGAAGCAGAGCAAGTAAAAACCGAATCTGAACTGTTTCTCAGCAGTGCCCGCGTCCAGCAAAAAACTGCCGCCGGTGGTGCTCAATATTGGGCACCCATTTATGAGTGCGGCTCAATCCCTGATGGAGCATTTTACGTCACAGATAAATACGACCATTCGCTTCAACAACTCATTGATGTTCGTGTCGCGCTTACCGCACAGGCCCTTTGTGAAATTGTCGAGTCGGTCGCAAAGGGCCTGGTTGAGTTAAAACAGGAATGCGGGCGACCACACGGGAATCTCAAAGCTACTAATATTCTCATTGCCGGCGAGGGAGATATTTCGCAGGCGAAAATAGCATTGTCTGATCCGTTGCCGGATGAACACATCGATACGGCAGTACACTGGGACAGCGATCTGCGGGACATAGCGGAATTCATTTATCAGCTCATAATTCACCGACCGTCGCCTGCCGTGGACGGCTGGCAAGTGCCTGACACAAAGGAGTGGGCCAAACTGGGTAAACTGGCAAAGGATTGGAGAAACCTGTGCAATCGGTTGTTGAATGCCCACATTAAGCCAGGTTCGATGACTGTTGAGACGCTCATTGAAGAACTGGCTCGATTAAAAAAAATAAAACCGGTTCTTTCGCTTCGTCTCTTGCTTATCGCCGCTGGCTTTATAGTTATTGCCGGTGTCGCTGTCCTGATCATCATACCTCCGTCCAAGTCTGCGAACATAAGAGATTGGAAGCAGTTATTTGCAGAGTATGTGGACTTGGTCGAAGATCTGCGGAGTGACTTAGGATTGCCTAACGGCAATGAAAAAGAAAAATTATGGAAGAGCAATAAATATCTGAGCGTCATAGTGAAAAAAGTCAACGAAGCGTCGTATCCCTATGACGTGGCATATGATAATAATGTTCTGGAACAGGATCTAAACAAAATCGAGACCGAAGAAGACATCGACGATTTCAACATTAAGGACAACAAAACTATCAATGCACTTATAGCAATTGAAATTATCAAGTATTTCTTTGACCCAAAATCCGACCCAAACTCGTTCAGATTCTATAACGACCCCAACTCGCCAGTGGACAGAAAAGAGTATCAGAAATGGCCTTTGCTGGTAGAGATACATGATGCTGCAGATAGTTTCACAAAACGCGGCTGGCAAAGGTCTGCCACATATCTCCTAAATTTGGTCGATGATGTAAAACCCGGCCCAAACATTGTTGCCGAAAATGTGGATAAAATCCTCGAGCTTCAGCCCAGTTTGGATGATATTAAGTCTCTCTGGACGAAGATCGAAAACAATGAAACAACTATCACGAATTCAGGCGACCTGATTCTTTCTCGATTTCGTGATTACATTAACCAAGAACCAGCTTTGGGTCTCGGCGAGCCCGGCGAAGCGGACATTAACGACGTCTGCAAAAAACTACATGATGAACTGTGGAAAATAGAGCAGTTGAGCAGTGCTCTTGCCAAACCTATTGAAGATAATTGGAAAAAACTCGAAGAAAACCAGAACATTATCAAAAGCACCGGTAACCCAACACTTGCCAAATATCCCGACTACATCCAATCAAAACTCGCTTCTGCCGATCTGGATATCCTCGGTAGCGAACTTGAACAGATAAGCAGCTTAGCCGATAAAATTGCCAAGTTTATTGAAGATAATTGGAAAAAACTCGAAGAAAACCAGAAAACTGTCGAAAACACTGGTGACCCAATTCTTGCTAAATTTCCCGACTATATCCAATCAAAACTTGCTTCCGCCGATATGGATAACCTCGATCGCGAACTTGAACAGATAAGCCGATTAGTCGATAATCTTGCCGAATCTATTGAAAATATTTGGCAAAAGGCTGATAAAGAGGCTTTTCTAAATGACCATGGAAATGACTCTACAGAAACCTTAACGGACAAAACTTTCACTGAAAGGCTTGATACAATTAATGAGTATTATTACCTGGATCCTGATCCGCGTGATGAGCTCTTTGAGTTAGTCAAACGGACCAGTAATAATATTGAAGAAGCAAAAGGCTACAATCCCCAACCTGCTGACGAATGTGCAAAGAATCTGGAACAAGTGCAGCCGGATATTGGAGCAATGCGAAAATTCAGAGGTATCAAAAAAGAACAAGATGAGATTAACAAGAAGATTAATAACCTCCAGCCTGTCATTGTGAAAATCAACGAAATAGCAATCTCTTTGATAGAAACACCCAAAGAGTGGGTCCAGAGGATAAGTGAAGACTCACGGATCGCCTCATCTGAAGCATTAAATGAGAAGTGGATTGAGCTACGAGACAAAGTGATCAAGGGACTTACAGCAGACGAACTTGATAAAAACAAGATTTTATACCAAACTCTCCGGAAAAGGATGAAAGATACAAAAGAAAACCTTGTCAAATTAGATGGGGAATTACTGAGAGGATTGCCTTCACAAATTGATGCTAAACTGGAAGAAAAAGGTTGGAACAGACAACTCAAAGAAGTTTATGATGAAGAAAGAAAGAAAACGATAGAAAGTATTTTAGAAAAAGTGCCGTTGCATAACGAGGTTCCGGATATAAGTGACCCACTGCTTGAGGAGTTTCGCCAAAACAAATTCTCTAAATTTGAAAAGCGGCGGAATGATTTCGGTGGAATCCTGGAAGCGTTTAATAAGATCGAGGACGGTCTCGACGGTTGCTATCTTCTTAGTGACAAGCTGCCGGAAATCGATGAAAACATTCGGTCATTGTGGGAGAAGTGGCAAAACACCGTCATTATTAGAGAAGCGAAAATTAGCGAGGTGCTTGCAACCCTGACTGGGAGGCTCGCGAGGCTTGTAGAGATCGAAGAGTCCAATGATAGACAGAAACTTGCAGGTATGGCTCTTGAAGATGAATCGTACACCGAAGCAGTGTATGCTGCTTGGCTAAAGCTTGGCGAGCTTTTAAACCCGCCGTGGCCGACCGAAACTGAAGACTTCGATATTGACGGGCGCATTCAGAAAAAGCTGAAAAGCGAATTCGGAGAAATTGGTGACACCGACCGCGAAGGGGAGCTTTTGAAAATGCTTGCGGAGACCGCGCTTGCGCGTGAGATAGTTTTCAGGAAGGCAAGCATCGAGCGTTTCAGAAAGACCGTCGAACAGAATCACACGGAGGACAAGATACTTAGTGATATCACCCGCTTTGTTTCCACGGAAATCAACAGCCAGAAAACGTTGGTGGAGCTTGAGGCGCTTGAGAATCTTACTAACAAACTTGCCGACTTTGTTTCACAAGAGGATTGGCAAAAGGATAAGTTCCGCAAAGACCTTTTCTGGGCAGAAAGTGATATTTATAAGTCCTATGTTTCGATATCAAGCAAAAACCTTGAGGCGACTGTTGAGGCCTGGTCAAAAGAGATCGAGGACTACAAGATAGTGGAAGACCCGCGTGAGGGCTACCAGTGGAACGACAAAATCGCGGAAATCACACGGCTTATAGAAGAGGAGCTCCGCCGTAAGCAAGCCGGCGCTTCAGAACAGAATCTCGTTTCGAAAATTACCGGCATCACAAAACTTTTTGAAAGTGCGCTCGGCGGGGAACAGACCGGCTCTGCAGAACAATCAGTTGAAAAGCTTAAGCAAGAGTATGATAAGCTTACTGAAACCGCGCAGCAAATAAACGCTATGCTCGCGTTACCTGCTATCGAAAAAAACAAAGACAAGTTCGATACGAGTATATGTAATAAACTCTGGGAAACCTTGCTTAATCATGAAGCGGCGGTCAGGTCGATAATCAAGCCTGAATACTGCAAGTACCTGGAGCTGCTGGAAGGCAAAGTCCAACGTCTCGTTTTTGCCACAACAACGGAATTAAGTGCAGATTTTGAGCCTATCAATATCAGTCGTCTTCAGTCTATCACTGAGAAGGAGCCACTTCTCAGTTCCGTTTTTAAATTCGTCCAAGGTTCCGCCGAGAGCCTCCTGGGGCTTACCAGACTCACAGGAGTCATAAACAAACTGCCGCTTTCCCAACAACTCGGAGAACTCTTCAACAAAACGGTCGAGGTTGCCGGCTGGGAGCAGATAAGACAGGCAGTCAAAAGCGAAGATACAGAATGGCTCAGTTTCTTTCATGCGGTCGACCTCAGTAAAACCAAGAATGTCGGCTGGCCAAGATACATCGTATCGAAGAAAGATCCGAGCGTGATACTTAGATTCATCCCCGCCAGCTCCAGCAATCCTGAGCCATTTTATATGGCTATATTTGAAGCAACTAACGCTCAATATCGGCTGTTCCTGGAAAAAACACCTGCTGCAAGGACAAGGACTGCAGGATTGTCTACTCTTTTTGTGGACCAAAATAACAATGTACTGATACGCTCACGTAAATATGAAGATCCGGTTCGTGCTTGTAAAATAGAATGGGACGGTAAAAGTTTTAATGTCATTCAAGGAAACGATGATATTCCTGTGACGTGGGTGACCCATGCTGGAGCACAATCTTACGCCAATTGGCTTGGCGGACAATTACCCGCCGCTTCACAGCACGAATATGCATGCAGGGCAGGCACAGATAACATACATCCTTGGGGAAACAATCTGTCAGAGATTGCAAGCTATGCGCATGTAAGAGGGAGTCATTGGAGAGCTGTGGCAGATGATTATAACAATCAACTAATAAATAAGGACAAAATAGAGAGTCTCGTTGCTAAAAAGGTCCCTGCGCCAGTGGGAGCTAAGCCGGAGGATTTCGTTCCACAGAAAACTCGCCTTGACTCAACCAAGACCAGCTATGAAGTCGAGGCTTATGGTTCGGCCTGGCCGGTTGACCACGCTGAAAAAACCAATAACTGGGGTCTTTACGATATGATCGGAAACGTGTGGGAATGGTGTCAGGATGGCACCCTGTCCGTAATCTGCGGTGGTTCCTGCCTGGCTCCGCCGGAATACGTACTGCTGACCGACCAATCCAATTATATCGTAGAATTCAACAAAACAGCCTGCGACGTCGGATTCCGCGTCGTTGTGCCGGCCCGGTAAACCAACTCACAGGCTGCTTATCAAAAAATGAACCTAAAACTTATATAGTCACACAGTCAACATTGCTCAATCACCAAGTTCTTCAATCAATTTGCGCTTCAAGGAAGGCCACTGTCTGGTCATGAAGTAAGCCCTCTTCTGCTTGCGGTATTACATAGGTTTGCATAACCCATAGAACAGATGCTGTCTTGGGGCGGCCGACCATAGTGCTCATAACATCAACATACTCAGTCAGAGCAGCAACCCATTCTTCGGCTGGGGTTCCTGAAATTCTTTGAGCAATCATAGCCTCTTGTTCCGGGGCGATAGGCTGGTCCACATCTTGCCAGATTTCTACAACTATTCTGTCGAGGGTCGCAATCCTACTGCTGTCTCTAAGGATCGGCATCAATACAAAAAGTTTTTGGGCTGCCTTGTCCAGATTCAGGTCGGTATTAAGCGACGGCGGATAAGCCCTGGCCAATTCTGGCTTATCTCCCAGTCCCAGCACTTCCGCATCTCTTCTCTCGATTTCTACCTGGCCCTGGTCCTCCGGTTCCAAAGGCATGGTCACCACCAGCGGAACAGGCTCCGTCTTAACCAGAACCCACGCAAAATCAATTACGCCACCATCTTCACCACGTAATACGTATGCGCTGCCAGGCTCTAAACCAAAGTTTTTCCATAGCCCTAATACTAAGTCGGGATTATCTCCATAAGGAAAGTTATCTTGTTCATCGGGACTATTAAGGGTTTCTGTGGTTCGTGAACATGCCTCGATTCTCTTGATAGTATTTTTGTCGGTCTGGAGGTACCCTTCGTCGAAATTGAGTCCGAAAGTTACAGTATCATACGCGTCAACAACCAATGTTCCAATTTCCCCCCCCGGGGAAATGTAAATCTCAGAAGAATTCACTTTCACATCATTTTGCACGCTTCTAAGATAGATTGCGACATCAATCGGGTCCCCGGAATCCGGCCCTTCAAATTTGAAGTTGACGCTTGCACGGTCATCTGATGTGTAATATTTACCATTAGCCTTAAGAATAGCATTTGGACCCAATTGTAGGTCTTTATTACTACTGATAACAATATCTGCCTTTTGCCCTGAACTGGGAATAGCAACACCATCACCATTTATATCGTCTGAGTAGCCAGTTATCGCAACATCCAATACTGGAACGTCCACAGTTGGATTAAGGGGGTCACCCGTCGTATATATCCACCCGTTATCTGCAATAAGCTCTACACCGCCACCTTTAGCCGTTAGGCTGTTTCCGATATTCAGGTCCCCACTATATGAACGTATTTCAATGTTGCTGTTTGTTGTTACAGTCTGAGCCTCCGTGGTAATGGCCTGCTGTGTTGTAACATCACCCTGTGCCGTCACAGTTACACCGCCGCCATTTTGTGTTGTTACGGTGCCATTTAATGCCACGGCTGATCCTGACTTTATACCGATGTTACCGTTCGTTGAAGTTAAGGTATTTGCAGTAATACTGCCAGCACCTGTCAGTGTAATACCACTGTCAGCAGTGGCCGTTATGGATTTCCACTTATCAGCAGGGTTATCATCTCCGGATAGTGCGCTAACTGAGCCGCCTGTGCTATTTGCAACAAGGTCAGTTGCACTAAGGTCAGTAACATCACTTTTATTGGTCACATAGAAATTAGCCATGTCAATTGAATCATTCTGATTCAGTGTGAGGGTTTTGTCATCATCAGCCATCTTAATTTGGACTTTACCATCATCGCCGATTTCAGTTATTCCTCCACTGGTTGCTTCCAATATCAAGTCACCCTCACCAGTCAATGTCTTACCAGCACCCATTTTCAAATCGTTACCAGCCTTGAGTTTCTTACCATCTGCCACTGTAGCATTATTATTCAATTCAATGTCTACAGCTACAGTAACGTTTTCGTCTATATCAATATTCAAGGCATCAACCTCCAAACCTCTCAAGGGGGTGGCATCACCGACCATATCGCCAAACGTGGCCGTACCGCCTATGCCAGCGTTCACCGTCAATTTGTAGTCTTGGTCAACCTTACCGTTAAGAGTAACACTGGCCCCCGCTGGAACTGCACCAGAGTTAGTAGTATCAAGAGTTACATCAGCTCCCAGGTCTATATTACCATCGAAGTCAATCGTATCGCCGGTAGTGGTGATGGAAGCATCCAGGTCTACACCACCAGCTGCATCCTGGTCGAAAGCACCGTCAAGGCTCATAGGCCCACTTATGGTCAAAAGACCTGCGTTGCTTATAGTTGCTGTCCCACCGTTAGTTGTATCTACTGTGTTATCAAACGTAACATCACCAGCATCAATATCGATGTTCTCATCGTCAACAGCTACAGTATTGTCAAAATCCAACGTCGCAGCTGAAGTTACCGCCAAACCGCTCAAAGCACCGGCAGAACCAATTGTATTGGTGAAATCAATATTACCCGCACCGGCAGTGAGCGTCAGAAGACCAGCTCCGGTAACATCGCCGTCAAACCGAATGTCGCCTCCGTTACTGTTAAAAGTCGCATCGCCGGCACCAATAGTAACTAACCCTGTACCATCAAATATAATGTTAGAGGCATTGTTCATACTGATGTTACCCTCGGTAGTGACCGGTCCGGCTCCGTCAACAGTGAATGCTCCATCAAGGCTCATATCAGCACCATCAGCTATCGTCAGTGTACCGGCATTCGTTATAGTCACCATGCCACCATTGGTCGTGGTCACCACGTCGTCTATGCCAATTGTCGTGGCATCAATATCGATGTTCTCATCGTCAACAGCTACAGTATTGTCAAAATCCAACG
>CAYUFX010000021.1:0-19684 GCA_964444135.1 uncultured Pirellulales bacterium | reverse complement strand
TCGCAGCTGAAGTTACCGCCAAACCGCTCAAAGGCATTGTCGCACCAACCGTGCTCAAGAAATCGATGTTTCCGGTACCTGCCGTTAGGGTCAGCAGATAGTCACCTTTGACGTTGGATTCGAACTCAATGTCGCCAGCTCCGGAACCAGTACTCAACTCCACATCACCTGTCAATGTCACCTCACCTTGGAAATGGAAGACTGGGTTTGTGCTTCCATTTGCCGCAAAAAGCCCCGACAGGCCGGTGGTCTTGCTGGCATCGGAGGTCAGGCTGGTCATCGTGGCCGTGCCGCTGGGAACGGTTAGCGTAAGGCTCTTGTCTACTGTAACATCCTCACTATAGGTGCCGGCGTCAATCTGCACGGTATCTGTATCACCGTCCACGGCAGCATCAATGCCGCCCTGAATGCTATCTGAAACCGCGATAATCGATGCGCCGGGGTGATCCACCGAGACGTTCTCGGTAATCGAGGTTGTGGTTGCTGTTGCGTACCAAGGCTTGAAGTCCACGTTTCCTGTTACCGGATCCCCTAATGGGCTAGTGTGTGGATTGTCCGTGTGTTGCGGTCCAGTCGCATCACCCCACCAGTTAGCCGTAGCATCAAGAGTCCCAGCGTCGGTGTTGTCAACACCAGTGGTGTTGCCACTTATGGCGTTGTTATTTACAGCAACTCCATTCGCAGAAGCACGAACTATAATGCCTGTGGCGTTGTCCTCTACTGTGTTATTTTTGATATCGATAACATCAAGATATTGGCCAGTGGTCCCAATTAGAATGCCGTACGCAAACTCTGTGTCCTCGTGGTCCGCATCCTCTTCAATGTCGCCAATCGTATTACCTATTATCTGAACATTAGTCTGATCACGCGGGTCAGATTTGTCGCCGATGGTGCCCCAGTCCATCGCAATTATCCCGTAACCAGCACCGGACAAGTCCGTGGAAATAGTATTGTTCTGGATCGTCGTGTCGGAACGCTCCGTCACAACACCTTGGTAAACATTGCCAGTAAAGGTATTATCCTGAACGGTAACCGTTCCAGAACAGGTCAGAGTGTGATTTATAAACACACCTACATAATTACCACCGGGGATGCCGCTGAATTCGTTGTCATGAACGTTTAGACCTGAGATGTCACTATTATAGCCCAGGACATTGTCTCGATAGGTCTGAATTACAACAGAGCCGCCGTCAACATCCGAATCTCCGATATCGCCGACGGACTTGGAAACGAATTTATTGTCGTAAATTTCGATACCCGTTCCGTTGAGGACAATCCCGCTAGAATAGTAACCACTATCAACATCCGGACTTTCAATAGTCAAATCATGAATCTTTACATCATCAGCCTGTATATCAATATTAGGATTCGCAAAGGGCCAGTTACCCCAGGGTTCAGTATCCACACCTTTTATGGTTACATCATCGGCATCGCCTGTGGCAGATGTCAATTCCAAATCATCCTTAGTAATAGTCAGATCCTCATCATACGTGCCAGACGATACATTGATCGTGTCTCCGGAAAACGCACTGTCAACAGCTTTTTGGATTTTTGCAGGAGAATTTACATTGAATGTGTTTCCAGTTCCTGTTGCGCTTCCTGTGTCTGTTCCTCCAATAACTTCTGTATCTGCAATCATATTAAAGGTATTAGAATTTACAGTTACTCCAGTTACACTTCCTCCGACAGATCCATCTCCGTCTCCAATTCTCAATGCTCTTGAACCCCAATTGCTGAATGTATTTCCTGTAATCGTGACTGTTGTAATAGTTGTATCTGTTGTGTCTACAACTGGAAAATCAGTAATGAAAGCAACCTGGCTTCCTCCAGAATAATCCACAGTGTTATAGTTAAATACCAAGTTAGCAATATCAGATAATTCACTTGACCAAATAACATTTGAACCACCTAAGGCACTTGTGGTTAAAGTGTTATAGCTAACTTCTGAATCGGAGACATCATACAATTCTACAGGATTACCCTTATTAGCAGTTATAGTATTTGCATTTTCAGAACTTCCACCAATAACCCAACCAGAATGTTCTGGGTTTGAATGAGCCGCATAGATTCCTGTTGCTTCATCATTTATAGTAATTGTATTACCTAAGATATCTAAATTAGTTGATGGTTCCATTCCATTACTTGAACCACCAACCCAAATTCCCATTGCTTTATCTCCTGTTGTTTCAATTGTGTTATTATTTATCTCTATATTATCAGTTTCTTGAATACTTATTGCAATATTTGGACTAACTCCGGAATTTGTGGTGCTTACTTTTAGATCTTGGATCAAAACATTATCAGCGGTGATTGTAATTCCATCTGAATTCAGTGCTGGTTGAATTATTGTTGTATCTCCTGCGCCAATTATTGAAACTTCTTTATCAACTATAATTGATTCAGTATAAGTCCCGGCAGCAACATTAGCAGTCGCATCGGTAGCTGCGACGTCAATACCATTTTGAATACTACCGCTTGCGGCAACATTAATCTCGGTCCCCTCACCATTAAGCGTTTGATTCACACCGAGCGTGATCTGTTGATTTAGGTCAATAATTAAACCATCATCAGCGGGAGAATCGTTCTCATTCAAGCTCAGTGTAGTAGTACTGGTCTGGGTATGGGAATCTATCGGAGCCTCAACGTGGATTTCATCTCTTGCTTCCACTTCGTAATTCGTTGTCAAAAGAGTATCGACGATTGATTGGGCCAAAGTTGCATCGATTGTGACCTCAGCAGGTGGATCAATAATAACATATCCTGGTGACCCTTGATTGCTACCAGCAGTGGTTACTCCACCGATATCGAAGGTCTCAGCGCAGATTCGGATTGTGCCACCGTCACCACTGCCCGTGGCGTCAGCGTGAATAGCGCTGTCTGCGGTAAGAGTAACGTTACCACCATCAATAGTTATTGACCCGCCATCGCCGCCGGAAGCCTCGATTGTACCGCTATTGGTAACTTGTCCACCATTGGCGGTAAGTGTTATCTGTCCGGCTTCGCCAGTCTCAACCGAAGCTGACAATGAGCCTGTATTTGAAATTGCCTGCGAGTAAATATCCCCCGCAGCGAGCACTATTGTCCCGCCGGCAGCATCTACCGTGCCCTCGTTGAGAACACCTGAACCTTCAATCGGCTCAGCCGACTCGGGCGAAGATGGCTTATCCACTTCCAGCACGACATCAGTGCCGGGTTCGCCAAGGAATACTCTGTCTCCGGATGCCATTACGACGTATCCTGCCGGGCAGCTTATGCTGCCGGAGTTGGCGACCTGCCGGCCAATAAGATAGACTTTTTCTGCGGAAATATCACCGCTGTTTATAACGGAGCCGTTACCTCCGGCAAAATTGTATTGTCCGTTTAGAAAATCGGAGTTTGTTATATTCAGGCCTGATGCAACTAACTGGTTAACACAAACTCTGGCCCCGGCACCGATATAGACACCTGCAGGATTAACGAAGAAAACCCTGCCGTTAGCCAGCAAAGTTCCGTTAATGTTCGTAGGATTTGCCGAAAGTATCCTGTTCAACACCGAAGCACTGCTGCCGGGTTGGACAAACTGGACAATCTCCGGGCGCGCAATATCAAAACCGCTGTAGTTGATGATTGATTTGTCAGAGGCCGTTATAGTCGTATTGTAACCGCTCTGCTGGAATGCAACCTGACCGTTAACGACCTGTGCTCCTTCGGGCCCCGCGCGCACTACCGAAAGTGACGCATTGAAAAACATACAGCACGTCAGAAATGATACGATAGTGCTCTTAAAATAACGTCTTTTTGAAAATTTTCTCGAGAGTTCCATAGTTCCTCCTCATTTATTTTTGAGTAGTTAAATTATACATAGTATATCTATCCCACTTACGATTACAGGACAAAACGCTTCGAATTAGAATCGGTATATACAACTAAAATTAAATCGGCCGTCGCCTTTATCCGTTTGGTCGGTTCCCCGAAGGGGCCAGCCGTAATATATGCCTGCACTAAAATTATCTCCGATATCAGCTATCGTACCCACGCCTATTGAGCAGAGCTCCCGAATGTTCCACTCACCATACGCGAGGGGGCTTTTTCTTTTAGCTCGGCCAAAATCAATAAAGGCCAATGGTGCCAGTTTCCTTAGCCATGGTTTGGTATCCAGCGTTTTCTCTGATTCGGCTTCTGATTTCGCTTCACGATTCTCCTGGGATTCGCTATGCTTCACTAAGTCAAACTCGTATTGACCAGACATAAGGATACCGCCATCGGCAACAGTTTCATCTTCCTCATAACCTCTGATAGAGTAGAATCCTCCGAAGGTCGTCATTTTTGCAGGGACTAATCTTTCATTGGATGTTATCAATCGGAAAGAGGCACTAACTCGATTAACTTTGCTGGTATCGAGATACTGACTATGGGTAGCGCCAAAGTTGTAAATAGTAAAATCAGGGTCCGCATTCGACCTGGCGTCGTTAAACTCATCTTTACTGGAACCACCCATACTCTCAATCCTATTAAATGTTAGAGATGTATTTGACATATCATCTGAACGGTGGATATTAATCCCAAGCCCCCACAAATCCATATCAACATCGCTTGCTAATCCCAGCGCAGGTGTTACCTTGCTGTTTTCCTGGCTTAGCGAACCGGTGACATCAACAAACCAGTTATCCATCTGGAAGATATTGTAACTCAATATGCTTCCATAGAATGAACCTCTACCAAGGAAATTAAATGGACCGCCCTGAGGGGTCACGTCAAACTCGCTGTGCCCGCCATAGAAGTTCAACCGAAGTCGAGGCGTCAGAAGCGGAAAATCATAGGTCCCAAATAATGCGTAGTTGTCATCTATACCTGAGTCCCATGGAGCTTGATACATGGCAGAAAATCTATCATCTATGCCTGTAAGATTAGTATTAGTCACACCTATTCTCGGACTCCATTGTCTGTTCTCTGTGCCGGAATTATCTACTTGCAGGTACCAGTGCCAAGGGTTCGCTTCATAAACGTCGTACGTTAAATTTAAAGCGTTCGGGTCGGCGCTTCTCGAGATAACGGCGGAAACATATCTGTCAGGATTAAGATTGAGCAGCTTGACAAAATCATCCACTTTGTCCTTTTGGATTACCTCGCCTTCCTTTACCGGCGACCAGGTTTTAAGTGCCGATTCTTTCAAAAATCCTTTTTCCATCTCCTGGCGCTTAAAATCATATCTCTCCACCGCAATCTCTGCTATCTTGCCTTCAAGAACTTCTACAGGCAGCACATTATCCACTAAAGCTGTTCCCTGAACCGCTTCGTTGGGAATATACACATAGATGCCGGCATAACCTTCCTTCTGATATATTGACAGGACATACTTGGTTAAGCCTTGTATGCTTTTCAGTGAAACTTCACGTTCCTGGCCCGGATCTAAAATTACATCATGTATGACTCGGAAGTCATAGACTTGCTCAACGGTCGTGTCATCTATCTGCTCAGAAATTGTATAAGCAAAAGGTAGTTCTTCCAGCAACTTAGCGGCTGAGATTAGGTCGTTGCCGCTTATCTGCAGTTCCTTAACCAAAAACCGTTGACTTGTATCCTCGGGAAAAGTCAATCCAGCCAAAGATGTTTTGTCTTCTGCCTTTTTTCTTAGTTTTTCTAAAACCCTTTCTAACTCAGCTTTTCTATCTTGTTGTATAGAGGTTTGAGCAAGACAGGGTGTCACCAGGAACAAAAATAACGTTACTGTTAAGATTGTTGTCTTTTTCGATAGACTCATGTGTATCCTCCTTAAATCCATAATAATTCCAATCTTTGTCGAAGAGAGAGAAAGATCTCCTGCCTTTCGTTGCTAAGCCTCCTTCCCTCCGGAAAGAAACAAATTTCTCTACCCTTGCCTTTACTTCATTAAACTCTTGACACAAACGAAATTTACGGAAAAGTCATTATACAAGATATCTTCCAAAATGCAATATCATTTGACCTCCCATTTAAAACACTATTATCTCAAAAAAGGTGTAAAATGTAAAGAAAAAACCGAAGAAATTTTATTTTTTTCATACACTTTAAGGGTATTTTTTTACTTTAGGGTCCTCATTTTAATACAAACGGAACTTATATCCCTCCATACTGCCTCGTACCTATAAATTCTATTTGCCGCATAAGTTATACGCAAAATCGCCTTGAATTCAATAAAAACTTACAGGGAAAATATCAAAATGTGAGAAACTTCTTAGAGACCACATGGCTGCTGGCGAGAACTTATCGGACGTTTAGCTCAAAAGCTATGCAGTTCATAGCAGTATGCTGGACACGACAAAAGGAAATCACAGCAATAACTGCTGACCAACGCATCGTTATCTCTCCACTAAATGCTGGCCTACGGCCCGACGAATTTCTCAATTTAAATATTATTATTTTGCCGATATCTCATGGCGAGGTGCTCGTATGGGTTCGTGACGTGAACGGATATTTGAAAAACTTATCTTAGGTCGAAAACGCTCCGCCGGACTGTCCGGAAATGACTGATTTACTGTCCTCCCGTCTGCAGGCGGTGTATCTTAAAAGGTCCCAAAACTAATTCTTCCCGGACTTGATTTTCTGCTCAACTGCTGCCGGAAAAACAGTCAACCAAGTTAAATCCATCACAGAAATCGCCGATATACAAACGGTTGGAATATCATTTTTATCTTATAGCGACAACCTTATCTCGGGAGGAATTCAAATGAGCGATACTATCCGCTAATTCTGCCGACGAGCCATATAGAGTATGGACAATATTCGGGATAAAACCAGTATAGAATCCCGTGGATTTATGTAATTACGGGTATCGTGATTTGCTGAATCCGGCGGGCATGCTTTTTTGGAGGAGTGTACAAAATGCCAAGCAAACAAACATACATGATTAGGGCATTAGTCAGAAACCCACATATCTGCACAGATTTTACCTTTAATAAGTGCCCGGCTTGTAACGCTCAGGGTATTATTTGGGACAAAAGAAAACAGCATTGTTTCAAGTGTGGTTTCAATCTACAAAAATATATAGAACAAAAAAAGCTGAATTGATTCAGTTACTCAATATTGTAATCTCTATCTTTAAGTATTCAACCGTTCTTTCAATGGTCCATTGTTGGCAGAGGCAAATACAGAATGGAAATCTATGCGTTGGGACTTCCACTTCACGTCGATAATGACTTTTCTTATCACCTCCGAGTTTTCCATAGGCATTTAAGAGGCTGAAAGATATTTGCGCTGTGGACAGAGCTACAAGTAACGTCGCAAACGCTGCGGCTCGACTAAGCTCGCTGAAGTCTGGACAGGGGAATTCAGCGTTTGTTTTTGCGTTGGTCGAGGCGCTCGCCTAGGGGACGGCGTATGGGAATATCCAGCCCGCCGCCGGCCTCGAGCTCGTCAAAGAGACGCTTCTTCATCGACTCGATACGCTCGCGGTAAGCGGGGACGTTGATTAGGTTGTGTCGCTCGTGCGGATCGGTCAGCAGGTCGTAGAACCCGTCGTGGTCCCATACACCGTGATAGAAGATGTATTTGTATCGCTCGGTGCGAATGGCAAACACCGTCGGCGTGGCGGGGAAGTTCCACTCCCAGTAGTACTCGTAAAGGATGTGGTCGCGCCACCGAATCGACTCGCCGCGCAGTAGCGGCAGGAAGGATCGCCCGTCCATTTTCGCCGCCTTCGGCGGCTGCACGCCGGCCGCACCTAACAGAGTCGGGGCGATATCGATGTTCTGTACCATCTGCGTGACCTTCGTGCCCGGCTCGATCATCCCCGGGGCGTACGCGAGCATGGGCACGCGGATAGACTCCTCGAACGCATCCCGCTTGTCGTAGAAGCCGTGCTCTCCGAGTGCAAAGCCGTTGTCGCCCATGTAGAGCACAAGCGTTGACTTACTGAGGCCTGTCTCGTCCAGGTAATTTAGCACACGCCCGAGGTTCTCGTCCAGCCCGTACACGGTCTCGCAGTACCGCAGGTAAAGCTCGTCGAACGACGGCACGGGGTCATTGTCATATTGTCCGGTTTCCATGTGATCGACGCCGTGGATGCTGTAGCGCCGCTCGCGGACCCAATGCGGTTGCGTTTGATAATTGCGTTCGGTGTTGGCCATCGTTTCAGGGCGTTTGACCTCGGCCTTTTCGTAGCGGCCCTGGTGGCGTTCGGCGGGCTGGAAGGGGTAGTGGACGGCCTTGTACGACAGATAAAGAAAGAACGGCCGGTTGGTATCTCTACCATCCTTGAGCCATTCCAGCGCCTGGTCTGTCAGCACATCGGTCGTGTATCCGTCGAATTTCCGGTGCTTGTTGTTGATATTGAGCGTCGGGTTAAAGTAGGTGCCCTGGCCCTTGAAGCTGGCCCAATGGTCGAAGCCGGGTCTCGGGTCATCATGTTCGTGACCCATGTGCCACTTGCCAACGAAGGCTGTCTGATAACCGGCCTTTTGCAGGTACTGCGGGAAGAACACAGTTCCTTCCGGCTCCGGCCGTTGATTATCGACGATGTGATGGTGGTGCATGTATTGTCCGGTGAGGATCGACGCCCGGCTCGGTGAGCACAACGAGGTGCTGACGAATGCGTTGACTAAGTGCGCGCCTTGTTGAGACATACGGTCCATGTTCGGCGTCTCCAGGAACGCCGGCGCCTCTTTCATGAAGCCCATAAAGTCGTAGCGATGGTCGTCGCTGAGCACAAAGATAATGTTCCGCCTCGTTGGCTTGTTGTCCCGGGCCTTTAGAGATTGCCCGGCAGCACCAAAAAAGGCCCATGCAGCCGTACCGCGGCAGGCTGACTTGAGGAAGTTACGCCGGCTGCAGCAAGTCCGTCGTGGATTACTGTGAGTTGTCATGTTCGTTGCCTCCTGCTGATAAGCACACTACACTTCCATCCCGCAGGGAAGCGAACAGGCGAGAACCTGCTGCTATCATGCCGTCGAACACGGGGGGACACTCAAGTAGTGTTTCGGACAGTTTCTTTCCATCCTTGGCCGAAACGGCCACAACCTGGGCTCCCTTACGAGCTTCGAAGGCGGCGTAGGGATCTTTCGAGTCAAAAACATCTGGAGCGCCGGCCACAAATATAGTATCGTCTGCCTTGACCATAGCACGGATTCGCACGCCCAGCCACTGCGTCCAAATCGGCGGTTCCGCTCGTGTATAACCGATCATTTTGTCCAGTCCAAAGGCCTCGCTTTCCAGCTTCCGTATTTCATCGCCGCGTGCACGTGAAAAGTCGGATTGAGGCAGCCATCTGATCGGCTCACGGGAGCCTTCCTCTCCGACAATCTGCGACTCATTAGTATTGAGGTCGGCAAACAGCAGATAGCCTTCCTTGTCCGGGAAGAACATCAGGCTGTGAACGTTCCGTCGATAGAACACGCGGACCGCATAAGTCTTTTCATCGTCCACCACAAGGAGCTGTCCGGTCTTCGGGGCCTGGTTTGCCAACTGGAAGCCGGGCCAGCGCTTCGAGTACATCCAGAACGTACGGTTGTACCAGGAGCCGTCCAGCAGACCGGCTGTCGAGAAGATATGCAGGCCCACATCCTGAGCGCCTTTGCTCGACAAGACATCAACTTTGACCTCCTGAAGCTCTTGTGTCATTTTCTTCTGGCGCATGTAGATGAACCCGCCTTCACTGACGAGCACGTCCGAATTGGCCCCCAGGATGAAAAAGGCAACGTCGCGATCTTTGTCAACTTCTCGATGCGGTCCTTCCAACAGGCCCTTGTGGAGGATTTTGCCTGTGGTCGGCTCCAAACCATAGACGAGGATTCCGCCGTTCAGATAAGTGGAGCGTCCCGCCGTGAAGTATGCCGTAGCTTGCCCTGAGCTTTTCGAAGGATTGTCCATGAGAATGCTGCCGTGGACTGGCCAGGCTGACTCGACCTGGTCGAAATAGGCAATTCGCTTATCTGTCGGTGCCGCTAAGAACCGCCAGACAAGCTGGCCATCCGAAGCCCGCAGGCAGTACACATATCCGTCCTTTGAGCCCACAAGTACCATCCCTTTGTAAATTGTCGGAGGCGAATCGATACGCCCGTTTGCAGTGAAATGCCATATCTCTTTTCCACTTTCCATATCCAGCGCGTATAGGGTGTGCGTATCCGGCCTGGCAACATATACCTTGTTGCCGGCAGCTACCGGAGCCGTTAGATCGCCTTTTAATGTGACCTTCCAATCGATTCCCACATTGGAAGGGACACGTGTGCGGGTTGTGCCGCTGCGGGATGCATCGTGGCGGTATGTCGGCCAGTCATTCTCAGAGCCGGATTCCGTATCAGTAACCGCTCCGTAAGCAGGGCCTTTCTCAAGACGTTCCTGGTCAGGGACTTCCTTTACGGAAACATCCGGCCCGGCCATGACTGCCGCATATCCTAAAAACTTCGCGCCGGGCTGACAAAAACACTGATCCGGCGGGACATACAGCATGCCGTTGCAGGGTGTCATTCCATACTTGCATGCACCTCTAAGCCAGTTGTTCTGGGAATGGTTATCCGCCTGAAAATCGAGGAACTCAGCACCTTCGTAGGAGCTTATTAGATAGCGGATGGTTGCCTTGTTGCGATAGCAACGATGATGGTGCTCCGGGCTTCGCAGATTCTTGACGAGGATCCGCTTCTTTTCCTCACCTGAGCGAAGGTCCCAACCGATGACTAAGGCGTGCGGGCTTTTACGTACTGGCTTGCCATCGGCATCCACGCTGAGCATCCCGCGCCAGACCAGTCCATCGACTACGAACAGGTCATCCCCTTCACCCCCGGCTATCGGCGGTACAGTTTTCTGCCATAGCAGCCTGCCGTCCGTTGCATCATAAGCAGCGGCGAACTTCCCACCCTGCATGACAATAACATCATCGACGGTAAGCAGGGTTCTCAGTGCAGTCCACTTTGGTTGAACTTTCCATATCTGACGGCCCTCCTTTAAATCCAGTGCAACCAAATCTTTTCCACTAAGATAGATGATACGTCCGTTATCAATCGCTAACGCAAGAGGGCGAATTAGGCTTATCAGCTTGTCCCAGAGCACATCTCCCGTCCGGCCGTGGACAGCGAAAAGCGATGCTCGGGATTCTTCCTTTGCCCCCCTGCGCCGGGCAGCGCTGCCCTGTATCTGTCGAGTATAAGCAACGGCGATACCGTCACTGACCAGAATCTCACTGGTGCCCCGTGTTGCTTCGACCGTAGCAATGATATCCCCCGTGGCCGCATCCAGGATCGACATTGGAGCCCGGTATGCGAGTGTTGTGTAGAGCCTCTCGCCATCGGCCACAATTCGACGCTGGTTCTCGTCGGGCACATCGGTTCGGGCACCACGCAACGTCGTCCAGTCTTTTCCCTGGTATCGTTCCAGGCTCCACTCGCGCCAGCCCCAGGTATCGAGGGGCCGCTCCCAAAGCAGCTTGCCATTGAAAGCGTCTCGGCAAACAATTGACCAACGGTCTGGCAGACGCTCGTCAGTGATGCCGATAAGCCCTTCGTCGAAGAAGTAAAACAGTCGGCCGCCGGCCGAGACGGGCGACTGAATCCCCGATGGTGTTTCATGGCTTCTAAGCCACAGCGGCGGTGCAACCCACTGGAGACTTCGAGGTGGCCCAACAACAGAATCCTTGGCAACCGCGTTGTTGCTTGCGTCATGTAAGAAATGACTCCATTGGTCAATATTGTCGGGCCAGGCTTTGACGATCTTTTCCCACCTGCCGTTGTGCTGAATACAGGCCGCTCCTCCGGGAGCCAGAACTCGCATCACCTCGCCTCTGGAAACCTTACCAGCATCCGCCGAAAGGCGTCCCCAAGTGGACTGCACAACAATCAAGTTGATTAGATTATCCGTGTACGGAAGTACCGACCCCGAATACCGTTCAACAGAGACGGGCCCGTAGAAACCCTTCGCCTGGATATAGTTTCTTGCCTCGGCAACCTTGGCTGGGTCTGCTTCGAGTCCATGAACCGTATAGGAATCACTGATGCGCAGGGCCGCCGTCAACTTCCCGTCACCACAACCAAGGTGGACCACGATACCACCTTGCACGCCGCTCGTATCGAGAATCTCTTTGGCCTGCGCCATTACATCATTCTCATTTGCTTCTGCTGGGCAGGCCAACAGGTAAATAGCCAGCAGCATCGATACCCACGACTTTATTGCAAGATAGCGTTTCAATTTGCAAGACCCCTTTATATTCAATTATTTATGCAGACTTCTCTAATGACACAACTCATCCGGGTGACTCGTCTCTGCGAAGCGCTTCGCCAGAGCAGGAGGCCCGCCGTAGCCTGGCATTATAACATTATTGATTGAAATCTCAAGCCTTGTAGTCCATTCGTAATCATTGTGACTACTATCGTCAACACGATGGTTTCTTTGAAAACCTGCTGTGCTTGGTTTCTCGCAGAAGATTATACCAGAGACTTATAGACCTGGCGGATGGCATCGATGATATAGTCGTTTATTCGCTGAGTGTATTTCGCGCCGACGCGGACCTGGACGAAACGGTCGAAGATATCCAACGTTTGTCGGCAGCTGTCTGGGCCATATTGGATTTTCTTCCCTTCCGGGCTGTTAAACGACGGCCAGTCGGGATGCCGCGTTCGTTTGTTCATCACGGATTCATGCACGGGCAGTAGAACCGAGCCCGTTAGCGTGGACGCCGGGACCCTTCGTTTACTCAACTCCCGAATGCAACGGTCGCGCTCTGCTTTATCTTTCATCTCGAAATAGACGCCGTAACCAATATCACCTTCCGGGTCTGGGCGGTGACGGAAGCGAATGCCGGCGAGGTTTTTAATGCCATTATAGATGGCCTCTGCATTGCAGCGCAGTTGAGCGACCATTAAGTCGAGTTTGGTCAGTTGCGCCCCGAGCACAGCTCCCGTAAACTCATTCATCCTGAAGTTCTCCCCCGCGAAGGTTTGCACCTGGCTGGGCCCTGAACGGTCAAGGAAGACCCTGTGTATTAAGCCCATGTGGTGGAAGCGCGCCGCGCGTTCGTAAATGACCGGGTCGCTCGTTGCCAGAGCACCGCCCTCCCCAGAGGTAATAATTTTGTTGACCTGAAAACTATAAATACTCACATCACCAATGGTCCCAAGTTTCTTTCCTTGATAAGAACCTCCAATGCATTGCGCGCAATCCTCTAAGACCGCCACACTGTTTTTACGAGCGGTCTCCATTATCGGGTCCATATCACAGGGCCCGCCGAGCAAGTGGACGGCAATTACGGCCTTGGTGCGAGGAGTGATCTTTCGTTCGAAGTCTCTGGGATCGAGATTAAAGGTGCGGTCAATGTCGGCAAAGACCGGCAAGGCCCCCGCGTGGACCACACAAGTATAGTCCGACCACCAGGTGTAAGCCGGAACGATTACCTCATCGCCCGGCCCGATACCGAGGCCCGCCACCGCGCAATCCAGAGCCGCCGTGCCCGAGCTCACGCCCAGCGCAAAGCGGGTACCCGTATATTTTGCAAAATTTTCTTCAAAGCGTAATACCTTTGTCGGTTTACCCTGCCCCCAAAAACGGAAAGGAGAACGGGATTCCAATACCTCTAACAGTGCTTGCTCTTCACGTTCATCGAAGAATTGAGGGCCGACATATCCAGGTTCGATGTTCGGCACCGTTATCGGTTTTGGGTTTTCTTTACCCAGGAGCCTCTGCGCCCCTAAGCCGATTCCTGCGCCGGACAGGGCCATACAACCTGTCGTTAAGAATTTTCGGCGTGTGAAATTTTGCTTTTTTACATTTTTAGTATTTTGAGTGGTCATTTTAAGCCTCCTTATTCAAATCGCTTTGACAGCTAACCGCTGTTAATAACTCTATTCCCAATTGGGCCGTTCTTAAGCTATCAGAAGCATATCATAAATATGTCTTCAAGTCCAGTAATTCACAACGGTCGTTCTATATCGGAGAAGGGGTAAAGAAGAATGCCTGCTGTTCGGGCAAGCCCACTCTCGAAAAATCATTATTTCTCAGCATTGTCAAATTACAGGTAGAGTGGTATAAATAATGTGTGCTTAGTTCAAAACTTATGTGAAACGTTTGGTCCTCGGGACTCCTTTCGGAGAAATCGCTATCTAAAAATCAGGAGGGCTTTTGCCGTATGTCAGAATTGGAACACACAGTTGTCACGAAGTCAAAAGGTTATGCAAGTCTCAAATGGCGCAAGCCATTCTGTGGAGTGCTGTTCGAGTCAATTTTGGCCTTCGGTCTAATATTGTTCTCTTCGTGTGCGCATTACAGATGTGACCCGGCTTATGTTGGTCCGGGCAAGAGAAGTGCAGAGATGCTGAAGTATTACAGCTACCCCAGGCGTACTATTGAAGCTGAAGTTGAGAAAATTGATGAAAGGAAACGGTATGTTATCGAGAGAATAGAGTTCCCTTCGGCACTGAATGTCTTCGGAACAGAGAATATAAAAATTGACTACTACATGCAAAAGAAGCACGGAAAATTTCCTACCGTGCTTATTCTGCCAATATCCGGTGGAGTGGATTTTTCTGTTAAAGGTTTTGCCCGCCTTTTCGCATCCAACGGTTTCAATTGTGCTGTTGTACATAATAGGGAGGTTAAGCTGGAGGATGCCGATAGTGCAGAAGAGGTTGAAGATTACTTTAGACAAACAGTTTTGGATAACAGACAAGCGCTGGACTACTTAGTCGAAAGACAAGAAGTTGATGAAAATAGACTTGGCTGTTTAGGTTTAAGCCTCGGCGGCATAAAGGCAAGCTTGGTATCAGGAGTAGATGAAAGATTGAAGTGCAGTGTATTAGGTCTTGCTGGTGGCAGTATTGCAGATATAGCTCTTCTTTCCAGAGAGAAAGACTTGAAAGACTACATCAAAGAATTTATGGAAAGGGGAATCTCCTCTGAAACCATACATGCTGAATTATCAGACAAGGTGACAACAGACCCCCTCAAATTGGCCGAGTATATAGATGCCAGAAATGTCTTAATGTATATTGCGGCGTTTGATAGAGTTGTTCCGAGAAAGTGTGGCGACAAATTGTGGGAAGCTATTGGCAAACCGGAAGTGATTTATCTTTTTTCGGGTCATTATAGTTCGTTCCTCTATTTGCCTTATGCCGAAATGGAGTCTCTGAGTTTCTTCAAGAAGAAATTTGACCTGAGATAGCTGCTCGTTTTTTGAAAAACAATTTTACGCAAAGACGGATGGCTGAACAAACACCACAAATAACTAACCAAAGCGATTAGTCTCTGATTCGTGCCTCGATGCTTGATACTCCTAAAAATGGTGAGTAGGTAAATGGTAAGTAGTGAGTAGTCAATTAACCAATTAACCAATCACCAATTAACCAGTTACTCTTTCGCCCCGTGCTTGCACAGAAGTTCGACGATTTCGTCTCTCCCTGTATATTTCGTCAGCCTCAAAAGGCCTCGTGTGGAACTTTATTTAGCAGGGCTGGCCTTACGGCCTGGCTCTCGGTCTTGAAGTCAGGGGCCTTCTTGGCGGTGGTTTGGGCCGGGAGATATCGAGGGCCTGGAGATGAGGCAGTTCGGTCCTTAGACGGACGATGGCCTTTCCACTAACCGGTAAGGCCGATTTAATTCTAATTATATGCAGGCTTTTCAGGGGATACAGATGTGCAAGCCCCCGTTCCGTTATCCGGCTGTCACCTATGAAAAGGCTGTCGAGCCTGCGCATATCGGCCAGGTGTCTTAATCCATCGGCAGTCAAATTGGCGCCACCCCCTATCTCAAAGTACTTCAGGTTTGTCAGCAAGGCGAGGTGTTTGAGGCCGGCATCTCCGATGCCGGGACCGGCGAGACTGAGGTCCTCCAGGTTTGTCAATCCCGACAAAGACGTCAGGTCGCTGTCGTGGTACGCGTTCCAGTTAAACACGACCTCGTTACCGACTCTGGTTGTTTGATGCCGCATCATAATTCTCAAGCGTCTGAGTTTCTTAAGGCCGGAGAGGTCCAGTCCCCCGTCATCCTGACGAATATCGTAAACGGATAGACTCTCCAAACCGGAAAGCCGGTTCAAAGCATTCAATCCTGACATTGTCACGTTATCGGAGGAAAACCACGAGAGATCCCGCAGCTTCGGCAGCATGGCAAGCAGCTTAAGTGTCTCGTTGTTCAATCCGGACCAGAAAGCAATATGCAGAGTTGAGAGGTTCCTAAGATTCTGGAGCAATTCGATACCCTCGTTCGTGAATCCGGTCCCTCCAATATGCAGTTCTTCGAGTTCGGGCATTTGGCAAATCGCCATTAGCGATGTGTTGGTCAGTGGTGAATTGTCGGCACAACTGACCCAAAGGTACTTCATTCTGTCGAGCTTTGCCAAATGGCCTATCCCGGCGTCGGTGAGTCCGAAATTCGGGAGATTCAGATGGTCGATATTAGGCATGGCCGCTATGTGGGCCAGCCCCGCATCCGTGAGCCTGGCAGAGGTAACGTCAAGACCCTTGAGCTGGGGCATGCTCTTCAGATAGGCGAGTCCGTGATCCGTAATCTTGTCCAGCCAGTGCACATAGAGTCTCTCCAACGACCGGCTCTGAGCGAGCCGACGCAATCCTCCATCAGTTACACTGTGGGTATCAAGCCATAGCACCTTCAGCGAGGGTATCGCCGCCAGATGCACCATACCGCGGTTCGTGAAAGGCCCCTCCTTACCCAGACGTAAATGCTTCAGTGAACGTAACTGTATCAGGGCCCTCAGTCCTTCATCGGTCATCTTAGGATTGCCGTACAATTCCAGAACCTCCAGTGATGTCAATTTGCCCAGCGACCTCAGTCCCTCGTCGGTCATCCGGTCATGGAACACATCAAGGTTCTTGAGGGACTGGATTTTCGCCATCTCGGCCATCCCCGCATCAGACATTCCCTTGGGCGTGGAAAGCTGCTCCAGTTGAGGAAGCTGAGCAACCAGCGTCAAGCCCCTTGGGGTCACTTGCACGCCGCTCAAACTCAGTCTTTTTAGCCCTGTCAGCCGGGCAATGAGGGCCATCAGGTCGTCCTCGATACGGGTCGGGGATAAAAAGAAAAATTCCAGGCCGTAAAGATCGTTCGGACCGAGTGACTCCAGGGCCGTCCGGCAGCGCTCCGGGGTCGCCCCTACTCCCCTGATAGTCAGGATAACGCGTTTTCCGGCCGGAACGTGGACCTCGCCTCTGGCAGGACAGAAGTTTTCACGCTCTGCATAGTCATACCCCGAGTGAAAACCCTTGACCGTCTCCGGTATGAAAAGGTCCTCATCCTGAATATAGACTACGCCAACCGACTGGTCCTTCGGAAAGAGCAGGACTTTGGTCGTGGCCGCAGCCGAGCCACTTTCTAAGAAAAGGGCCGCATTAGTCGCAGCTTCGCGCAGTGACTTAGTGGATGTGTCTTGGCACTGGGCCTCAGCTTCTGGTTTTGCGGGCCGAGTTTGTGCACAGGCTACCCCGACGGCGAAAAATGCCGCCACGACACTCACTGTCAAAGCCCACAATGCACCAGTCCGCGGATTGCTGCAGCTATTTTTCAGTATGCAGCGGACCCTGCCGGCGGCTTGCTCTCGGGTCATCTTTCCTTCCGCGACCGCAGCTCGGATTCGCGCGATGACGGCGTCATATTCCTTGTCTTCACCCTTCATAGAAATGTCCGCGCGCTTCTTGAGGTCTTCCATCATGGATTCGGCTTCCTTTTCGGTCAGCTCGCCTGCCTTCACAGCCTCCTTTTCATGTGCCAGGTTGAGATTGGCTTACCCTAATTCACTTTTTTCTTCCTGAAGCTTTTCGAAGAATCTCAAGAAACCGAACTTCCTGCACCAGACTCTGGGCCTTATGGACATCCTCCCACGCCTTGTCATATTCCTTTTTAACATAGTAGATGAGGGCACGCTCAGCGTAGGCAACAGCAAAACGTTGCGGGTCTATCTCAATGGCCTTGGTGTAGTCTGCGATGGCCTGGTCATATTCTTTTTTACGACTGTACGCCATCGCCCGATAGTAGTAAGCCATACCATACCTTGGCCTCTTCTTAATGGCCTTAGTGAAGTCTGAGATTGCACGGTCAGTTTCGCCTTTCTTGAAACGGGCAACCCCCCGATTGTAATAGTCTTTGGACTCTTTGCAACCATGCACACCCACACCAATCATTGTTCCAACTAAAGAAAGTAAACCAACTTTTATTACACCACTCTTCATTCTGGTAAATATAATATCTTCAATCAAATTGTCTATGTATTTTGTTTTCGTTTTTTTCTCCTTTGTTTTATTTTCTAAAGGCAGAAGTCATCTTTGTTTCCCTCGTCTACCTGCCCGTCAAGGATGGCCCGGATTCGGTTAATCTCTTGGCGGGAGATCTTTTCTCCTCGACGAGATGCGTAATCAGCGGTGCGAACGAACCTGCTGTCAGTTTGTCCGCGAGTGATTCCAATTGCCTGCCCGCATAGGTTTGGCAAGAGATCGCAGCCGAGAACAAATGGACGAACAAACTGCGGTCACGCTCGACATATCCCTTATCTTCCAGACGTTGCAGTAGTCTCTGGACCGTTCCGTGCTGCGGTTTGGTCGCGTCAGGATAGAGTTGCTCGCGTATTTGGCGAGCAGTCAAGCGACCGTTCTGCCAAAGCAGATTCATAACTGCCAATTCTGCGTTGGCCAATGGTGGTTGTTTCATTTTGGTAATCCTCAATAATTAAATCAAATCACGATTACTTGATAGTATAGGAATTTGTATTTGTTAGCTGAGTTCCGTTTTAGACAGGAGAAATAATGTTTTGCACAACTAATAGCGGCTCTAATAAGGCCAGGCCAGGGCGAATGACTCCTCTGTGGGGTGGGCTCCTACATGGCCATCAAGAAAAGAAACGTTGCCCTTGCCTCCCACAGGGTCCGCTGTGGGCGCATTGTGGAAGCCTGCGATAGCGTCAGTGAACTCACCCATACCACCCTCAGAGGCAGGACCTGGTCTAACGTTCCATTTGTTGCCGCCGGCCCGCTCAACCCAGCTTGGGGCTTCACTCGTCGGCCAGACCGGATACAGGGCGGTGTCGTTGAGTCCCTGATAGAAATAGCCCGGCTTTACCAGGCAGCCCTCGTCGGCAAAGGTAAATATCTGTGCCGGGCCCTTCACGTTCAAGGTCTTGAGCACGCCCCACTTACCGTCCTTCATGCCAAGATAGGCATTCATGCTGTAATTGTACCAGGGCATATAGTTTTCAACGCCGTCGCTCTCATCCGCGAAGTCCGAGTGAAAACGTGTGCTCTTGGCCAGGCGCTTAAACGTCGGGCAGATGAGCGCCCTCGCTTCGGACAGATATTTAAAAAACTCGCTGGCATATTCCGGATGCTCCCTCAGATACACATTTCCATTGCACCAGCGTTTCCACCGGTCGCCCCCCTCCCCTGGGTACGGCTCGAGCTGGGAGAAATAGCAACTGGCAGGGTGGCAGAAGTTGTCATCATAGTCGTGTGCGTACATTTGTACCGCGAGCCCATAATTTTTGAGGTTTCCCTGACAGGCTGAGCTCTGGGCCTGGTTTCTCGCTTTCTTGAGCGCCGGCATCAATATCCCCATTAGGACGGCAATGATTGCAATAACAACGAGAAGCTCTATAAGAGTGAATGCTCGCGGCTTACTCATGGATTTTCTCCTTTATCAATTCGATTCCTTCATTCTATATTACTTTGGTACGCAATTCAACTGGAAAATCTGACCCGCGATGACCCATTTTTGAGGCAGGTTTGGCTGGAAGCGATGAATTTAGAGTCAG
>CAYUFX010000020.1:0-57034 GCA_964444135.1 uncultured Pirellulales bacterium | reverse complement strand
TGAACAGTGAGGATTTCAAGATGAGAGGCCAGGGGATGGAATCTGCCAGATTAGAGTCTATAAGAAAAGGGCTCCTGACATTGCATACGCTGGAGCTTATGGCAACGACCATCTACAGGTTCCAGATTACCAGAGAGAGTTGCGAATTCAATCGTCAATTGATAGCCGCTATGTGTAACGAGATGACGCATTACCAGGATTATCAGGTAAAGCTTTACGAATACGGTTTCAAGCCCGGCATAATCAGATTGGCATACTGGTTTGTTGGCTTTGCGTTTGGCTTTGCTTCTCGCCTGATGGGCAGAAAGGCAATTCTCAAAACAGGCATCTGGGTTGAGACAAAAGCTGTCCACCACTATACTGAACTTCTCGAGACAATCGACTGGGACGAAGAGACACGTAAGGTCATTGAAAAGGACCAGGCCGATGAAGATGGACATATCAACAGATGGAAAAAGCTTTTAGAAGCAGGGATAAATCAATAATATAATGGAACTTCAAAGCGCATCAATAGCGTTTGGGTTAACACTATTTGCCGGCCTATCAACAGGTTTTGGCAGTGCCTTGGCATTTTTTGCCAGGCGAACTAACACTAAGTTCCTTTCTACAGCCCTTGGTTTCTCGGCAGGCGTGATGATATACATTTCATTTGTTGAGATATTTCCCAAAGCAAAAGACAGCCTTGTTGTCGAGTTAGGTCAGGTCGGCGGTTATTGGGCTACAGTTCTGGCTTTTTTTGGTGGGATTGTTTTTATCGGTGTTATAGACAAGCTTGTACCCTCGTTTGAAAATCCACATGAAGTTCACAGAACAGAGGAAATGGATGAACCTGGATCTGCCGCCAGGTTCAAGAAACTATATCGAATGGGTTTATTTACGGCACTGGCAATCGCAATACATAATTTCCCGGAAGGACTCGCTACTTTTGTAAGTGCCCTCAAAGATACGAAGCTCGGAATAGCAATAGCTGTTGCCATAGCGATACATAACATTCCTGAAGGTGTTGCTGTCTCAATTCCCATATTCTACGCAACAAACAACAGAAAAAAGGCATTCGTTTACTCGTTTCTATCAGGATTATCTGAACCGGTCGGTGCGTTAATTGGCTATGCCATTCTGGTTCCATTCTTTAACGATGTAGTATTCGGTATACTCTTTTCCTCAGTAGCAGGCATAATGGTATTTGTCTCGCTCGATGAGCTCCTGCCTACTGCGAGAGAATACGGCCAGCCTCATCTGGCAGCCTATGGATTAGTCGCAGGTATGGCAGTTATGGCTTTGAGTTTGCTCTTGTTTGTTTAGATAGCAGAAACATTTGGAATATGATGAATTCAAGTCAGCAATGCCTGGTGATTAAACGGCTTGTTACAACAAAGGATGTACTGGAAAAACTCTACCACAAGTATAACCATCGTTATTTGATAAAGCCGGACCCGCTGCAGTTTGTGTATCGATATGATAAGCCCTCTGATATGGAGGTTGCCGCCTTCTTGGCGGCAGACCTTGCCTATGGCCGGGTCGAACAGATTCAAAAAAGCCTGACCAACCTGTTCGAGCGTATGGGTGACAGTCCGTATGCGTTTATAAAAGGCTTTGGTAAAGCTGAGCAAAGAAGCCTAAAAGGTTTCAAACATCGTTTCACAACGAACCAGGACATCTCGGATTTACTGATGTTGTTGAAGAAAGTCCTGAACCGATATGCCGGCATCGAGGAGTTTTTTATTCAGGGCTACAGTCCACGTGATATAAATATCGTTCCGGCATTGTCGAAGTTCTGCAATTCACTTCTTGACATGTATGCTGCTGAGCACAATGGAAATATAAGCCGAGGCTTGAAGTATTTGTTAGTCAATCCAACTAAGGGCAGTCCCTGCAAACGTCTGAATCTTTTTCTGCGTTGGATGGTCCGCGATGATGATGTCGATACGGGGCTGTGGAAATCGATTGACAAGGCCAAGCTTATTGTGCCGGTTGATGTGCATATGGGTAGACTGTGTAAGATTTTAGGATTCTACGACCAAAAAGTCGTTTCTTTACAAACAGCAGTAAAAATAACAGAAGGCTTCGCTGAAATTGAGCCGGCCGACCCGGTCAAATATGATTTTGCATTGAGCAGGATTGGAATTGTAGAAAACTGTAACGGCAGCTTTAACCCGAAGTGTGAAGGCTGTGAGCTGTTTGGATTCTGTATTAGGAGATAATTTGACAAGCGGATATGAAACAATTATGTCGGAAACTAAAGAAAAGATAAAGGTATTATTCATTTGTACCGGTAATTCGTGTCGAAGCCAGATTGCAGAAGGCTGGGCCAGACACTTAAAAGGTAACGTCATTGATGCGTACTCCGCAGGGATTCGCCCCATCGGTGTCAGTTCCTGGGCAATAAGAGCGATGGCCGAGGCGGGGGTGGACATCTCGATGCACCAATCCAAGCACGTTGACGAATCCTCGGAAATCGACTTTGATTATGTAGTAACATTGTGCGATAATGCCGCACAGAATTGTCCTGTATTCGATGGTAAAGCCAAGATGGTTCATAAGCCATTTGACGACCCATATTTTGCATCCGGCAGCGAAGAAAAGATTATGGCAACTTTTAGAAAGGTGCGGGACGATATAAAAACGTTTATTGAAACGATGCCGGAGAGCCTTGAAGACAAAAGTGGTTAAGAGTTGAAACGCAAAATGAAATCGGAACAATTAGAAAAATACACTTCCGCGATAACGCTTTCGGATATGGAAATCTTTGTCTTTCCGGAACTGATGTACAGCCTGGTTTTAGCTAATATTATGAGCCCGATTATCTGGCAGTGGCGGCAGTTCGACTGTTTCAAGAAACTTGAGGGTAAGAGCAGCTACCGGAAATTGATGCGGCTCAGGCAGTTCATAATGGACGAGTTTGACTTTAATCTTGACCTTGAGACTTGGGGGCTGACAAGTAAGACCGAAGAGTTCAAACGATTTGAGAAGTTTACTTCACCTGACGACATCGCTAAAAGCAACGCACTGTTCGGCTACCACGGCGATAAGTATTATTTTGACGTTGATATCCGCCGACATTTTGGTCTGGATAAATATGACAGCGACATTATCCCGTACTGGAAGACGGAAACCGTCGAGGCGATGAACGCCTTTCGCCTCAAGGAAGGTTACAGAACAGCGGCTGGTGAATGTGTATCTCTGGCTGCCCTTTATGCGGCGGCGGCGTTCATCGTTTGCTCAATCCCGCTGGAAGATATTTATATGATACTTACGCCACTTCATTCGCAAAATTTTTTCGACATACAGGATGGAATTTTGACCAACAACAGAAGGCTCGTTACGAAAACGATGTGGTTTAACGGCACCGCCATTTCCAACAAGGCCCGGCGGGCACTGCGAAACGAAAACGTTACAATCGTGGCCCATTCATCCGGCTATATACATTGTTTGTATAAGGATGCAACAATAAATAGGCAACTTTACCAGGATTTTAGGAATAAGCTCGATTCCTATTTATCGGTGGAATTATCGCTCTCTATCTTAGTAAATTTTCTACGGTCCAACCGAGACTATCAGAAATTTTTTCAGGTTTGCCGCGAGTGTCACGGACAGGCACAATTCTTAAAAGCCGAGGTCCTTTTCCATTACGAGCACAGCAGCAATTACAGAGTAGCCGACAAGACCTTCGATAAATTGCTTGCTGAAGTTTCGGATGAAGATTTTGTCCTGTACCAGTTGCCCGACAGAATTCGCTGCGATGAGCTTGAGGAATTTATTGAAAAGCAAAAGCCCGACCTTAGAAGCATCGAGGGCAAAACGGCTTTTACAAAATTTATTGAGCCGGTCATTCCTGATGCCCAGTGGTTTGTGGATGAATTAGCCGATTTTATACATATCGAAGCCAGGCTGCCAGCTTCGGACAAGAATTTTCTGCCCGCTGAGCCGATTGAAATATCCGTAGAGCAGAATAGAGAACAAATAATTGACTATCTGCAACAAGTGCGTCAAAGCAATCCCATTGCCGACCTTGCCTTCTATTCGTATCGCGATATGGAAAGCTGTAACTGGGTTCCGTTTATCAAAGCAGCAGTGCAGCGTAACCCCGTCTCAATTCAGATGGTCAAAGCAATGTCGATAAAAGAAATATATGCATGGCTTGAACAAATGAAAGATGATTCGATTTACGATGGCAGGCGATTGGCGCAGCCCGATGAAGTGGCGAACTATAAGACCGGCGACGGACTCGAAAAGGCATTCTTGTTGGCTAATGTCATCAGGGAAAGGAACCCGGAGCAGAACATCGAAATAATCGCAGATAACAACTTGGTAATCTTAAAAGTGCAGCATGAGCACAGATTCATATCCAACAAAAACCTCGAAAAGAGTATTATCATAAGTGCAGATGGAAAAATTGCCATAGGCGACTGATATGGAATTTTTTACCACTCGGCCTGAATTATTTTTTTCGTCAAAATTTGGCATAAAAAATGACGGCTCTTTCGACAAAATTGAACACTCACGAATGATTAGACCTGTTTTTTTAAGCTACGGAAAGAGCCTAAAATCTCGATAAACATCACGAAACAGCGTTTTCTCAGGTTAAACATATAATTTTTTTAAAATATTTTGTTTTTTTGTTGAACCAATCTATATATTGGACTATATTAGTCCTATATAAGACTTGATAATTATTGAGGTAAATTGAATATGGATATTTTGAGGAGAAATACTGACTATGCTCTGCGAGCTATGGTAAACCTGGCCGAGCATTATGGTCGGGAACCGGTGTCAACAAGAGAAATAGCCCAAGCCGAAGATATTTCCTACCAGCTTACCTGTAAACTGATGCAGAAACTTCATAATGCCGGTCTGGTGAAAAGCAGTATGGGGCCAAACGGCGGCTTTGTCATAAGCAAAAAGCCGGACAAGATAAATTTGCTGGAAATAATAGAGGCAATTCAGGGGCCATTGAGCTTAAACAGATGTTTATTGGGGCTGGACGTCTGCCCACGCCAGAAAGATTGCCCGATAAGAGAGAAGCTTGTTAAACTTCAAAAGTATATATTAAATTATCTTAAAGACATTACATTAGATGAACTTAAGCATAGCCGAGGCAAAAAAGAAAAAGCAAAGAAAGTAAAAAGGAGAAAAATATGACCTGCCAAAAGGAAAGGTCCAGTGTCCTCAAGGCGTGTGTTGCTAAAGTGCAAAAGCTGGCGGATTTGGTCGAATACTCGAAGGATTCGATTGTTAGTAAAACAATACTGGACAAGTCAGCAGGAACAATCACGCTGTTTGCCTTTGATAAGGGCCAGAAGCTAAGCGAACATACGACACCTTATGATGCCGTCGTACAGGTTCTTGATGGGCACAGTCAGTTGACCATAGATGGCCAGGACAAGCACGTTACAGCCGGAGAGATTATCATAATGCCGGGCAATGTGCCGCATGCAGTTACAGCCCAGGAAAAATTCAAGATGTTACTAACAATAATTCGTGCATAAGAAGGTGTAATTCATTTGAAATAAGTAAAGGCAGAGATATGCTCAGATGTCCAGGACAAGACCAGAGATTTTGGAAACCGCAAGACATTTTTGAAGTACAATGTTCCGGCTGTGGTGAAAATGTCGAGTTTTTCAAGGATGAGCCGAAGCTAAAATGCCGCAAGTGCAAACAAATGGTCGTTAATCCGAAGATAGACCTCGGCTGCGCCGAATGGTGTCAATACGCCGAGCAGTGCCTGGGAGTTAACGTCGTAAAGAACTTGAAGATTATGCGGGAAAAGTTGATAGAGGATATGAAAAATGTTTTTGGCGATGACCGGAAACGCATTGAGCATGCGCTTGCCGTCCTGGATTATGCCGAGCAGATACAGAATGTCGAAGGCGGCGACCCGCTGATTGTCAGGGCGGCAGCGATTTTGCACGATATCGGAATTCAAGAGGCCGAACGCAAGTACGGCTCGTCAGCCGGCAAGTATCAGGAGATTGAAGGCCCACAAATTGCTGAGGAGATTCTGAAAAGATACGATATTCCGGCTGAAGCTATCGAGCATATATGCAGGATTATCGCTAAACATCACAGTGCCAAAGACATCGATACGATTGAGTTCAGGATTGTTTGGGACGCAGACCAGCTCGTTAATATCCCAACGGAATTTGCCAATGCGAGCAATGAGAAACTGCAGGAGATTATTGATAAAACATTCAAGACCGACGAGGGTCGTCGGATAGCAGCAGAGTTGTTTGTAAAAAGTTAAAGTAAAAAGAACAATCGGAAAAATGAAAGGAAAATTATGTTTTGTTATCAATGTGAACAGACAGCAGGTGGTACGGGATGTACCAAAGTCGGAGTTTGTGGCAAGGACCAGGACATTCAGAGCTTGCAGGATACGCTCATATTCGGGCTAAAAGGGATAGCTGCTTATGCGTATCACGCGCGAGAGCTGGGGCAAAAAGATGAAGAAGTGGACGCATTTATGCACGAAGCAATGTTTGCAACGCTAACAAATGTGGACTTTGATCTCAATCGATATCTTGAGTTGTTGCTAAAAGCCGGCGAGATGAATCTTCGTGTGATGGAAATGCTTAACAATGCACACACATCAACCTTTGGTAATCCGACACCCGCAACGGTACCGACCGGCACGAAGGCCGGGCCGGGAATCGTCGTTACAGGGCATGACCTGCTTGACCTTTATGAGTTGTTAAAGCAGACTGAGAGTAAAGGCATTAACGTTTACACTCACGGTGAAATGCTGCCCGCTCACGGTTATCCGGAGCTCAGGAAGTTCAAACATCTTGTTGGTAACTACGGTACGGCCTGGCAGAATCAGAAAAAAGAATTCGACCAGTTCAGCGGTGCAATTTTAGTTACGACAAACTGTGTTATGATACCGAAGGATTCTTACAAAGACCGGATGTTTACGTGCGGGATAGCCGGCGTCTCAGGTGTTAAGCACATCAAAAACAGGGATTTCAGTGAGGTGATTGAAAAGGGCTTGTCCCAGCCGTCGCTTCCGGAGAATCCCCAGGGAACACTAAGCACGGGATTCCATTATACGGCTGTTCTCGGATTGGCAGACAAGATTATCGAAGCCGTAAAGGCAGGCAAAATTCGACACTTCTTCTTTATAGGCGGCTGTGACGGTGCCAAGCCCGGACGCAATTACTTTACCGAGCTTGCTGAGAAGGTTCCGGATGATTGCGTGATATTGACGGCGGCCTGCGGAAAGTACCGATTGAATGCACGTGATTATGGTGATATTGATGGAATTCCCCGTCTGGTTGATATGGGGCAATGCAATGACTGCTATTCAGTCATCAAGATTGCAACTGCGCTCGCCGAGGCCTTTGATTGCGGTGTGAACGATTTGCCTCTTTCACTCGTAGTCTCATGGTATGAGCAGAAAGCGGTAGCAATTCTGCTGGCGCTGCTGCATTTGGGGATAAATAACATACGACTTGGTCCGAGTCTGCCGGCGTTTCTTAGCGAAAATGTTCTGAATGTTCTCGTAGAGAAATTCAATATAAAGCCGATTGGCAATCCCGATGAAGATTTGGCTAAAATGCTGAGTTAGAAAGTAGCTCGAGATGGTACTGCGAAACATTATAAAAATAGATGACGAAAAATGTGATGGATGCGGCTATTTCTAAAAACAAAATTGAAATGAGCTTCGAAGATGTTAGAATTGATTTACAGGGTAATGTCAGTCAAACTGAAACAATAGAAATCTTATGCCCGATGTATAAATGGCAGTTGTTAATTGAGTAAGGAATGGACAATAATGGCTAAATCCTCCCCAAAAAACAAGATTGCCGAAAAAGGTATGTCCTTGTCCACCAGAGCAATACATGCCGGCGAACCGAGAAGAAAATATGCTGATTCGATAACAACGCCTATTATTCAGACTTCTACATTTACGTTTCGTAACAGCAAGCACATCGAAGATTACACCAGGAAGGGAAAAGAACACTTTGAGTATGGCAGATATGGTAATCCAACTGCAAAAATCGCCGAAAAGCGTCTCGCCAACCTCGAAGGTGCTGAAGACTGTGTTGTTTTTTCCTCCGGGATGAGTGCAATAACCACGACCATTCTTACTTTGATTCAGTCGGGTGACCATATTGTCATCACAGATGACAGCTACAAAAAGACCCTCGAGTTTTGCCGGTCTTACTTGAAACAATTCGGCGTTGAGTGCACCATTGTCCCATTCGGAGATTACAAAGTTCTTGAGAAAGCCGTCCAAAAGAACACCCGTTTTATATTTTCTGAATCGCCGACCAATCCTTACCTGAATATTTTTGACCTTGTTAAAATCAAAAAGATTGCGGACAAATATAATGTCCTGACCCTGATAGATAGTACATTTGCCACTCCGTTGAACCAAAGACCCATCGAATTCGGGATGGACCTTGTCCTGCAGAGCGCGACAAAGTATCTCGGAGGCCATAATGACATCTTGGCCGGCGCCGTGCTTGGAAAGAAAGAGCTGGTTGATAAGATACGCAACCTGCATAAGTCAATGGGCGGCCTCATTGACCCGCATTGCTGTTATCTCCTCCTGCGAGGCCTTAAAACATTTCCATTACGTGTAGAAAAGCAAAACCAAACCGCTCTAAAAGTTGCAGAATTTCTTGAAAATCATCCGCGTATAAAAAAAGTCTATTATCCTTTCCTTAAAAGCCACAGTCATTATGAAGTAGCAAGAAAACAGATGGCCGGTGGCGGGGGAGTTGTTACATTTGAAACAAAGGGCAACCTCAATACCGCAAAACGGTTCCTGGATGCCCTGAAGCTGTGCTACATTGGGCCGAGCCTGGGCGGTGTTGAAACACTGATAACGCACCCCGCGTTAGTAAGTTATTACGACTATACGAGAAAAGAACGCTATGAGCTGGGAATCACTGATACACTTTTCAGGCTTGCCGTTGGAATTGAGGATGTTGAAGATATAATTAAAGACCTGGAGCGGGGACTGAAACAGTAGAAAGTCAGCAGCTCAATAGGGGGTATATAATGGTCGATTTTGCCAAGTCGGTAATCATAGATTTTTGGGGCACCGCAGCCGAGATGTCACCCTATCTGCTGTTTGGCTTTTTTGTGGCGGGCATCCTTTCTGTGCTCGTATCACAACCCCTTGTTGAAAGGCATCTGGGCGGCAGGGGGGTATGGCCACTGGTTAAAGCGTCAATTGTTGGTGTGCCGCTGCCTTTGTGCTCGTGCGGCGTTATTCCGGTTTCAATATCCCTGCACAAACACGGAGCAAGCAAAGGAGCCACAATATCATTTTTACTGTCCACGCCCCAAACCGGCGTTGATAGTATCTTCGTAACATTAAGTCTTCTTGGCCCTGTCTTTGCCATTTTCAGGCCTTTGGCTGCATTCGTTACCGGCATCCTCGGCGGCACATTGGTCGATGTGTTTAATCGGGACAAAAATAATGCAGACCGCCCGCAACCAGAGTGTAAAGATGAGTGTTGTGCGGAAAGTAACAAGAAAAACAAGATTATCAAAGGATTAAAATACGGCTTTGTCACGCTTCCGCGAGATATTGGCAAGGCAATGCTGGCAGGACTTATTATAGCTGCCTTTATTTCCGCCTTAGTGCCGGATGGCTACTTTGCGGAAAAACTTGGCACCGGGATTTTCGCAATGGTGGTAATGATGTTTTTAGGCATACCGGTCTATGTATGCGCAACGGCTTCGGTGCCGGTAGCAGCAGCGCTGATATTGAAAGGCCTAACCCCTGGCGCAGCGTTGGTTTTTCTTATGACCGGCCCGGCCACAAACGCCGCCTCATTTATAACAATCTGGAAAGCTTTAGGCAGGGCAACAGCAATTACATATCTGGCTACGGTGGCAGGCTGCGCTCTGTTGGGCGGTGTCTTGCTTGACTACATTGCCGCCGGCATCGACATTGAAATAGCCACTCGACCAGGCTGGATGCTCCCAGATATTGTTAAATACACATCGGCTGTAGTTTTATTGGCAATATTAGGTTTTGCTATTCTAAGCAAACGGAAAGGTATGCCCGACGAGCAGTAGAGGAAATTATTGTAATCGGGGCGACTGGACTTGAACCAGCGACCTCATGACCCCCAGTCATGCGCGCTACCAAACTGCGCCACGCCCCGAATAGATTTAGATATTATAATATAAAACATATTGTAACACAAACAATTTTTTGAAACCCGGTGAGAATAAACAAATTTGAGGGTGCCATCCGGGATTGCTTTAATAACGCAAGGTTAGCCTCAAATCACACAAATTTCCTTCGTTTTTTCTTGACTTACAGCTTGAAAACGATACAATGATATTAACTGTGAGAAGTTACAAAACACTAATGGAGGAGCCGGAATGAAACGGCAATCAATTCTTACATTGGCAATGATACTTTTAGCAACTGGTATTGCAAGCACGGTTGCTTTGGGAAAAACCATATACGTCGATGAAGACACCAACGGCCTGAACACCACAACTGTAGAGGCCCTCGATACAGAAACCAATGTTCTGGATTCAGAATCCAAAGATTTCAAGTATGCTCAAGCTGCGAATCTTATCGTCGATGAGCTGACCCAGGATACTACATGGTCCGGTACCTGTATTCTTGAAGATACCGTTATTGTTCCCAGCGGTAAAGTTTTGAATATTGAGCCTGGAACGGTGGTTTTGATGAAAAACGCAGTGACGCTCATCGTTTATGGACAGCTCCTTTCTATTGGGAACGAAACCGAGCCAATTCGCTTTACACACTACCGTAATGGCAAGTGGAAACAGATTGTGTTTGTAGAGGCAGCAGATAGCCGTCTTGAGCACTGTGTTATCGAGTATGCCGATAGCGAAGGTCAGCACCAGGACTATTACGAGCAGGGGCCGAGGACATATCACGAAGCAGTCGTTGTCCTGGCAAGTCACGTCGATATAGAAAAGTGCACCTTTCAGAAACTTCCTGACGAAAGTGCCAATGCCCAGGGAGATGCCGTAGCTGTTATATCGGATGACCAGGACCACCCCGGGAAAGCAACAGCGCATATTAGAGGTAGTCGGTTTCTTTCAATCGGGCAGGCCGTTCATACCAGATATTCCTATGTGTTAGTTGAGGACTGTTTTTTTACAGGAAAGCGAGGCGATAACGACGACGTTGATTTGTACGGAGAGAGCACTCCACCTCCTCTTATACAAAACAACCTGTTCTTGAATCCCGAACATGATGATATGATAAATCCCACCAAATGTTCGGCGGTAATTATTGGAAACGTTATCGCTGGGAGCGACGACCACGGCGTCGTTCTACGGGACAGGAGCTTTCCTATTATGATAAACAACTTAATCTATAGCTGTAGTAGCGCCGGCATCGCGGTGGAAAATTCGTGCCAGGCACTCCTGGTGAACAACACGATTGTCAATTGCGGCAGGGGCATCAGGCTTTTCGACCTGGGCAGGTGGGACCCTCCATATAGCCTGAATCCGGGTGGCGGATGGGCAACGTTGATTAACTGTGTTATTTGGGATTGTCCGCAACCGGTCACGCTGGCAGACAGTTCAAATAAACAAATCGAAGACCGCGGCTCTCACATAAACATCAAATACTGCAACATTGAAGGCGGCCGGAACAGCGTATCAGTGTCCGGGACCCATTCGACTCTTACCTGGGGACAGGGCAATATTAATGCCGACCCTAAATTCGTTAACCCGGGCAGCAGCGATTATCACCTGAAATCACAGGCCGGCCGCTGGGAACCGGCTACGCAGAGCTGGGTCAGAGACGACATCACAAGCCCGTGTATTGATGCAGGAGATATGAGCACTGCCATCGGGTTTGAGCCATTTCCCAATGGCGGCATAATCAATATCGGAGCGTTCGGCGGCACATCCGAGGCCAGCAAGTCATACTTCGGTAAGCCGCCCTGTGAAACAATCATCGCCGGCGACATAAATGGCGATTGCAAAGTTGACTACCTGGACTTTTGCATTATGGCTTTCCATTGGCTGGATGATAAAAGCAAGTAAGTTTAGTAGTGCTCCATCTGCTCGCCTCAAATAGATTGACTGTGAAGTTGAAATTCGCAAATGCAAGGCGAAACGGGAAACATTTCTTTTGACTTTCAGATACTAAAAGAATTAGGATGGTTTTAGATTCTTCTTGTACAGGAATAACGGTGTCATTATGAACAGACAAAAAGGATTTACCCTGATAGAGCTTTTGGTAGTCATTGCTATTATTGCACTATTGATGGCGATATTGATGCCGGCTTTACAGCGGGTAAGGGGACAGGCCGGAGGCGTTGCGTGCCTAAACAGGCTCAAACAATGGGGCCTGTTCTTTGCGATGTACGCCGAAGATAACGACGGTCGATTCATGGCGGGCCATACGGCCCAGCCTCAGCCCAATCGGTGGGTCAGCGCACTTGGGGACTACTATAAATGGGACGACGAATTTACCTGTTGTCCGAACGCGACGAAGCCGTGGGTTGATAAGAATGGTATCACCGAGGGAGCCGAGGGAACGGCCATCGGTGTGACCATGGCCTGGGGCTACATGAACCAGGATCACTGGGCCAAGCCAATGAAAGGAAGTTACGGTATCAACGGCTATTGTGTTGATATCCAGCCAGGTAGGGAACCTCGCGGGGAGGCATCTTGGTACTGGTGCGGGCCGGCTGTGGCGGGGGCCGCGTACGTGCCTTTGTTCCTCGGGGCACAGCGCTATAATGGTGTGGTGGACTCAGTAGATGATCCCCCGGCATATGACGGCCAGGGGTGGGCTGAAGGTGGTGAGGGGCGTATGTTACGTTACTGTTTAAACCGGCACGGTGGTTTTGTGAACGGGATTTTTCTGGATTTTTCCGCCAGGAAAATTGGGCTTAAGGAGTTGTGGACGTTTAAGTGGCATCGGCAGTACGACACTACCGGCCCCTGGACAACAGCAGGCGGGTGTCAGCCCGGTGACTGGCCCCAATGGATGAAAGTGTTTAAGGACTACTGAAAAGAACTCCTGCGCCCAGAATCGCCGACTTTGTCTTGACCCTACCTCAGATACTCCTTCGGATTGAGTTTGGCCATTGTAGAACTCTAAAATCCCTCTCAAATCCGTCCTAAAGAAAATCCCGAGGCAGCCTGAGGCTGGCCTTTTTGGCCCAGGAATCCTCCGTTTGTCAGGTCGTTCTCATTTGGATTTTTCCAGTTCTTATGTTATAGTTTATTAAAGGGCTGGTTTTCACGAACAAGCCATTCCGATAATTCGTTTTAAGCTGACTAAAGGGTTGTAATCCAAAAAAGGAAGTAGCTAAAATGGGGATTGAAAAGCTCTCAGAAAATGTTTTTCTCGTTAGTTTACCTAAAGAGCCACAGTTAATAAGTGATGAGCTTGTAACTGTTAATAAAATCGTAGGCGATGGACATGCCTGTGACGTAATTATTGATTTTTCCAGCGTCACACTACTGACATCTGAGAGCATAAGCAGCCTCATTATATTGGAGGGATGGCTGAAAAGCTTCGGACACAAAGTCATTTTGTACGCTGTTTCTTCAATGATCCGACAAATCCTTGAACGAACCGGTATTCAGCCATTATTTGAATTTGCCGATGACCAGTTTGCCGCCTTGCAATCTGTACGACCTTCCTCTTTATTTTGACTATTTAGCCGGCCCACAAAATCTTACATAATGCGCCCATCGTCTTTCAATTTAAAACGCCTCACAAGCTATTAAACGACGAGCTTGTCTTGAGGGACATCTGTCATCCCGCAGCTTAACAATCAGCCAATAGCTTGCATCACTGCGGCTGAGTGTGTTATAATTATGGCAGAAAAGCATACCAGTGAAACTCATTATCTCTCTTTGAAAGAGAAGGGCAAACGTCATGCGTAAGCGAAACGGCTTTACCCCGTTAGAAATAAGAACTCCCAATCAGGAGGGCAGAAGATTTCTAACGGGCTTTACACTAATAGAGCTTTTGGTAGTGATTGCAATTATTGCATTGCTGATGGCAATATTAATGCCGGCCCTTCGTCGGGCCAAGGAGCAGGTTAAGGAGGTGGTCTGCAAGAGCCATCTGCACCAATGGTCGGTCTGCTTTATGATATACACGTCCGACTATGACGGCAGGTTCATGCCGGGCATCGACGAAGATTGGGCAACCGGACGGTTCTCTTGGATATATACGCTGATTCCATATTACAACGAGCCGGTTATTCGCCTTTGTCCGAAGGCCAAACTCACGGTCGAAGAGGGGGGCACAATGCCCTGGGTGGCTTGGGACGTTAGTAAAACCAATCCCAATGATTTTTCCTATCTCAGGGAACCAATGTACAAGGTCGGCAGTTACGGGCTTAACTGGTGGGTCAATGACAGCGACCTGGTTGTGGGTGCACATGATGCAAAGAACAAATGGCGGCGTACAGGCCAAAAGAATGCGAGTATGATTCCTGTGTTAATGGATTGCGGATTTATGCTGGTCCGAGCCGAGCCGTCAGACCCGCCCCCAGACCAGGATGGAGAGTTCCTCTGGGCATTCGGGGGCGGCATGAGACGTGTCTGCACGAATCGGCACAACGGTGAGGTAAACATATTCTTTATGGACTTCTCTACGCACAAGGTGGGTCTCAAGGAACTGTGGACACTAAATTGGCACCGCAGTTTTGATACTCGTAATCCCTGGACCAAAGCCGGACTCGTACAGCCTTCGGATTGGCCCCAATGGATGAGAAGGTTTAGGGACTATTGAAAAAGCACTAAAAATTTAGGTTACTCCTCCAATCATTCTCTTATTTCTTAAAACCCCTCCAACAGCCGTCCTACATAAAAAACTGAGCTGGTTTAACCTTTTAGCAGCATATATGGAGTTTGTCCGCTATTGTCCTTAAACAATTGGGGCCTATACCTAATCGTTCGGTACAGGCCCCGAATTGCCTGCACTTGTGTAACCGCAGGTACAAGTGACATAAATCTGCAATATCAACCATACCCCCATATCCTGCTTCATAAGAAGCAGTTGGGGCCAGCCAAATCTCGGTTTACGGTGCCGGTGGATACAGTCGAATATCGTCAAAGTACATCGTACCTGAACCGCCGGCCTGCGGATTGTTCTTATTGCCTAAGCCAAGGGAAATCGTATTGACATTTGCAAGGTTTATGCCGAATGCCTGCAGGTCGATAGTCCATTCGGTCCACTTATTTATCTGAGCGGCATTAGGATTATCATGAGAGACGACCGCGCTGCCATTGAGAGCAACATACAACGTCTCGGCAGCGTTATCCGGAGCGCCCCTGAACCAAATAGATAAAGTGCTAACACCATTCTCGGTCCAATCACGCGGATAAGTCAATGTCAACGTCGCCTCAGAGTAACCAACGCTATTGTCGTAGAAGAGCGGCATCGATTGGTTGCCTCCGTGAACGATAGTTTGCTCTGCAAAGGGAGGATTCTCATAACCAACTAAAGAGCCATTTGTAGGGTCATCGTATCCGTCTATCCACGCGAAAAATATCCTGTTGCTGGCGGGGTCCTCGGGATTAAGGTCATTGTAGCTCTCGAAATCGTCAACGACGAGGAAGTTGGCGGTGGTAAAGCTCCATACATTACCTGTCCAGGGACTGTCGGGATTGGTGTTATTGGCCTCGTCAATACGCCAATAGTAAGTGGTATTCCAAAGGAGTTTTGCTGGTTCATAGCTCTCATCACCAAGGTTTCCTGTGCCCTTATACTCCGGCGAACCGGCATCAGCATTTCGTACTTTCTCTTTGTCTGTGCCGAAATAGACCTGATGCGAATCGGCATAGACTCCCGGCGTCCAGGTGAGAACCGGAGTATGCTTTACGTCCACAGCGCCGTTAGCCGGGACCGGGCTCCCGACGGCGCCCTCAGTAGTAAAGCTCCAGACGTCGCCTTTATATGTATCGACGGCATCGAACTCATCGACACGCCAGTAGTAGGTCTTAGCCAATCCAAGTGTGCCGGGAGTATAGGTTGCACCTCCCTGTGGAAGTCCACCAGCGGCATTGCTCACCTCATCAAAGTTGTCACCGAAATATACTGTGTGCAATTTCGAACCGAAGCCTCCCGTCCAGCTCAGAGTTATATCCGTCTCTACCTGCTCTGCGGCATCAGCCGGGACTGGGTAGTAGGCGGTTTTGGGTGGAACCGAAAAGCTCCAGACGTCACCCTTCCAGGGACTATTCGGCTCAGCTTCATTGACCTCGTCGATTCGCCAGTAGTAAGTTGTGCCGGGAACGAGACCATCCGGATAAGGAAATCCGGGAAAGCCGACAACAATAAACGTCTCGGCCTGGTTACCAACAAACGTGCCTTCGGCGCCGGCGTCCACGTCACCAAAATTTTCACCAACATATACATCGTGTGAGACCGCGAGACCTCCCGGTAACCAGCTAAGGTTCACCCATGTATCCGGATGGAGGGCACCATCCTCCGGCTTGGGGGCCAAGGCGTAAGGCCATACCTCACCTTCCATCGTGCCCATTATTTCGGGCACCGACAAGGCATGGTTGTAAATCCTTACATCATCAATCGCACCAATCCAGTCGCAGCCCCACCCGTCCGAGCCGATGAGGACAGGTGTCTGGCTGCTGGTAATTGGGCCCATTGGGGTCGAATCGGTCTCCTCTCCGTTGAGATAGCATTTCAGCGTCGTGCCGTCATACGAGCATGCGATATGGCACCACTCGTAGCGCTCCAGGTTTTTGCCGACGAAGGCCCAGGCTCTGGGCGTCGTATTGAATGTGAATGCCATGTAGGGCTGTGGGCCGCCCCAGCCGTATCGAACCTGAAAGCTCCAACTGGGGCTCATCCCGCTCATCGCCTTGCACATCGGCGCTGTCTCACCATCAGGGCTGCCCTTTCCCTCCGGGTCATCCGCGTCAGGTCTTATCCAGAGGGCGATGGAGATCGGCCCGGTGATGTCCAGGCTGGGGCTATGGCCGCAATCGATGTAGTCCGCACTGCCATAGACCGAGGTGTCGCCATGGAACTCCAGGGCTGTCCCACTGATGCCGGGAATCCATGTGGGATCGTCGAAGTTGGGATTGTCCGTGATGGTCCCGTCGTTGCCGTTGCCGCTGACATCGACCACCGTGGTGCCGGAACCTTCGTCGAGCGTCCAGTGGCCCACCAGATCAGCGCACACACTGCTTGCCACGCTCAGGACAAGAATAAAAGAAACCAGATAAATCATTTTTCTACACATAATAGTCCTCCTTTAAAAAGTTAAAGTAAAACAATTATAAATTATGTTTTGGCCACACGCCAAAATTTTCGTTTTTTTCAACAGGCATCAAAAACCTCAGCTATAAGAATTGTCACTCACACAGCTTATGGTGCTTATGGTCCCGGCTATGGCAGTGGAGCATACAGTCGAATATCATCGAAGTACATCGTACCTGAACCACCGGCCTGCGGATTGTTCTTATTACCTAAACCAAGGGCAATCGCATTGACATTAGTAAGGTTTATGCCGAACGCCTGCAGGTCAATATCCCATTGTGTCCACTCATCTATCTGTGCTGCATTAGGATTATCGTGATTGACTACAGCGCTGCCGTTGAGAGCAACATATAAAGTCTCAGCAGAATTATCCGAATCGCCATGGAACCAAATCGTTAACGTGGTCACACCATTCTCGGTCCAGTCACGCGGATAAGTCAGCGTCATCTTCACCTCTGAATACCTGAGAATGCTGTTGTCATAGAATACAGGCATCGACTGGTTTCCTCCATGAACGATAATCTCCTCGGTAAAAGAAGGAGTGCTTTCATCACCCACAGCCGAGCCTGTCCCGTTACCGGCAAAGTAATCTGCAGTACCCGGAGTGCCATAGCCAAGCCCGTCATGCCACGTGAACCATATCTGGTTGTCACCGGCATCGTAGTCCTCAAAATCGTCCACAATAAGGAAATTGGCCGTCGTAAATCTCCAGATATTACCCTTCTGTATCGTACCATCGTCCTTGACTTCATCGACACGCCAGTAGTAAGTTGTACCCCACTCAAGCTGTCCGGCGTCATAGCTCTCGGAACCAAGGTTTCTGGTGCCTTTGTATTCCGGCGAATCTGTATTGGCATTTTTCACAGCCTCTTCATCGGTACCGAAATATACCTGATGCGAAGTGGTATTGTCTCCCGGTCTCCAGCTAAGAACCTGTATCTGCTTTACATCCACAGCACCACTTGACGGACTCGGACCCCCGGCCTTCAACGGAGGCTGCAGCGCACCGCTGGGAATTATCTGCTGTTCCCGCTTGCTGCTCTCCCAGAACAACTGAGCGATCGCCGTGCCTACGCCTTCGAAATACTCCATCTGAATTGAGTGGGTATCACCACTTACCAGTTCGATTGGTTCGCTCAGGCGATCGTTTGTCGTGCCATTGTTCCAAAAATCGATGATGGGCTTACCATCCAGCCACAGCCTGAAACCGTTATCGGCGGTAATTTGGAAAATATAAGTGTCTGTCAGGTCCACCTCAAGCTCGCCGCTCCAGCGGGCCGAAAAGTTGTCCACATTGATAATCGCATCGGGAGAATTCCTTCCGGGCTCGTCAGCGCTGCCCCAGTTAAAGTTGATTACGGGGTCCAGGCGTGTCAGCACCGGCTCACCACTGAGGGCTGTGTTGTTGAAGTACTCTGCCTTGAGACCGCCGCCGGCCTTGGTAACCGTGAAGCTCCAGACGTCGCCTTTCTCTGTAGCGGCGCCGCTAAACTCATCGACCCGCCAATAACAAGTCTTCTCTAATTCAAGTGTGCCGGGTCTATAGGTTGTTTCCGCCTGGGGCAGACCTACAACAGCGTTGTTCACATCGTCAAAGTTGTCGCCAAAATATATGGTGTGCAATTTCGAACCGAACCCTTGGGCCCAGCTAAGGATTACATTCGGGTCCACAAATTTGGCCCCATCAGGTGGACTTGGGTCGTACGCAATCCTTGAGGGAACCCTAAAGCTCCAGACAGGACCTTTCCAGGGACTGTTCGGGTTGGTGTCATTGACCTCATCGATTCGCCAATAGTAAGTAGTGCCTGGAACAAGACCGTCAGGATAAGGATATCCGGGAAAGCCGACAATAAAAGAGGTCGAGCCATGATTGCCCCGGAATGTATCGCCGAGGCCGTCATTCACATCGTCAAAATTCTCGCCCAGATACACATCATGTGAGACAGCAAAATCTCCCGGAAACCAGGTAAGATTAACCCATGTATCCTCAACTATGTCACCTTCATCCGGACTTGGGTTCACGGCACGGCCGCGCTCCTGGACTTCAGGCTCAGCACCAAAGTACACCCAATCAATCCATACTTTTGTGTTCAGGTCATCACCTGTCATGGGCCACCAGGCACCCTTTAGCATCAAATACATATTCACAGACCAATCCGGATGGTCCTCGGTCGATTCGTCTTCATGTGTGTATTCTAAAAAGAACGTCTGCGGCTCGGTGGTTAGCGCTACCCGCTCCAATACAATGTCGATCCACTGAGCACCTTCCGGTTTGTAGAGTTGGATTAAGACCACCATTTCCCTTTCCTGGTCAGACTTAGCTATAAAGCCGAGAGGATACGTTTCGCCCTCCACAAGCTGAGATATCCCCTGGGAAATCCCTATGGAAGTTGTTGCAGAAGCATTGGTAATATCTATCAATACCGCACTGCTCCCCGATAGGCCGGCACCGTGTACTACTTCAAGAGTAAAACCTCCCCCACCATACGAGCCCCATGAAAGGAGACCATTATCAAACTCGCCGTTTATAATCTGATTTTCTTGACCGAGGGAGATTGACCCAGACAACGCGTAAGTCAAAATAAAAGAAATTAAACAAATCGCTCTCTTAGACATAATAGTCCTCCTTTAAAAAAGTGAATATAAATAAAGGTTGTTAATTGGAATGTAAAATATTTTCACCGCGAAGCACAAATTTAGCATTAAAACTCAATGCTTCGCATAATACACATCCTCCTCTATTTGGAAAATTACTCGTCGGGGCGGAGTCCGCCGCATCCCGACAATAATTGCGCCCGAAGGAAGACCAAAATCCTCAGATGCCCGCCCATTCGACTCCGCTCAGAGCAGGATCTACGCAGGCACAAGCTTCACTATTGTCGTTTATACCAAATCAGCCACCTTCCCGTCAAGTACAATCTCTTAGTTATGTATTGGCATGCCTTTTTGATATAACTATGCAGAAATGCAGAAGGGGCAGGGGTGGACACCGCTTAATTGGTGTAATTTCTTCAAACTATAAAAGTTGAGTTTCGCACTTTTTATTAGAAGAATCCCTTACGAAATAAGGACTTACAAATAATTTGGTAATTTATGCATGTTCGGTAAATCGCTCGAACATTACAAAAATAATTATATTGTCGTGAAATGGCTCATAAGCTTAAAATTACCCAATTTAACACAATTCAAAAAGTGCGAAAGTTAACTAAAAGACATGTTCAAAAAAAACTCTGAAGTCTATTTTTTAGATTCTTACAGAATCCCCATCAGCTTTCAATTTTTAAGACACCCAGAGACCATTTAAAGGACGAATCCGTCTTGAAGGGTATCATAAAAAGGGCATATTTTCAGAGTTCGCGCTTAAAACCCGATGAGATTTATATGTCGGTATTCGCGCCATCAACTACATCTCATGGCTTTGACTTCACCAGGCCCATTAAAATTATTTTCTTGATATACCCGTTAAATCGGTGTATTTTTTGATTATGTCCAGTCGCTTTAAAACCACTATAAATATTATTGCTTTGTTTGTTATTATTGGCTTTGCTGTGTCCGTTTATTTGCTTTGCCGCTTTCATGATGCTAAATCCACGAAAAAAGAAGTCGTATATTTGCCGAAGTTCGCTCCGGAATTTTTGAAAGACATCGCAAGACAAGAGTATATACTCGTTGAGATAGAACCAAACGACCCCCGCATATCTAAAGAGTGGATAAAAGAACATATAAACCAGCGGGAGTTTTAGTTTTATCATCCTTATTTTTTCCTTTTCTCCACGCTTCCTTAGTCCACTGCTCCTTTGTGCATTATATTTTATCCTTCTCTTATTTATATCTCGAAGGGAATTTAAACGCCGAACTCGTCTTGAGGGGTATCATAATAGACTTATTTCCGCAAATCACCTTGACCTCGCAAACAAAAAGGTATATAATCATTCACATAACTAAGTCCCTTCTTTTTCTTCACTCACCATCCTCTAAAGGATTGCAGGGGCTTTTTCATCGAATGAAAAAAGCCAAGCACTATGTAGAAATAATGCCTGGCTCGACCAATGCACAAGAACAATCTGTATGGACTTTTTTGTCAGGAACTTCAGGTCTAACTTTTTTTCTTCGCTGGTGGTTTGGGTTGTTCGATGCAATCGGTGGCTTCAGGAGTTCCCTTTATTTCGAGGTCAGGCTTACCTGAAAGAAGGCGTTGTACTTCCATTTTGTTGTCCCATTTGTGAGAGTCGGGCCCATCGCATCCTGGTGACTCGGATTCGATTTCTGCCGTTACTTTTAGTGCTTCTTCAGACTCTTTCAACGGTGTTTCCTGAGAGGGTTCGGATGGTGTCTGTTGTGGCTCTTGAAGAACCTGAGATTTTTTTTTATAAGTCATAATTTATCTCCTTCCCTGTCATATGAAAATAAACTTAACTTTGCATAACTATTTATCGGCGTGTTCGGGCAGCTACTTTATCCTTTTCCTAATCAAAAAACAGGCTTTGCGAACCTTATAACCAGGAATACCCTACTCGCTTTTTCTGCTCGTCCTGGGTGTGGTGATGGTGAGAAGATAAAACCTCTCTTTTCGCCCTAATTTGCCTTAAAATCCCCGGACCCTATCTCAGATACCCTTCGGCATGAGTTTGGCTATTGTAGAACGCTAAAACCCCTCCCACAGTCGTCCTACAGAGAATCCTGAGCCGGTTTAACCTTTTAGCAGCGTATATGGAGTTTGTCCGCTATTGCCCTTAAACAACCGGGACCTATACCGAATCATTCGATATAAGCCCTTAATTGATGTAAACCTGCTATACTAACGACTCAATCTTAATTGCCAAATATATCACACGACTTACGGTGCCGGTTCCGGCGGTGGCCGATACAGCCGAATGTCATCAAAGTATACCTTACCTAAACCGCCAGCCTGTGGATTGTTCCTGTCGCCAAAGCCGATAGAAAGCGTATCGACGTCGGTCAGATTCACGCCTTGGTCTGCAAATGCCTGTAGATCGATAGTCCATTGGGACCAGGTAGTTATCCGCGCTGCATCAGGATTATCATGAGAGACAACCGCGCTGCCATTGAGAGAAACATACAACGTTTCAGCAGCGTTGTCCGGATCTCATCGGTTACTAACACGCGATGTGGAACACAGCCAGCCCATCTAATATCCTGCTGTAAGCAACTTGGTTCCATAGACATATACGCATGAAATTCACCATATTGCAGGAATTTCAAAAATAAATAAAAAAATACTTGACAAAGTTAGGCAAGCCTAACTATATTAGGCAGAACACATAAAATAAGGAAAAATAGCTATGGTTACAGCGAAAAGTGATAACCTAAGTGCCTCTTTGGAAGATTATCTCGAGGCCATTCTCAATCTTACCAATGAGTCCAACGTTGCCCGCAGCAGGGACATAGCCGAACAGCTCGGTGTCTCCAGAGCATCTGTTACCGGCGCGTTGCGGGTCCTGAAAAAAAAGGGACTGGCCAATTATAAGCCATACGATTATGTAACACTCACCAAATCCGGCAGGGTTGCAGCAGCCGAAATTGCCAATAAACATAATATCCTCGAGTCTTTTTTCGTCAACGTCTTAGGTGTCGAGTCGGATGTTGCCCAGAAGGCTGCCTGCAAAACTGAGCATGAGCTTGGTCCGGAGATTATTGAAAAGCTTCTGTGTTTTATCGACTTTGTAAGCCAAAGCAGTGAAAATGGTTGTGATTTGGCGGATGAATTTCAAAAATTCTGCAAAAACAGGTTGAAGGATAGAAGAACTTAATTAAACCCGCATTTCCAAAATATTTCGAGCTAAAAAATGATTTCATTCGAAAATTCAGCCTTTTTATGCCTGGTTTTAATTAATCTAATTGGTTTTATTTCATGCTTTGTAATTATGTCAAACCCACCATTAAAAAAGAAATTCTGGAATCTACCAAAGGCCATCGAAAAAATATATGTCTTAATTTTCTTTGCTGCTCCTATAGCTTTTTTACCTTTGTTGCCTCAGCCAAGATTCGAATTATACTATATAATCCTCATTATTGGAATTGTCCTTGCCTTATTGTCTGTACTTATATGGATACAGGCCTTTAAACAAATCGGAACAATTCCAAGCTTAAAGCAAAAATCAAAAGTAATCTCTTCTGGTATTTATGGTATTGTTAGACATCCAATTTATCTGGGGAATATTCTTATGCCGATAGGATTAGGTTTGGTCTTTAGAGCAGTTTATGCTCTTCTTTATGTGCCAGTCATAATTATTCTTTTTGCTTTAACGATATTCATCGAAGAGAAATCATTAATGGAAGGATATGGTGAGGAGTATATTAAATACAAGAAAGAAGTTAAATGGAGATTAATTGCCTGGGTAATATGAAATTATTCCACGTTAAACAGAAGAGAGAGGATAGCAAGTGGAAAATAAGGAAGTAAGGTCATTATCGATGGTCAAGGCAGGCGAAACGGTAAAGTTAGCCTCTATCAAAGCCGGCCGGGGTTTGAACAGCCGGCTCGCCTCAATGGGGCTTGTACCAAACGTGGAAATAACAGTCGTAAGCAACAGCCGTCCCGGTCCTTTTGTAATAAGCGTCAAGAACTCCAAGATGATGTTAGGCAGGGGAATGGCTCATAAGATTATGGTTATTTGATAAAAAAATAGTGTTTTAGCCAATCATATTCTCCGGCGGGAAAATTCATTCAAACCAAACTTTACAATAAAACCAAAGCTATAAAACATTCGATATGACTACGAAAAACAAAATTAAAGTTGCCTTAGCCGGCAATCCTAACAGTGGAAAAACCTCCATATTCAATATGCTGACCGGCGCGCACCAGCACGTTGGCAATTATCCCGGAGTGACGGTGGAAAAGAAAGAGGGCGTCTGTAAATACGCCGGTTTCGAAATAACGCTCGTTGATCTGCCGGGAACGTATAGCTTAACGGCCTATTCAATAGAAGAGCTTGTTGCCCGTAACTTCATAATCGAAGAGTGTCCGGATGTTGTGGTGGATATTATTGATGCCTCCAATATCGAGCGGAACCTGTACCTGGCGACCCAGCTTATCGAAATGAATGTGCCGTTAGTTCTGGCGTTCAATATGAGCGACATTGCCAAGCAAAAGGGATTGCAGTTCGATATCGAACAGTTATCTCAGCTTTTGGAGGCAATGATAATCCCAACCGTCGGCAATAAGAGCAAAGGCAAAATAGAGCTGCTCGATACCATTGTCGAAACGGCCCGGCAGGAAAAGCTGCAACGCACTCATAAGGTAAAGTACGGCAGGGAAATCGAGCATGAGCTGGCAGAAATCGAAACACTCATCAATGATAAAGAGCAGCAGTTGACAGAAAAATACGGCTCACGATGGTTGGCAGTTAAACTTTTGGAGCGGGACTCTGAGATAATTGCAAAAGTCCATAGCCAACAACTGCTCGATGCCGTTACAGCCAGCAATGAACACCTTAAAAGTATTTTCGGTGATGAACCGGAAATTGTAATGGCGGACCGACGGTATGGTTTCATATCGGGTGCCTGTCAGGAGACTATCAAGAGCACAGTAGAATTGCGTCATAGCACCAGCGATATGATAGATGCGGTAGTAATAAATCGTATCCTGGGGCTGCCGATATTTCTGATATTGATGTATTTAGTCTTTTTTTCGACATTTAAGATAGGCGAATATCCGATGAGCTGGCTCGAGCAGTTTTTCGGCTGGGCTGGTAAAACGATAGCCGGCTTTTGGCCCACAGGCTCACAGAGCTGGCTCAGGTCTCTTTTGGTTGATGGCGTTATTAGTGGAGTAGGGGGGGTGCTTGTGTTCCTGCCGAATATCTTATTGCTGTTCCTGGCTATTGCCCTTCTTGAGGATTCAGGCTATATGGCAAGGGCCGCCTTCATTATGGACCGCCTAATGCACAAGATAGGCCTGCACGGCAAAAGCTTTATACCCATGCTTATCGGTTTCGGATGTTCGGTCCCGGCCATAATGGGAGCACGAATACTCGAAAACAGACGCAACAGGTTTACGACAATAATGGTAATACCCCTGATGAGCTGCGGCGCAAGGCTGACGATTTATGCGCTGATAATACCGGCTTTCTTCTCGGAAAAGTGGCGAGGGCCAACGCTCTGGTTTATTTATTTGATAGGGATTGTGCTGGCGATTATTTGTATTAAGGTTTTGCGATTGACCCTCTTTAAGGGTGAAACTACGCCTTTCGTTATGGAGCTGCCGCCTTACCGTATGCCCACCCTCAAATCCGTCTGTATTCACATGTGGCATAGAGGCTGGATGTATTTGAGAAAGGCCGGCACAATAATCCTTGTCATATCGATTATACTCTGGGCGGCGGGCAGTTACCCGAAACCGAGCGAACAGTCTTTGACAGGTTTGAGTGCCGAGCAGGCAAGGCAAGCCGGATTGGAGTATTCGCTGGTTGGCCGATTAGGACGAACAATAGAGCCTGCTATGAAGCCGCTCGGTTTTGACTGGAAAATCGGAACGGCCCTCATCGGTGCAACCGCTGCCAAAGAGGTGTTCGTATCACAATTAGCAATAGTATTTGCGGTCGGTTCACACCAGGCCGAGGGGGTTGGCGGCGCTGAGGAAAAAACGCAGAGTTTACGGGAAAAACTGCGGGCAAACTATACGCCGTTGACAGGTTTTTGCATTATGTTGTTTTGCCTGATTACAATGCCGTGTGTTGCAACGGTCGCAATGACAAAACAGGAAACAAATTCCTGGGGCTGGGCGCTGTTCCAATTCTTCGGCCTGACGGCTTTAGCTTATGTGATAACGCTCATCGTTTATCAGCTCGGTAGCTTTATATCAGGTTAGAGTCACGATAAAATCTATCATTATGGCATTCTTTTTGGGGAGGCCTCCATGAAAAATCCTCGAATAAATCACTGGATCACTGGACTATGTACAGATGTGAACCATACTATGGGGTTGGAGCTTCGAGGAGCGTGCGGATTTCGGACGGGTGGATGCCGGCGGTGTCTGCGATTACTCGAATGGTCATATCGGTGCTTGCTTTGAAACCGGCGTCTTGCAGTTTTTTGACGGATGTGTTCACATCAAAGCCCATCTGGCTGCAATACTCTTTCAGTGTCATCTGACCGATGCCGCGACCGGGTCCGCCCTGGCCATGCCGCTCTCCCTGCTCCGGCCCTCCATGCCCTCTACCGCGGACAGCCTGACCTAAAGCGATGTCATAAAGCCGTGCCGGTGTCATATTGTAGGTCTCAGCAAGCTCACCAAGCAAAACATCTGTTGACTCAACTTCAATCCCCCCGGCCTTTAGGTTCGTGAGCATGGTTTTGAGGTCAACGTCACGTACCTGCTCGGCAAGCTCGGTGAGGGTCAGCAACTCAGCGTGGGGGATAGGGGCTCGTCGCTGCGGACTGTCCCAACTGTGTTTTATGCTCTCGTTCCAGGCGAGCAGCGAGGAGAAAGGCATAATGTCGCCAAGAGTGCCAAGAAAAACGATGCCGCAAATGACCAATGCCAAGGCCCATTCAATGCGCAAGGCGAAGGCTTTACTCACTTTGCTCTTGAAATAGCTAACGAAAAGCTTCCAATTGAGGTACACGTGGAAGACCGATGCGACCACGAAGATGATGCTGAACCAGTCATGCAGGCCAATCCATTGGTGCTTTGTAAGACCAAGGAGGGTCCAGCCGGTCCAGTTTGCGATACGGCCCGGCGGGACTACAAAAAGTATGACTCCGGTAAAGACCATTCCAATAAAGGACAGTGCGGTAAGGACGGAAAAAAACGCCCGCCAACTGAATTGCTTTGTTGTGTCTTTGCTCATTATTTACCTTTCTGTTGACTTTTACAGGCGGTCAGTTTTCAGACCAGTGTCAACCGCGTAGGGCGGTTTTACCATCTGTCTTTTCACATATACGGCACTTATCAACACCACTAAGTCCGCTTAATACGACAGACTACTATATATGTTCGGCCGAGACAATTGAAAAAATGGCTTCCCATAGCACGTATTTATAATGATGTTGGCATGTGTCGAGGACTTTCGCTTCTTCTACAGAACTCATCAAAGAATACACTTGCAGAGTAAGTCCGTTTGGCTCATACTAATAACGATAAATGCCGGCTGATTGGCCGAGAGGAGTATATTAAAGAAACGCAGATCTCTTGAAACAAACATTTATAGGAGCTTCCGATTATGTTGGATAATAAAATTTCTCGCAGAGGATTCGTCAAAGATTTGGCAATGGCAGGGGGGGCGATTGTAATGGGAACTCAGACAGTCGGCACAGCTCAACGCAAGCGGGCGCATAAGCTGCACCTGGCCTGCAACCAGTATCCCTGGACCGTCTTCTATCAGCGTGACAATCGCAACTTCAACAACGAGCTTGATAATGGACTTGGCGAGCTTGCGGCCAGCGTGATGGACGGCTATGAGCCGCTCGCCAACAACCCACAGGAGCTCGACCGCCTTGGCCCGCTATTGAAAAAACACAGCCTCCAAATGCGCTCACTGTACGTCAACAGCGTCCTGCACGAGCCGGACAAGGCCGATGAGAGTATCGAATATGTATTAGCAATTGCTGAGAAGGCAAAAAGCATCGGCACAAAAATCATCGTAACCAATCCGAGCCCTATTCAATGGGGCGGGCCTCAAAACAAGAATGATGCTCAGTTAAAAGTGCAGGCCGCGGCCCTTGAGAAATTAGGCCGGCAATTAAAAGAGATGGGACTTACTCTGTCGTATCACAACCACGATATCGAATTGCGCAATGCCGCCCGCGAGTTCCATCACATGATGGTCGGCACAGACCCGGCCTATGTAACGCTGTGCCTGGATGCCCACTGGATTTACCGCGGTTCCGGCAACTCGGCCGTTGCGCTTTTCGACGTTTTGAAGCTTTACAGCTTGAGGATTACCGAGTTGCATCTTCGCCAGTCTAAGGACAACATCTGGACAGAGACCTTTGGCGATGGCGACATCGACTACCCGGCCCTGGCAAAATACCTGCTAAATATCGGCGTTCGCCCGCATATTGTGCTCGAACAGGCCATAGAGTCCGGCTCTCCCAACACAATGAGCATCCTCGAGGCCTTCAAGCAAAGCGCCCAATACGCCCGCCGAGTCTTCGATGGCTTTGCATAGTCTTCGGCTCGGTTGTCTTGCTTAAGGACAAGCGTATTCACGAAGCGGACGGGTTTTGATGACGACCTGAGTTAAGTCTTTTTCTCAGACAAGATTTTGTCTAAACACCACAGTTCAGAAAATCCAGTTCAGCGAATGGATAGATCACGCATTAGGGCTCGTGGAAAGTAATTTATAGATCACTTCGGAGATACCTTGTTTGAAACTCTCCGTCGGGCAGATCTCAGCTTGTCATCGAGTTCCTGCGATTTTATTGTCTGCACTCACAGCGTCGAAGTCGAAGACTCCACCAGACGAGAGTTGAAGGCGCTCCCTATGAAATTTCTGACCGAATTTCTTAGGCATCCAGTTGCGTCGAATCCAATCCTCAACCTGTATCTGTATACGTGTGTCAGCCATTTAAGTCAACCCCTTTGGAGTGATGCCATGATTATGCATTATTACGGCGTCCTGTACCCGTTGCACCCCGCCGAAACGTCGGCGTAACTATATAATATATCCCATCGAATAATTACAAACAATCAAAATGAAAAATCCAAAACGAAATTGCTTCGCAACAAACGCAAAGGCCCCGCACCAAATTACGGCAGAGTCTATTTTGTACAGAACAAGCACATCTTTTTTATTCTATCACGTGGATGTTTTTCTTTTTGCACATGTCCTTTAGAATTTTTGGCCAGACGGTTGCGCTGACTTCGCCGATGTGGGCCTTTTTCAGTAGAATCATAAAAGTACGCGACTGGCCTATGCCCCCGCCAATGCTCAGCGGAATCTCATTATTCAAGATAGCCTGGTGGTACGGGAACTTCAGCATATCAAGCTGGCCTGAAAGCTCCAATTGTTTTTTAAGCGTTTCGGCGTTGACGCGGATGCCCATAGAAGTCAACTCGTGGCGGCGCTTCGTTACCGGGTTCCAGACGAGAATGTCACCGTTAATGCCGTGCATAGGTCTTCCATCTTCGGAGGTTGTCTCTGTGACCCAATCGTCGTAGTCGGCGGCCCGCATTTCGTGCGCGTAGCCGTCCTTGAGGACCCAGCCGATGCCGATAATGAATATGGCGGGGTATTCCTGGAGAATCATTTCCTCCCGCTGCTTGCGCGGCAAGTTAGGAAATCTTTCAAGTATTTCTTCGGCGTGGATAAAGGTTAGCTCGTCGGGAAGGTCGGCGTACTTATCGGTTTTTAGTTGAGGGAAAAGCTCCTGGACGTGGGTCTCGGCACCCTTGAGGACTTTCCAGAGCTTCTCCACCACTTCGCGCAGGAACTTCAGGTTGCGCTGCTCGGCTGTAATGGCCAGCTCCCAGTCCCACTGGTCAACGTAGGCACTGTGGTCGTGGTCGAGGAAATAGTCCTTGCGTACGGCACGCATATCAGTGAGCAGGCCCTCGCCAACCTTCATATCGAACTGCTTGAGGGCCATGCGTTTCCACTTGGTGGCGGCCTGGACAACCTGGGCATCTATCGGATTTTTGTCATGGTCATTTGAGATGTGGAACCCGATTGGGGTCCGTGAGCCGTCGCGGTCCAGCATATCGTTGACGCCGCTCTCAACGTCCACGATAAGAGGGACGGTCACGCGGATGAGATTTAGTTCCTTGCAGAGATTTTCCTCAATGTAGTCTTTGGCGGCATAGGTGGCAATCTGCGTCTCCTTCGGGCTCAGCAGAGAGCTGTAATCCTGTGGAAGGGTTTTCTCTAATTCAGCATAGTCACCGATGCCGGGGCCGGCCAAATCCGCTTTTTTGTCTGTCATTCTGTAGCCTCCTAAATATTTTGTATAATCATTTTGTTCTGTAGAAAAGACCATATGTCATTTCGACCGGAGCCCCCGTTCTTGCTTTCGCAAGAAAGCACGGGGGCGAAGTGGCCTGCCCTGAGCATAGTCGAAGTGGAGAAATCTACTTAAAAAACAAATTCCTCGGCTCGCTCGAAATAACATCTACAGTGCTTTCTACACAACATAATCATTTCTCAAAACATAGCTCTTCGTCACTTAGGCGTGCAAATAATAGTGAAGGTGGTGATAGTTTTCAAGGCTCTTTCTGAAAATTAGTAGAAGTAAATTGAATTATGCGTTTTTTCTAAGCCATTTGGTGAAATTCGCCAGGCCGAGCTGGATGGTTGTTGAAGGGTTGTAGCCGAGCTCTTTGGCGGCTTTGCTTATATCGGCATAAGTTCGTTCGACGTCACCCGGCTGAGGGGGCTGATATTCCTTGACAGCTTTTTTACCAAGCGCGTTCTCGATTTCAGTGACCAAATTGTTGACCGTGATCGGTTTTGATTCGCCGAGATTATAGATATTAAAGCCTACGCATTTGTCCGTTGCCGCGACTGTGCCGTCGATTATGTCGTCGATATAAGTAAAGTCGCGCATCATAGTGCCGTCCCCATAGACGGGTATAGGTTTGTCCTGCTCGATGAGTTTTGCGAATTTATGGATGGCCAAATCCGGTCTCTGCCTCGGGCCATAGACGGTGAAATAACGCAGGCAGGTTATATGAATCCCGGAAAGGTGATGATACGTATGGCAGATAAGCTCGCCGGCTTTTTTGGTGGCGGCATAAGGCGAAATTGGGAAATCAACATTATCTTCTTCCGAAAAGGGGACTTTTTCATTATTGCCATAAACGCTGGAGCTTGAGCCGAAAACAAATTTGCCGACTTTATATTTTTTAGCTGCCTCGAGCAAGACCATTGTCCCATTGACATTGACGTCGGCGTAAAGCAACGGCTGGGCAATCGATGGGCGAACGCCGGCCAGGGCGGCCAAATGGACAATTATTTCGACGCCGTCGCCGACCGTTTTGTCCATAGTTGCACCGTCACGGATGTCGGCTTCGACAAGCTGGAAATTTTTGTTTTGAAGGCAGTCGCTGATATTCCCGCGTTTAATCTGAGGGTCGTAAAAATCATCGAAATTGTCAACGCCGACGACCGTCCAGCCATTTGTAAGAAGGCGTTCGCTTAGGTGTGAACCGATGAAACCAGCAGCCCCCGTGATCAATACCTTCATATTACGTCTCACGTCTCTTGTGTTCTTACGCGGAAAAGATAATTATTAATCCTACGGCCAGGACGATTACAGCGATGACTCGAAAAATTAGAACCGGCTGCTTTTGGTACCACTCGAGCATCCGTCTAATCTTTTCGGGACCGAGTACAAATATCAAGAGGCCTCCTATTATGAAAAGGAGCCCGAAAGCAAATATTAGCCAGGGGTATTTGCATTCACGAGCACCGGCGAAAAAAACGATGGCCAGGGCAAATCTTATCACTCCCGCAAAGTATATGCGTTTGCCATTTTTGAAGAATTCCATCAGCCATTTCATAATGTCCGGTCTTAGCAAATACACAATTCCGATAATACAGAAAACTATGCCTAAACTTTTAATAACAATGTCCATAATTTTATCCTTTATTTTAGACTCAAAAAAAAGACATTTTCAAACCGGAGCTCTTCCGATACTGTAATATTCAATTCCTGCCTTTTTAACTACGTTGGGCTCGTAGAGGTTTCTGCCGTCGAAGATAACGGATTTTTTTAGTTTCGCTGTAATAAGCCTGAAGTCGGGATTTCGGAATTCCTGCCAATCGGTGAAGATAACAAGCCCATCAGCATTCTCAAGCGCATCGTATCCATTTTGGAACGTTTCTATTTTGCCTTCCAGGGCCGTCATCGCCGCGGTGGCCGCTTCAGGGTCATAGGCCCTTATCTTCATTTTGCAATCGAGGAACTTTTTTATACAGTAAATTGCAGGTGATTCTCTTACGTCATCGGTTTTTGCCTTAAACGCCAGTCCCCAGACGGCCAATGTCGTTTGGTCTTCTCGGCCGGCGAAATAATCGATAATCCGTTTTGCAAATCGCTCCTGCTGATGTATATTTACCTGCTGGACAGCCTTGGCTATCGTCATTTCAACGCCGTTCACTGAACCGGTATGAATCAATGCCCGAACGTCTTTCGGGAAGCAGCTGCCGCCGAAACCGACACCGGGAAACAGAAAAGACGAGCCAATTCTTGAATCACTGCCGAGACCCCACCTTACCCGTTCAATATCAGCACCGAGTTTCTCACACAGTACCGAGATTTCATTCATAAATGAGATTCTCGTTGCCAGCATCGTATTGGCTGCGTACTTTGTCATTTCGGCCGAAGCAGGGTCCATAAATATAATTCGGCTGCTCTTGCGCATAAACGGGCTGTACAATTGTTTCATTATTTTTTGAACTTCCGGATTGGTTGTCCCGATGATTATCCTGTCGGGACGCATAAAATCTTCGACAGCGGCGCCTTCTTTCAAAAACTCCGGATTGCTGACATAATCGAATGGCGTTTTGGTCTTCGATTTCATAATATCCGTTACCTTCTTATGAGTACCTACCGGCACAGTGCTTTTCGTTGCAATGATGCGATAGTCGCTGAGGTTTTCGGCGATATCGGCGGCTACTGAAAGGATTGCCGATATGTCGGCCGAGCCATCCTCTGCCGATGGGGTCCCGACCGCAAGAAAAATAATAAGCGAATTGTCAACGCCATATTTTAAATCGGTGGTAAAGTGTAGTCGGCCGAGCTTCTCGTTGTGTTTGACAATTTCAGTCAGGCCCGGCTCATAAATAGGTATTACACCATCTTTCAAACGGGCAATTTTCTCGCTGTCATTGTCCACACACACAATATTGTTGCCGGCCTCCGCCAGGCACCCCGCTGTTACCAATCCGACATAACCAATACCAACCACACAAATCTGCATTGTATTGGCTCCCGTTATTAGAGTACCTAAAGTGACACGTAAATGTCATCCTGAGGTGAAGCCGAAGGATCTGGCCAACGAAAAAAAGATTCCTCACTTTGCTGCGCTACGTTCAGAATGACAGCAGAGCTGTCACTTGGCTCACTTTAGTCACTTTTAATTTTACGTTTTGCGACAATTGATTATTTAATGAAAAGCATATCCGTTAAATCCGTTGTTTATCAAAGATCCAGGACTTCTATCATATCGATATCTATCTCAACGCTCGCGGCCTGGCCGAGCATATCTACCTGCAACACTAAGCGTGTAGCGCCCCGCGTTGTGACCACAATACCCTCCAGGCCAATTAGCGGCCCTGCTATAACCCGGCATCGTTCCCCTGCCTTGATGTACTTATGCGGTACCAGCGGAGCACCCGTTCGGAGGGCATGGGCAATTTGAACTAATTCGTCGAGTAATTTCTCCTGGTCGTGCACTTCGATAAGGTTCGCAACGCGATTTGTTTTCAATAGTTCAACCCGTTGGTCTTCCTGGCCGCAGAAGAACAAATACCCGCTGAACAAAGGCAGGAACGAGCGTATCTTTCTGCGGCTTCGACGCCGAACTTTCCAGCTCATCGGAAGAAAGTAACTGATATTTTTGCTAATTAAATCATGCGCCAGCGCCTTTTCGTTCCTGCTTCTCGTATGGGCAACCCCCCATCGACCGGTAAAATCACGAATCGATTCTACCTTCGGCCAGATGATTGGTGGATTTTCGCTTGCTTTCAGCATTTTATCGTCCTAACTGATTCCATAAAATTTAAGTACTGTTTTAGCTACATATTCAATTTGTTCTGGTAAAAGTTCAGGATAAACCGGCAGGGACAAAACCTCATTACAAAGCCGTTCGGCAATCGGAAAATCGCCCGGCCTGTATCCAAGGTCACTGAAGCAGTCCTGCAGGTGTAATGGCTTTGGATAAAATATTGCCGAGCCGATATTGTTTTCAGCCAAGAATTTTTGCAGCTTGTCTCTTTCCGGCACAGTAACCGTGTATTGGTGATAAAAACTGACGTTGTTTGCATCGAGCTTTGGCGGTTTGACCGCTGAATCGGCAAAGAGACTGTCATAAAGGGCGGCGTTTTGCCTTCGTTTTTCATTCCATTCATCGAGGTATTTGAGCTTGACCGTAAGAACGGCGCCCTGGATACCATCGAGACGGAAATTGCCGCCAATCATTTTGTAGAAGTATCGGGGATTTTGGCCATGGTCGCGAAGGGTCCTGATTTTCTGAGCAAGGTCTTCTCTATTGGTTGTTACCAAGCCGCCGTCGCCAAAACCGCCGAGGTTCTTGGCCGGGTAAAACGAAAAGCATCCGCAATCACCGAAATTGCCGCACTTGATGCCGTCCTGGCTCGCGCCTATTGCCTGTGCCGCATCTTCAATGACGGCAAGATTGTGACGCCGGGCAATCTCTATAATGGCTTTCATTTGAGCTACCTGTCCGAATAAATGCACCGGAACAATTGCTCGCGTCCTTTCGGTTATCTTTTGTTCGATACCAGACGGGTCGATGTTGTAAGAATCGGGGTCAACATCAACGAAGACCGGTTTTGCGCCGAGTCTGACGATAGAGCCAGCAGTGGCGAAGAAGGTGAATGGAGTAGTTATTACTTCGTCCCCCGGTTTTATTTCCAAAGCCATCAAGCTGACAATCAGAGCATCCGTTCCGCTGGAAACTCCGATTGCATGCTTGCTGTTGCAATACGTGGCGATTTTTTCTTCAAATTCGGCCACGGCCGGACCAAGGGCAAAGGACTGACTGTCGCAAACTTCGCTTATAGCCCGCATTACTTCGTCCTTGATAGTAGCATATTGTGTCTTCAAATCCAGAAGTGGAACCTGCATTAAAGCTCCTTTGAATGTTGTCTTACACATCTCTTTTTTCTACTCCGGATTTCCAATCAATAATTGAGAATCAGAAACCTGAGAATATTTACCTATCCAACAATCACTAAACCGGCACCTGTTTTTGGTCGATTAATCAAACCAAGGTAGTTTACCCCGTTAGAAATCTTTGTCAAGCGGAAGATAAATACTTTGGCATCTTATTTCTAACGGTGAAAATTTGATTTTCGAACTATCATTCTCGATTTAGAAATTGCGAATTAAATATTGACTATTTTCTACTCTCGGTTAAAAATTGGCAGTTGAAAATTAAACACAGATTACAAAATAAAAAATCAAGAAATAATGCTATTTCTAAAAAGTGAGTGTAACATTCTATACGTACTGTTATTCCGACCGAAGGCACGGCTTTGTCGTGCCGAAGCGGAGGAATCTATTTCAATAGCTTCGCCGAAGGCGAATCAAAAAGTTAAACTTATTTATTGGAAACGGCACTAAAATCCGTGAAATCTGTGAGTGCCCCCGCTTCGCGGGAACTCAAATCCGTGATTGAAATGGGTTAGCAGTGAAGAAACGAAAATCAAAAACTGAAAATAACCTGGGCGTTTTATTCACCTGCATCGGCAGGCGTGTCTCACTACTGGAGAGCTTTCGCCGAGCGGCTAATCAACTGAAAATAAACGCTGCATTTTTCGGCACAGACACTACCGACCTAAGTTCGGCCCTGCAATTGTGCGACGAAGGCTTTCTGGTCGAGCCAACGACACACCCCGGCTATATCGGGCAATTGCTGTCGATTGTCAAAGCCAACAGGGTGAAACTGCTCGTTCCCACCGTTGACCTCGACCTGAAAGTTCTGGCTCGGAACAAACCAAAATTCACTGCAGCCGGATGTCGTGTGCTTGTTTCAACTCCCCAAGTAGTCGATATTTGCCAGGACAAGAGGAAAACGTATCAATTCTTGGCCAAAAACGGCTTTGATACTGCCCTTACTATGAGCGTTCGTTCTGCACTTTCAAAAAAGAAACTGAATTGGCCTTGTTTTCTAAAGCCCTGGGATGGCTACGCCGGCAGAGGAAACGCCGTCGTTAACAATCGCAGGGACTTGTTATTCTATGCCAAAAGGATACCAAACGCCATCTGCCAGGAGTTTATCGAGGGCACCGAATATTCCTGTGATGTATATATCGACTTCGGTATGAAGGTTCGCTGTGTCGTTCCTCGAAGACGCATCGAGGTAAGGGCCGGCGAGGTGAGCAAGGGACAGATTGTAAAAAATCCCCGCATTATGAGCGAAGCTGCGATGTTGGTCGAGACGCTCGGCGCAGGGCCGGGCGTCATAACTTTACAGTTGTTTTTGACAGACGATGACAGGGTCAAATTCATCGAGATAAATCCGCGTTTCGGGGGCGGCGCACCGCTCTCAATAAAGGCCGGCGCCAACTTTCCAAAATGGATATTGCAGGAAGCATCAGGCAAAAAACCAAATATCCGCTTCGACGGCTTCAAAGATGATTTAATCATGCTCCGCTACGACAGCGAAGTCTGGCTGAAAAATCCTTAATCGACACAGAGATTTGTTAATCGGCTATTTTCCAGACAATGCCCTTACCCTTATGTCCGGCTATCGGTGAGACGGCATAAACATCTCCTTCCGACAACCATTGCTCTATGGATTTTTCACTCAACAACGGCAAACCTTCACTGCCGGCATGTTCGGATATGATTCTGATATCTGCCCTCTTTCCCTCAACTTCCTGTATATACAGCAGTGGATAAACCATCGTGTTGTCGGCGTAAACGACAGCGTCGGGCCCAAGCTTGTCGAATACTTCATCGGCGAACTCTTCCGCCCCACTATAACCTGCCTTCCAAGGCTGCAAGAACCATACATAATCATTACGGCGGGGGACATCCGCCCTGGTGGAAAGATTAAACTTCTGTTTCTGGGCTATGGCTGGAGCAACAATATAAGTTGGGATTGGCAGCAAGGATAAGATTAAAATCACCAAACACAGAATTTTGCTATTGTACTGAGCAATAAGCAAATTAACACCAACGCCAATAATGACCGAAGCCAAGCAATAAAAGGGTATGAAAAACGCGTATCTGTCCGGCACCGTATATCTAAAAGCAAATACAAAGAAAAGTATCAACAACGCCAGAAGAACCTTCGCGAAGCCATGACCTCGTGGCACTTTTTTCAGCCCATAAAGACCCGCAAAGAAAAATATGACATTGGGTGTAGGAAAATTGTACGCAAAAAATATCAGGTTTTCTTTGATAAGGCCGGCCGAGAAACTTACGTTAAGAACATTCCTCTGCCAGCTTTTGCCAAAAAGCGCTGAGGCCGCGGTAGCCGTAAAACTTCCGCTCTGAATAATATTTTTGCCGATAAGGTATCCGTATGGAGCTGCACCGATAAGCCACAGTAGAACAATAATTCCAAAGTGTCTTATCTTAATTTGCTTCCGCGTCAACAGAACTATGCAAAATACCAGATAGCAAACCAGTGCAATAACAGCAAACATATGATTAGCGATTGCCAGGCCGTTGAAAAACCCAAGCAAATATAGATAGACCTTCCGCCTTGTTTTAACGTATTGCAGGAGCATTAACAGTTCGGCCAGTAACAGTGCCGTATAGAGAGTATATGTCTCTGCGATAACGGCGTGTCGCCAGAAGGTATGCGATAATGCCAGCGTAGCCGCAGTAATCACAGCAGGCAAATTCCTATTCAGCCACAGCCGCAGGAGCAAAAACAGATTTGCAATTGTAAACGCCGCCGCAATGGCGGAAATCAGGTTTATCCTGTACGCGAATTCGCCCAGCCGAATATGTTTTACGCCGATGCCGATAATATGATAAAGCGGATGTGAAAGTGCCAGACCGAGCTTGCCCTCAATATCGTTATGCAGGATTCGGTATTGATACATCCCGCTGTCCTGCCAGAGCGCCCCCGGCGCACAGGTGGCTGCATAAAACCCAGCCGCTATTAAAAGAACGGCAATGTAACTTGCTTTAAGATTATTACCCGCTTTGAGCATTACCTATCTTCGGTTGGCCATTTCCTATTGATTTATTTTCGAGTGGTTATTTAATGTCTTTTTCAATATCGTAGATCCGCCGTCTTTTGGCGGAATCAATAGTCAATAATCAATTGATTAAATCGTTACTGTTAAATATTGTGTATCATCCGCAAATCGCATCACACCCTCAAAGACGGCGGGAACAAGCAGGGTATCACCGGCCTCGAATTCAACTTCGCTTCCCCTCCCTCCTGTAATTGTCCCAAAGCCGGAAATGAAAATCAGCGTTTTCATATAGGGCGAAGCCCTGGACTGGCGCAAACCCGCCTTCGGCGGGCCGGGCGAAAGCAACAGCTCGCAGTCTTTGGCCTGGTGTCCTTTATCTACCCTGAAGTATTCGCAATCTACCAGCCGCCCCATTGTTGTTACAGAAAGATTGTCACCGGACGCATCAAATTGAATGCTTTCCAGAGCCTCTTCGATGTGTAATTCTCTGGGTTTGCCGGTATCGTCAACTCTGTTCCAGTCGAATACCCGATACGTTGTATCCGAGGGCATCTGAATCTCAGCTATTAATAAGCCCGGCCCAATGGCATGTGCCGTTCCGGCCGGAAGAAAATGACACTGGCCTTTTTCAACCGTCACCTTTTCTAACATATCGGCGACATTGCCTTTTTCTATCGCCTCGGCGAATTGCTCCTTTGTTACGCCTTTTTTCAGCCCTTTATAAATTACCGCATCGGGCTCAGCGGATATGATATACCAGCACTCGGTTTTAGGCTCCCCTTTGCCCATTCGCCGGCACGTTTCCGGGTCGGGATGCACCTGAACGCTCAGGATGTCCTGGGCATCCAGAAACTTGATTAACAGTGGAAAAGGCCCTGAGAAGTTTTCATTGCCGGTTATTTCCTTAGGATACTTTTCAATCGCCGAGATGAGGGTCTGCCCGGCCAATTCACCGTTTGAGATTACAGACTTATCGTTCGGCAAATCAGCCAATTCCCAGCTCTCGCCGATTTTCTCAAACGGCGGTAAATCTTTATCGAAAACCTCTCGCAGCCTCTGCCCGCCCCAAATCCGCTGCTTATAAATCGGCCTAAACTTTAACGGATATGCTTTCACGCAGCCTATTCTACCCCAAACCCATAAATCCGTCCACAATCTGATTCGAAGAATTCTGCAGCTCATAGCCTGGCGGTACACGTAACGAATAAAAAGACTTGCGTTTTCAAAGGAAAGACGTAGTACTTTTCATTAATAAAAAGTACTATTATTTGCCTTCCGACAATAGACAAAAATAACAGGTTTTATACTGAAGTGATTTGTAGTGAAAAAAAACAATAAGATGCCTTCCGCTTTTCTACGCGCACGATGGACAAAGCCCCTCGAGCCGGACTTGCTGGCGGTGAATAACAAAGCCCTTGTGTGGGCTTTTTGCCATAGGCAGCGATATTTCCGTCAGGCAGTGTGTGCTGCCGCAGTTTGTACAGGTAAAATGAGGATGACACTGGCTTTCGGTGCAGTTATGGGCTAATTCAAAATGGCTCGCTCTTTTCTCGATAAAAGCCTTATGCACCAGCCCGACCTTCAACAGACTTTCCAGGGTTCGGTAGATTGTAACCTTGTCGAAGTGTTTTTTCCCCAATCGCCGGGAAATCTGCTCCTGGCTGAGTGGCTCGTCGGCCTTCATAAAAACTTCCAATATGGCTACTCTGACTTTAGTACAGTAAAGCTTCGCTGCTTTTAGCATGCTGCGAGCCTGTAAAACTGAATCTGTCTTTGTCATTTTTACTCCAGTGATTACCGCTCTCTCACAGTCGCAGCTCCGTTATTACTGCTTTAGTTGTGGGCATGCGATAAATTTACTTCCGATTTAACAAACAACAGCGGAAAAACAATGTCACTGATACAGCAGGGCAGCCAGACCGCTAAAAATAGAAATCCGAAACTGCCCAAGGCTTTCCAAACTGAGAGCTGTCCGCCCATTGCCATAAGCATATGGAACGAGGAGGCCCAGGTGCTGAGCAAAACATGTCCTGCGTGAGGAAATTTTGTCTTTGGCTTGAAATATGCAATCAATACGCCGACTATGGCGGCTGGTATTACTACATACCAACCTTCAATAAAACCTATATGAGCGTTCTCAGCAAAACTTTCATGCCCGTGCCCGTGGACATCAATGTTCATACCCAATAACAGCTCACCGGTGTAAGGGATAAGCGAATCACTCAAGGTTGCAATCCCTAATGAACCAAAGAATCCCACCAGCAGGACAGCAATGATTTTGCTTCTTTTGCTGTGAAACTTAAACATCGAGGCGGTTACGATTGCACTCAGTAACACATGCCCTGGGTGGAGTACATAGAATATCTTTCGGCTCGTCTCGTGTTCAAGATTCTTAAACAGCAGCATGCAGACGATACCTGTAAAAGCCCCGAACAAAGTAAACGGTGCATGGCTCTCCAATTCATGCAAAATAACTGCAAGCTTTTTTCGTATTTGCATTTAGCACCTCAAAGTTGCCGATTGTCAAAATTAGATTCTAACTGAAAAGAACATTTTATACTTACTACGTTAAAATTGCAACTAAGTTGCATATTTTTTAATTTTTTTCCCCTCCATTTTTAGCTTTAGCCGGATGGTTATACGCTTATAAACATAGGCAAGCTCGTTTACTCCTACTCCGGATAAAAAAGTGATAAGCCGGATTATACCACTGAAGTGGAAAAGGAGCTTTGCAAAAAGCTCTCTAACTAAATCGACAGTACATTAGTGCGAATGTTTATGAACCAAAAGATTTTTTTAACAGTTCCGTATGCCACCTCTTGCGTTCCGCTGTCCTCGAATCTATAATGCTCACACGTAACGATGGCTCATATTATGAGCCGCCGTTTAAATTAAAGAAACGGGTACAGCTAATGAGCAATCAATCGCCTGAAACCAGAACAGGTAAGATAAGTCAAGGGTGGCTGCGTCGGAACGCCCCAAAGGCGGTCATCGTCATCGCCGCGTTAGCGATATTGACCGCAATCACGAAAATGCCGACGCAAAAACGGGGTGCACCTCCCGCCGAAGCGCCGCCGGTGAACGTCTCGGTCATGACTGTAATTGCCGAACCTCAGCTTGCCGACACGTTCGACCTGCCGGCCATCGTCGAGCCGAACCGCATCGTTACGGTCTCTGCCGAGGTCGCGGGCCGAATCGAGCGGATCCCCCAAAAGGAGGGCAGCGAAGTCCGCGCCGGGGACCTGCTCATCCAGCTAAATACAGACCTCATTCGTCCCATGTTTGAAGTCGCCGAGGCGCAGGTCGAGCGCGACCAGATTGAGTTCGACCGCATGACGAATCTCGTCAAACAGGACGCCACCCCCCGCCGTGACCTCGAGAATGCCACCACACAACTGGCCATCAGCAAGGCCCGACTCGACGAGGTCCGCGCCCGTCTGGACCGCACCAGCATCCTCGCACCCACGGCCGGGGTGCTGAACGAGCTTCTCGTCGAGGAGGGGGAGTACGTTGATGCCGGCAAGGCGGTGGCCGAGGTCGTGGATACGCATACGGTTAAGGTCGTGGTGGATGTACCTGAACGCGACATTGCGTTTTTCGCCGTCGGCCGGAAGGCGCGTATCTTTGTGGACGTAAAGGGCCAGCAGAAATCACTGGTCGGGATTGTCACCTTCATCAGCGAGCTGGCCGATCAGCGAACCCGCTCCACGCGAATGGAAATTACTCTGGAGAACAAGGAACGGCTTCTGCGGAGCGGGCAGATCGTGCTTGTCCGCCTGACGCGACGTATTTTGAAGGACGCCATCCTGGTCCCGCTGCTGGCTGTGATTCCAATGGAGGAAAGCAAGGCCGTCTATGTCGTCAATTCCACAAAGGCCGAGCGTCGCGAAGTCGAGCTCGGAGTCATCAAGGGTAATCGTGTCCAAGTAACGGGGGGTTTGGAACCGGGCGACCGCCTGATTATCGCCGGTCATCGATTTGTCGCGCCGGGACAGAAAGTAAACGTTGTATCAGAGAACAAATAGCCGCTATGCTCATCACCGACACTTCTATTCGAAACCGAACCACCGTGGCCGTCCTTGGTCTAATCATCATCCTCATGGGCGGCTACAGCTATCTCTCATTGCCGCGCGAGGCATTCCCGGACATCCCCATCCCGCATATCATGGTCACAACGATGTACGAAGGTGTCTCACCGGAGGACATCGAGACATCCGTCACAATGAAGATCGAGAAGGAGCTCAACGGCATTCGTGGTGTCAAAGAAATCCGCTCCAGCAGCGCCGAGGGGCTCTCGATGATAGACGTAGAGTTCACGCCGGACGTACAGAGCGATGTGGCCCTGCAGCGGGTGCGCGACCGCGTGGACATAGCAAAAGGCGAGCTGCCCATGGACGCCGAGGAACCGGTAATCAAGGAGATAAATTTAGCCGAGTTCCCTATCATGCTCGTCAGCATTTCCGGTGACGTCTCGCCCGTCCAGCTCAAGGAGATTGCCGACACCCTGCAGGACACCCTCGAGGCGGTGCCCGGCGTGCTCAAGGTCGACGTGCTCGGCGCGCTGGAACCTGAAATCCGCCTGGAGTTTGACCCCGACCGTCTGGCCTCGTACAACCTGATGATACCTGAGATCCTGGCACTGATCCCTTCGGAAAACGTAAACATCTCCGCCGGTGGTCTCGAGACCCAGGGCACAAAGTTCAATGTGCGGGTTCCCGCGGAGCTTGTCACGGCCGAAGAGGTGGACCACCTCCTCCTGACCGTGCGCGACGGCAAGCCCATCTATCTTTCAGACGTCGCAAACGTGCGGGCAACCTTCAAAGACCGAACCAGCTACTCACGACTTAACGGTTCCGGAAACGTCACCCTCAGTATCCAGAAGCGTGTCGGCGCAAACGTCGTCCATATCTCCGATTACATCAAGGCCGTTATAGACAAGGCGCAGCAGCAGGTCCCGGGCGCCGTGAAGTTCGACATCACCTTCGATATGTCCAAGTACATCCGCAACATGGTGGCCGACCTGGAAAACAACATCCTGGCCGCCTTGATACTGGTCTCAGGCGTGCTACTGCTGTTCTTGGGCTGGCGACCGAGCACCATCGTGGCGATGATTATACCGCTCAGCATGCTCATCACCTTCTTCCTCATCCAGATGCTCGGGTACACACTGAACATGGTCGTGCTGTTCAGCCTCGTGCTGGTTCTGGGTATGCTCGTAGATAATGCGATTGTCATCGTGGAGAATATCTACCGACACATCCAGCTCGGGTATAGCCGCTTGGAGGCCGCAAAGCTCGGCGCGCGCGAGGTCGCCTGGCCAGTCACCACCTCAACGTTCACGACCGTATGCGCCTTCTTACCACTGATGTTCTGGCCGGGAATCATGGGGGACTTCCTGAAGTATCTCCCAATCACCCTGTCCCTCGGCCTGCTGGCCTCACTCTTTGTGGCCCTCGTGTTCAGCCCCACCATCTGCTCGGTTTGGGCCGGTCGGTCGCCCAAACCGCGTCAGAAGGACCATTGGTTTATCAGGGGCTACCGTCGCCTACAGCGAGCCGGACTTGAGAATCCGGCCCTAACCTTGTTTCTGGCTGTGTGCCTCTTGTTTGGCCTGGTGACCCTGTATGCCAAGGTAGGCAAGGGAACCGAGTTCTTCCCGCAAGGCGACCCTGAGCGTGCCGTCATCGACCTCCGCACACCCCAGGGCACGAACATCCGCGAGACGGACCGAATCGTTCGATTGATCGAAGACCGCATCAGGCCGTACGAGCCTTGGATAAAGAACATCGTCACGAACGTGGGCTCTTCGGGCGGCGGTCTGGACATCATGGCCAGCGCCGGCGGCCCGCACTTAGCCAATATCAGCCTAATCTTCTACGACTTCGCCGTGCGAGAGCGGCCGTCAATGGAAATCATCACCGGAATTCGACAGGCCATCGCTGACATACCTGGCGCCGAGATTAAGATCGAAAGGCAAAGGGACGGCCCACCTACCGGTGCGCCAATCACCGTGCGATTAATAGGAGAGGACTTCTCCACGCTCGAGCGCCTCAGCGACCAAGCCCGCCGGACAATCGCGGACGTCCCCAACATAGTCAACCTCCGCAGCGACCTGGAGGCAACCCGTCCAGAGCTGGCCTTTACCGTCAATCGCCGCGTCGCCATGCTCCTCGGCGTCAACACCGCCACCGTCGGAAACTTCCTAAAGATGGCCGTCTTTGGCACAAAGGTCGGGACATACCGTCAGTACAACGACGAGTACGACATCACCGTGCGCCTGCCGCTGGCCGACAGGGTTGACATCGACGACCTATATCGCCTCAAGATTCCAAACCTATCCGGGAATTCCATACCGGTCAGCTCACTCGGTCGTTTCGAGTACCAGGGCGGATTCGGCACCATCAACCGCGTTAATCAGAAACGCGTCGTCACCATCACGGCCGACGCCGAAGGCCGACTCAGTTCCGAGGTGCTAAAAGACGTGCAGAAACGCCTGCAAGAATTCAAGCTGCCGGAAGGCTACGAGATTGGCTATGCCGGCGAAAAAGAAACCGAGGACGAGTCACGCGCCTTCCTGGGTAAGGCCTTTGCCATCGCCATTCTGCTTATCATCCTTGTGCTGGTCATCCAGTTTAACTCACTTAAAGTGCCGTTCGTCATAATAACCACGGTGCTTCTCTCTCTCATTGGCGCGCTGACAGGATTACTAATCTGCGGCTTGCCCTTCGGCATCATCATGACGGGCATCGGCGTTATTAGCCTGGCCGGAGTGGTAGTGAACAACGCCATTGTGCTGCTCGCCTATACACGGCAGTTGCAGCAGCGGGGGATGGACCTCATCTCCGCCGCGGCAGAGGCCGGTGTCATACGCCTGCGCCCTGTGCTGCTCACCGCGACGACCACTATCATCGGCCTCATACCGATGGCCACTGGCATCGCTTACGACTTCCACACCTTTACCTGGGCCACCAAGAGCGAATCCAGCCAGTGGTGGCGAAACATGGCGGTTGTCGTCATCTTCGGCCTCGGCTTCGCCACGGTCCTGACGCTCATCGTGGCTCCCTCGCTCTACGTTATGCTCAGTCGCCTTTCACTACGGCTGGGTTTCAAAGAGGTGGACGCCACGGAAAAACCGGTGACGGGGCAAAAACCGGTGGCAGCCCCCGCTTAATTGTAGTGACGTTAATAAAGGAGCAGACAATGAAAAAGATAGTTGTATTGCTGTGGTTGGTGATTCTCACGTCTTGTGTGGGTTGCCGGAGCACCTCTGGTCCGGCTCAGCCGCTCATCGGAATTACAAGTGTTTATAAGGTAGATGAGAACAACGGTTCAGCTTCGACTATGGTTAGCTTCACTTATGTGGAGGCCATTGCTGAGAACGGCGGCGTGCCGGTAGTGCTGCCGACCGTTACGAATGAAGATATTTTGCAGCGATATGTCCAGGAGCTGGACGGCTTGGTGCTGGTGGGAGGCGATGATATCCCGCCTTCGGCCTACGGCCAGCAGCCGCACGAAACAGTAAAAGTATTACCAATGCAGCGGTACAATTTTGAAAGAAAACTAATCTCCTTATGGTTGAGTAGCGGCAAACCCCTGCTGGGAGTCTGTCTGGGTATGCAGTTTACAAATGTCGTTTCAGGTGGCTCGCTCATACAGGACATCCCTTCGCAGGTGGGAACAGAGGTGGCGCATCGCCGAAATTACCATCGTGTGCGAATTGAGCCGGGCAGCTCTTTGGCTGAGCTCCTTGGCGCCGAAGGGGCCCTCGTCTATTCAAACCACCATCAGGCGGTCGATAAGCTGGGGAAAAAACTGAAGGTCATTGCTCACGCCGAAGATGGTGTCATCGAGGCCCTGGAGTGCCTCGACTGTCGGTTCGGATTGTTTGTCCAGTGGCACCCGGAAAAAATGGAAGATACCGAGCACCGAAATGCAATCTACGGTGCGTTGATTCGGGCCTGCGCTGCGAGAAACTAATACTCTCCGTAAAAAAGACAGGTAAGACGAAAGTGGAAATTATAGAAACTAACTCAGACCTTTCGCAATTGGCGAAAATAAAGAAAGGCTGTGTGCTGACCATCGGCAATTTCGATGGCGTCCACCTCGGACATCAGGAAATAATCAACGCTGCGCGAAAGCTCGCTGACCAAAGGCACTCCGACCTTGTCCTGATGACATTTGAGCCACATCCTGTAGCTATCTTATATCCGGAAAAAGCACCCGGTGTATTAACTCCAATAGTGTTGAAAAAACATTTACTAAATCAATTCGGTGTGGATTGCCTCGTAATTTTGGAGAGCAGCTATAGGATTTTGAACCTTTCCCCGGAGTCCTTTGTTGATGAATTTCTTCTAAAGTCTGTTCAGCCGGATGTTGTGGTCGAAGGGGAAGATTTTAATTTCGGTTACGGCAGAAGCGGTAACATCCGGATACTAAAGGAGCTGGGACAGAAGTTCAATTTTGGAATCGTTGTTGTGCCGGGCAAAGAGATTAAACTTGCTGATGAACAAAATGCCAGGGTCTCCAGCACCCTGATTCGACATTTGCTGCACAAGGGCAAAGTAGCGGATGCCGCAAAAGCCCTGGGCAGATATTATCGACTATCCGGCCAAACCACTCTGGGTAAAGGAAAAGGTCGAAAGTTAGGATTCCCAACGGCCAATATTGACCCCGTTAACCAGATTATACCTGCTGAGGGTGTCTATGCCGGCTTCGTTGATATTACCGACACTGAAGAACAGCTCTGTGAAAGTAAGAACAAGCTCCCAGCCGCATTTAGTATTGGAAGAGCCAAGACTTTTATATCCGACCATCCTTTAATGGTTGAAGCCCACATACTCGGAAAAGACCCGGGTGATTTATACGGCAAATACTTGGCGATGGATTTTGTGGAGTTTATCAGACACCAGCAAAAGTTTACCTCACCCCAGCAGCTCTCCACCCAAATCGCAAAAGACTGCAAAAATACAAAAGAAATTTTAGACCTAAAGAGCACAGAAACATAGAAAATGTTAAAAGTAATACAATGGCAGAAGAACTAAAATTCAGATTTGCCACAGAAAGTGACGTCCCCTGGCTTGCAAAGATGAATCAGGAGCTCATTCTTGATGAGGGACATCGCAACAAAATGACATTACCTAAGCTTGAGCAAAGGATGTCGGATTTCCTTCAAAACGAATATGATGCCGTTAAAGATTCAGAACGGACGTTTTGGTCGGTAATATCGTTGGCATTAAGTTCTGGAAAGCTGTGGGATTCAAGGAATATTGCATTACCCTGGAAATGGAAAATCGATAAGAAGATGGTTTGATTTATTTCGCAAAGTACCCGCAAAAAAAATAGTGATTCTCAACAAGCAACTGAATTAATTGATAAGAAAACATCCTGATATTTTCATTAAACTACCTGATTATTGAAGCAATAGATATGTAGAATTGTATAATTCGAGATATGAACGAAAAAGATACAAGTCCCGAAGCCCAGCAGGTTCTGGATGAGATATACCGGAAGATGCTGACCACCGTCAAAACCAGGCGTATCTTTGAGGCCTACCAGACCGGCAAAATGCTGGCAATGGCAGGCCTGAGAGACCGCTATCCAGAGGCGAGCGAGAAAAAGATATGGTACCTCTGGGCAAAGCAGCACCTCGGAGAAAAACTCTTCAATGAAGTGTATGGGGAAGTGCCGGATGAGTAATTCTCAGGAGCTGGAAATATTAGAAAGCCTCGCCGAAGTGCTTGAGCATCTGGATATTGCCTACGCCATTGGCGGCTCAATGGCAAGCTCAATCTATGGCAAAGTTAGATTCACCCAGGATGCTGATATAACCGTCGAGCCGTTTGACAATCAGGCGTATAAACTTTTCGACCTTTTAAAATCCCAATACTATATCAGCAGGGATGCAATGTATCAGGCCCTGAGCCAACGGAGAAGCTTTAACATTATCCACCTGGAGTCTGCCTTCAAGATTGATATATTCATTCGAAAAGATACAGATTTTGAAAAACAGTTAATGACACGGCGTAGAACATTAAAGCTCTCCGACTCACTGGAAAAAACTTTTTCGGTGATTTCGCCCGAGGACATTATCCTTTTGAAATTGCAATGGTATCGCAACACTGGCCGTTCAGAGCGCCAATGGGATGATGTTCTGGGAATATTAACAACTCAGAGAGAAAAACTCGACTTTGGTTATATGAGAAAATGGTCAGACATACTTGGCATAAATGAGCTACTTGAAAAAGTAATATCCGAAAGCAAATAAAAACCACAGATTATACAGATTAGGATAGCTATGGTAACTAAAAACGATTTTCAACAGGCCGTTGAGTTAATAAACAAATCCAGCAATGTTTTGCTCACGACTCATACTAAACACAACAAATCATGAAAAATCAGCTTGACAAGCGTATATAACTGTCATATACTTTATTTAACATGGACGACGTAAAAAGATTACTGGATTGTATCGGATTTCAGTGGGATAAAAGCAATATTGAAAAGAATTGGCTAAAGCACAAGGTCAATCCTGTTGAATGTGAGCAGATATTTTTTAATCAGCCTTTGCTTGTTGCTGAGGATTTGAGTCACTCACAGATAGAGAAAAGATATTATGCCCTTGGTCGAACATATAATGGAAGATTATTATTTGTTGCTTTTACAATTCGGAAGAATTTGATAAGGGTTATTTCTGCAAGAAATATGAGCCGGAGAGAAAGGACGAAATATGAAAAAAAACAGTAATAAGAAAATACCCAAATTCAAAAATGAAGATAAGGAAAGAGACTTCTGGAGCCGGCATGATTCAACTGATTACATAGATTGGGATAAGGCAAAGAAAACTATTCTACCGAATCTAAAGCCATCCGTTAAAACAATCTCCATAAGGATTCCTGAAATTATGTTGGAAGAGCTCAAGCTTCTTGCTCATAAAAAAGATGTACCTTATCAATCCCTCTTAAAAATGTTTTTGGCCGAGAGAATAGAATTGGAACTGGAGCATTCGACAAAAAGATGAAACATATCGAATCTGTGCCGCTCAGGGCCCGAGGTTTGGTAATCTTTAATTAAAAGGATTATTATGATAAATGACAGCATTCTTCAGAAAGCTGTTGATTTGATAAACGAATCGAATAATTGTTTGCTCACAACTCATACCAGGCCGGATGGCGATGCCTGCGGCTGTATCTTGGCAATTTCTAATGTGCTGACTGCTCTTGGAAAAAAAACAAAAGCCCTGATGCTCTCGCCGATGCCGGAATGGTACGAGTTTTTATTCGCAGAAAAGGTCCCCGTCCTCGGCGAAGATATCCAGCTCGATGAGCTGATACAAGGGCGGCTCGGCGAATTCGATTTGATAATTATTGTCGATACCAACAGCCTCAGCCAGTTGCCCGAATTTGAAAAATTCATAAAGCAAATCGATAAACCTGTCCTGATAATCGACCACCACGTAACCACCGATAGTCTCGGGGATGTAGAGCTGGTCGATTCGGATGCAGCCGCCACGAGCTTGATTATTTATGATTTGCTAAAATTCGCCAACTGGCCCGTAACTGAAAAAATCGCAGAGGCGCTGTTCGTGGCCGTAGCTACCGACACCGGCTGGTTCCAGTTCAGCAATACAAACAGCAGAGTGTATCGAAGCTGCGCCGAGTTAATAGACGCCGGCGCGAATCCGGCAGAAATCTACCACAGTTTATACGAAAATTTCTCATACCAACGGTTCAAGCTAACGCTTGCTATGCTCAACACGCTTGAGTTGCATCTCGATGGACGCTTCGCAACGCAGCATGTATCGCAGCGGGATTTCCAACAGACCGGAGCCACATACAAAGACACGGAGAATTTAATCAACGAATGTCGGCGAATAAGCACAGTTGAGACAGCGGCCTTGTTTGTAGAATTGAAGGATGGCCGAATCAGGTGTTCGCTGCGAAGCACAGGCACCGTCGATGTCAGTAAAATCGCCGCGAAGTTCGGCGGAGGAGGACATAAGATGGCTGCCGGCACATTTCTGCCCGGCCCGTTGGAAAACGCAAAAAAACTCGTTCTTGCTGAAATGACCGAAAAACTCAATTCCTTGAACTGCAAATAACTTTCAATTGGGGGGAAAGTAATGAGGAATCTCGCCGGCTTCGTTATGGCGAAACGTCTCTTTCAGGATAGCCCGTCCCTCTTCGCTGTTGGCTGGCACCCATTTCTCATCCTTGACCCTGCGGATAAGCCTGCCTTTCCCCCAAATTTCCGCTCCGCTGACTCTCAAATCCATAGGCCCAATACTGCTCTTATCTACGTTCGGGTCGGTCGTTTCCAGAAACCCGATAAAGGTATCAGTAGTGTTCGGCTCATTACTGTAAGTAAACACGTATGCCCTGACACCTGCCGGTTCTCCATTGGCAAGCGGGCCCGAAGGCGCCTCAATCGGCGGTATTTGCCCCTTTCGTGCAACAAAAAGCCTTCTGTGCTTCAGGTCGTAGAACCACTCCTTCTCGTAATTCTCAACTTCGACAACCTTTTTCGGCAGCGTTAGCCATATTACGAACACCATCAGCCCTACCACCAAGACCACGCTCACGCCAATAACCAGCTTGGGGCTCTGGCTAAGCCATTCCCGTATCGCCAATCGTTCCCACCATTCTTTAATCTCGTATTTCAGATATCCAAAATCCGGCATCATAAATCCCATCCAGATACTTTACAAAAATCCTGCGCCGTGATATCCCCACGTAAGACAAAAATAATTCTAATTGCTCGGTTGAAAAGACCCTACGTCATTTCGACCGGAGCCCCACACCAATTGTCTCTCACCAGCTATAAGTCACTGGATATCAACATTCAAACCGTGCCTTAACACAATTGGTGCGGGACGAACTGGAGAAATCTGTTAAACAATTTCTCCCTCGTTACTCATTTCAGCATTCTTTCTTTTTGTTATATACTCTAAATCAACTTTACCTGTAAAGCAATACTTGAAATTAGTCAGCTCTGTTCTATGATATTGCAAAAGGGATAAGATGCGACCGCGTAATAGTGCTTTCTTTTTAAGGGGCCACTACGGTCCAAAGCATAGCACTAATAATGTAAATTTGTACGATTAAGCTGCTGCTACAAAGTTTTTCGACAATCGTACCACTCTGTCATTCCCACGAAAGCGGGAATCTAGTTTTTCGCTCTGGACCCCTGCTCCTTCGACTCATTCGACTGCGCTCAGAGCAGGCTTTGCTCAGGACAGGTTTCGCAGGGGTGACATCGTTGAATTTCGTTTTCCGCAACAGATACTATCTAATAACTTATTCAAGGTAGCTTAACAGAAAGGGCAGGTATTATGGCTGACAGATTCGACACTCATGGAGATTTTAGCTGGTGTGAGTTGCTAACAAGAAATATTGATTCATCCAAGAAGTTTTATAAGGAGCTTCTGGGCTGGACAATGGAAGATGTGCCGATGGAAAACGGCAGTTATACTATTCTAAGAGTCGATGGCCGACCCGTCGGCGGTATTATGAAGATGCCCCCTCAGGTACCGCCGGAAGCCCCGAACCATTGGGGTACATACGTCACTGTGGATGATGTAGATACCGTAGCACAAAAAGCAAAAGAGCTTGGTGCAAAGATATTGGTACCCCCAATGGACTCCACTGATGCCCGGTTTTGTGTATTTGAGGACCCGCAGGGAGCAGTCCTATCGGTTATTAAGTATTCAAAAAAACCTGAATAGAAAAAGCATACGGTTTTAGCTAAGAATACTTTGGGTCAAAAGACCTGAGCGCACCCGAAGATAAACCTAATGTGGTGATGGCGAAAAGAAAAATGCCGGCCTTTTAAAGTGTGTAAAAACTCATTTTTGGTCCAAAAGCCGCGGTTTTTTCGGCTATTTTTAATAAAGTCAAGCCCCAAATCTGTCGATTCGCAAATCATTAAAGAAAAGCAAGAGATTTCACGGGCGTTGATAATGGACACGAGAAATGAGCGAAGAACAGAACAAAGATTGCGTTATTCATCGCCGGTCTGGTTTGGCGAGCATCCCAAAGAGACACTTGCACAGGGACAGATGGTTGATATTTCCAGCAGGGGTGCTGCGTTTATTATCTACGCCCACGATAGTTGTCCCTGCCTCGGCCAAAATATAACCGCTCGTTTTAGGGTCCCCAATTATCACCCGGATCATTCCTTTGACATGGTAAATTTTACCCGTTCAGCTCATGTCTGCCGGGTTGATAAAGTATATAGCTATTGGCGCCGTGTTGCCGTTCAGTTCGCTGAACCATTGCCTTTCAAACCCGGCGAAAAATAATGCTAATGAACCTAATAAAGTCGCTCTTCACGTTCTAATTTGCGAGTTTACCTCAGATACCCTTCGTCTTGAGTTTGGCCATTGTAGAACGCTAAAACACCTCTCAGAGCCGTCCTAAAGAAAATCATGTGCTGGTTTTAACTTACTACCGGCTTATATGGAGTTAGTCCATTATTGTCTTAAAACAACCGGGGCCTATACCGAAATCGTTCGGTATAAGCCCCGAATTTACTACATCCTAATTGTCAATCAAATCTCGGCTTTTGGTGCCGATGGTGGTTAATGTAGAACAATATCATCAAAGTACATCGTACCTGTACCACCAGGCTGCGGATTGTTCTTATCGCCTAAACCGATGGCAATCGTATTGACATTGGTCAGGTCAACGCCCTGGTCTGCAAAGGCCTGCAGGTCAATAATCCATTCCGTCCACATGGCTACCTGTGCAGCATTAGGATTATCGTGAGTAACAATCGCTGTGCCATTGAGAGCAACATACAATGACTCAGCAGCATTGTCCGGGTCGCCATAGAACCAAATCGTCAGCGTTGTGACACCTCCCTCGGTCCAGTCAGTCGGATAATCCAAGGTCAGGTCCGCCTCAGAGTGCGTAACACTGTTGTCGTAGTATAACGGCATCGACTGTTTACCACCGTGAACGATAATTCGCTCGGTAAAAGGAGGGAATTCATAACCAACGAGAGAACCGTTTGCCGGGTCTTCGAATCCATCTATCCACGTGTAAAATATGTTGTTGCTCTCTGGGTTATCGGGCTCAAGGTCATTGTAGTACTCGAAATCATCAATGACAGGGAAGTTGGCGGTCTTATAGCTCCAGACGGCGCCAGTCCAGGGACTATCGGGATTGGTGTCATTGACTTCATCAACACGCCAGTAATAAGTAGTATCCCACTCAAGTTGTCCGGGGTTATAGCTTTCGGAACCGAGAGCCTGGTTACCTTTGTACTCTGGTGCACTTGTATCGGCATTACGCACGACCTCTTCATCAGTACCGAAATAAACATCATGCGAGGCGGCATAGTCGCCTGGCGACCAGCTAAGAATCGGTGTCTGACTTACATCCACGGCACCGTTAGGTGGATTCGGGTTCCCGACGGCGCCCTCAGTAGTAAAGCTCCAGACATCTCCTTTATGTGTTTCGACAATGTCGAACTCATCGACACGCCAGTAGTAAGTCTTAGACAATTGAAGCGGGCCGGGGTCAAAGGTTGCATTTCCCAGAGGGAGTGCTCCAGTGGCATTGTTGACATCGTCAAAATTGTCACCGAAGTACACGTAATGTAGTTTCGTACCGAAACCTGCCGTCCAGCGAAGGTCTGCATTCGGATCCACAGACTCGGCACCATCAGCCGGCTCTGGGTTGAAGGCGGTCTTGGGAGCTACCGCGAAGCTCCAGACAAAGCCTTTGTGTTTTGTAGTGCCGTCGGCCTCAACCTCATCAATTCGCCAGTAATATGTCGTGCCCGGAACGAGGCCATCCGGATAAGCAAATCCGGGAAAGCCAATAGTAAATTCCGTTAAGGTCTGGTTGCCTTGGAACGCCTCGGTGATGCCGGCATCCACATCGTCAAAATTCTCGCTTAAGTACACATCGTGCAAGACCGCAAAATCTCCCGGCACCCAGCTAAGGACCAGCCACGTATCTCTAAGCAGGGTACCATCAGCCGGGGTAGGATTATGGGCGTTCGGCCTGTCCCCGCCCACCCACAGATACGGGCTTGGGATAATCTGCCGGGCTATTTTTGGGCCCTCCCAGTACAGTTGGCATATGGCACCGCCGCCGTTCTCATACCACTCTAATTTAATCGGGTATCTCTGTCCGCCTTTCAGGCTAATGTCACCGCTGTCCAGGGTACCGCTATGATCCGTCCAGTTTTCAAGAACCAGTATGTCGTTCACCCACAACCTGACCCCGTCGTCTGTCTGCGTGTAAAAAGTGTAGGTCCCGGTGCTCGGTATCTCAACCTCACCCGTCCAGCGCACCTTAAAATTGTCAACATTGACAACCCCCGGCTCCGGCGAGCCGTCACCCCAACTAAAATCAACCGTAGGATCCAGGCGCTCCATAACCAAATCATCCCAGGCGTCCGAGGCACTGCCGTGATAATACTCGCCGATCAGACCTTCTTCAGCACCGGCCATACCTGCCAGGCCCAGCACTAAAACAAAAGAGACCAAACAAAACAATTTCCTGTACATAATAGTCCTCCTTTAAAAACTAAATATAGGTTGTTAATTGAAATGCAAAATATCTTCACTGCGAAGCGCACAGTTTCTGCTATAATTCCTCCTCTATTTGGAACACTGAAAGAATTTTGCCTGCTGTATGACCTCGAAGCCACAGATGTCCGACTGAGCAGGAACAAACTTCACTAACCTTATCTATACCAAATTATCTACTTTCACGTCAAGGAAAATCTCTGGATTTTGTGTGGGTATCTATTCTTGATGTGGTTGTGTTTAATGCACCTCACAGGCCATTTAAACGGCGAACTCGTCTTGAGGGGTATCGCGAAAGTTCAATGACGATATTAGTGAACTGGAAAAGATAAAGCGCAGTAGCTCAAAGCAGACATAGGCTGTGACTAATTAAATCCCTGTAAAATGCTTGAGTACCCAAGTAGTTTTGCTCGTTAGCAAGTGCTTGTGCCTGATAACACGGTGGGTCGGTTCATTTATTATATATGGATTCCCAAATGGACACTGAGGTGGACCATCGGGAAAATAGTCGGGATTTTTAGTCACCTCACCTAAATCATCAGGCCAGCCACCTGTGTCTTGATTGAACCTTTCTATCTGTCTATTTATGATTTGAACGTTATTGCGACAGGCACTAATCTTGGCGCCCTCAGCGCTGACAGCAATTCGCGGAATAACAATTGCCGCAAGGCATCCTATGATTAAAACGACGACCAGTAATTCAACAAGAGTAAAACCTTTTTGGGTCATATCATAGATTCGCATGGTCGGGACCGGAAACACCATCTTGATCGTAGTTGTCGTCGGCATTGATTACACCGGTGGTTTCGTCATATTCCCAGCTACCAACATCATCACCAATGGTTCCAGTGTCATCGAGCAAACCATATATACCAGTCGCATCAAACCTGTTATTGAACTGGTTTACCGGCACCTTTTGCATATATGGTCCATAGAAAAACACAACAGTCTTTGCTGCATTTGTGTTTCCATCAATATCTGTGTACTTTGTCATTTGCGCCACAAAGTTGGCAAAAGAAGGTGGAGTATCGTTATGTTGCATCTTATACAGCTCAATTTGTGAACGCAGCGTATGAAGATCGGTGCACAGACTTGAAAACTTGGCTTCTGTACTGGCTTCCGTAAACTGAGGAATTACGATAGCTGCCAGGATACCTAAGATGGCGACAACAATCAGCATTTCTACTAATGTAAAACCGCTTTTAGCTTCCATTTTTCGCCCCTTTTTATCAAAAAAGTTCTACGTCCAAAAAGAATAAGTCTAAATAACTATCCCCACAAAATATAAGAAATAAATCCTGTGTTACCAAATTTGCAACCGTGAAAAGCTCCTCACAGGCCATTTCTACGGTGAACTCGTCTTGAGGGGTATCATAGAGCCTTTTTTCAGAAATCGGCAGAAGAGCATTTTTTTTTGAAGTGTGTGACTAATTTTTCTGGACAGCCGGAGCTAATACGCTAAAATGCAGGTAAGCAATTTTAATCATAGGAGGATGGCATTTTGGCGCTTAAACGGAGTTATCTGACGGCTGTGGCAATAACTTTAGTTGCTGCGATGGCCTGCGGGGCTGAGTTCCAGGCAAATACACGCAAATCTAATAAGCAGGAGAACCCTGCCATAGCGATGGATTCTGAAGGAAATTTTGTCATAGTCTGGAACAGCTATCTTCAGGATGGCAGCTCGAACGGCATTTTTGGACAGCGCTTCGACGCAAATTGCAAACCCCTAAGTGATGAATTTCAAATCAATACTGAAACCAGCGGCAATCAAAGAGAGCCATCGGTCGCAATGGATGCCGGAGGCAATTTTGTGGTCGCCTGGTACGGGCCGGGAGAAGAAAAAGAAGATATTTTCGCCAGACGGTTCAACGCCAACGGCCAGCCTCTCGGCAGCGAGTTCCGCGTCAACACTTATACAAACGACAAACAACTTTACCCACGCGTGGCTATGAATAATGACGGCAGCTTCATCATCGTCTGGGAGAGTAGCAATATTCCGGCGCAGAGCAACAAGGCAATATGTGCTCAGTTGTATGACAGCTCCGGCGCAAAATTTGGACCGGAGTTTGTCATTAACGAGGAAGCATCAGACAGCCGTTATCCGGATGTGGCTATGGACGCTGAAGGCAATTTCGCGGTTGTTTGGTTGCGGGATAAAAGCAGCAACTCGATAATAGCCCGCCTATACAACGCAGACGGCACAACTAAGACCGAGCCGTTCGAGGTAAGCACAATCAGATTCAGCTCCATCACGCAACCTTCGATTGCGATGAATAAGGCCGGAAATTTCGTAGTGGCCTGGGATGGCGACCCTAAGCTCGCCGGCCTGGACGATATTCACGCACGGTGCTACAACCCTGACGGCAAAGCTATAGGCGAGCAGTTTATCGTCAACACAACTCTTGCAGGGCCTCAACAGAATCCGCGGGTAGCGATGAATAATCGGGGGCGGTTTATAATTGTCTGGGACAGTAAAATTGACCC
>CAYUFX010000019.1:0-58985 GCA_964444135.1 uncultured Pirellulales bacterium | reverse complement strand
ATTACGCCAAAAAACACAAAATCCCCATCGAGCAGACAAAGAAAAAAATCTATTCCCGCGACCGCAATCTCTGGCACATCAGCCACGAAGGTGCGGACCTGGAAGACCCAGCCAACGAGCCGAAGGATGATTTATTTGTTATCACACAGCCTGTTTCGAAAACACCTGATAAACCGGACTACGTTACGATAGGTTTTCTCGAAGGCATTCCGGTAAAGCTTAACGGCAAGTTAACAAGCGGCGTGAGGTTTATTGAAGCGTTGAATAAGCTCGGCGGCAAACACGGAATCGGGCAGGTGGACCTTGTTGAAAATCGGCTGGTTGGTATAAAGTCGCGGGGCGTTTATGAGACGCCTGGTGGAACTATTCTCGTTACTGCTCATAATGCTCTTGAGAGCCTGACACTTGACAGGGAAACTATGCACTATAAACAACAGCTCGCTCTGAAATATGCCGAGCTGGTTTATTACGGCCTGTGGTTTTCTCTGCTGCGTGAGGCGCTTGATGCGTTTTTCGATGTTACGCAGCGGAATGTTACCGGCGAGGTTAAAATGAAATTGTTCAAAGGACGGTGCACACCGGCCGGTATAAAAAGCCCGAACAGTTTGTACAAAACCGACTTAGCGAGCTTTAAGATGGGCGCCGAATACGACCCAACCGATGCAACCGGCTTTATACGTTTGTTCGGCTTGCCTGCGAAAGTGGCCGCGGTGGTCAAAAAGAAAAGGAAAAGTATAAAGTGAGCTAAAGTGACACTTACGTGTCATCCTGAGGCGCAGCCGAAGAGCCTGCCCTGAGCTTGCCGAAGGGATCTGGCCAACGAAAAAGAGATTCTTCGCTTCGCTCAGAATGACAGCTTCGCTGTCACTTTAGGCACTTTAGAATAGGAAATATTGTGGCAGTACCGGATTGGATTTGGTTTGTCTTTATCTTTGCTTTCGGCTGCTGCAGTTAACAAGAAAGGAAAAAGTAAAGCTGATTATTAGAGATTGGTTGGCTAAAAACGGTTCTTTGTTAGATGTGGATAAGCACTGATTGAAATAGTAGGGCCATGTGTTATAATATTATCATAAGTTAAACTGTCAGAATAACGGGAGCAACGTCTATGAAAACAAAAATGACTATGATTTATTGGAAGGGCGAGAAATATTGGTTGGGAAAGCTTCTTGAGCATCCAGAAATTATGACCCAGGGAGAAACTCTGGCCGAATTAGAGGAGAATATTAAGGATGCGTATCTATTGATGGCTATGGATGAGGTGCCTGAAGAACACAAGATGAAAGAAATTGCAATATGAAGCGAAAGAAATTCATCCACCAGCTCACAAAAGATGGCTGTGTTTTATTAAGAGCTGGAGCAAGGCACGACATCTACATAAACCCATCTACTGGACGGAAACAGCCCGTTCCGAGGCACATCGAGATTGATAACCACTTAGTAAGGCATATCAGAAAATATTTAGGTTTGAAATAACTTGGCTTGATTTTCGATACTGGATGCTTGTAAAAGTCAGTTTTGAACGTTTGAATTTCGTGTTTCGAATTTTTTATTAGGGAGGCATTGTGGCAGTACCGGATTGGATTTGGCTTGTCTTTATCTTTGCTTTCGGCTGTTGCATAGGCAGCTTTCTGAACGTTGTCATCTATCGCTTACCTCGTGATAAGTCTTTGGTAACACCTCCTTCAGCTTGTCCGGCGTGTGGTAAGCATATTCGTTTTTACGACAATATACCGCTGGCTTCGTGGCTGCTTTTGGGGCGGAAGTGTCGGTACTGCAGAGCGCCGATTTCGCCGCGTTATTTTCTCATTGAATTGCTGACCGGTTTAATTTTCTTAGGCCTTTTCGTTTTATATTTTCAGGCCAATTTGCGAGATGGCCTCAGGTCATTTGTGGGCGGAGGCTGGCTTATCTATCTTCTTCACATCATTATGTTGGGAGCTTTTATTGCCGCCTCAGCGATTGATTTAGAGTACTGGATTATTCCACTGTCTATTTGCTGGTTTGTTACCGCAGCCGGGTTTATCGGCTCAGCGGTCGGAGTTTATATAATTGACCCTACCCTGATTCGTGCGTATTCACTTTTGCCGAGTGCATCGGCACATACTGGTGCGCTGGCCGTCGGGGCAACGGCAGGGCTGGTTATATCCCTGGTGCTGTTAGCAAGTGGTTTGATTAAAAGAAGTTACGAATTGGAGGACGGAGGACAGACAACAGAGGATAGAGGACAGAAAGTAGAAAACCCAAGTGAGCAAAAGTTTGACCCCGTTAGAAGCAAGTCATCAGAGGCCACTGCTACAGAACCGGATTGGACTTCTAACGAGTTTAACCATCGTCTGGAGGCGTGCAGAGAAATCATCTTCTTGCTGCCTATAATCGTCTGCTCGGCGGCGTTGCTCTGGATTGTCAGAGAAGTTACACAGGTAGGGGCCTGGTGGGAGAATTTCTCGCAACATCCTGTCGTTGCAGGACTTCTGGGCAGTGCGTGGGGTTACTTCGTGGGCTGCGGTATTGTCTGGGGCATCCGTATCTTTGGTACCTTAGCCTTCGGAAGAGAAGCAATGGGTCTCGGTGATGTGCATCTAATGGGCGCTGCGGGGGCGGTAATAGGGCCGCTTTATGTTTTTGTGGCATTTTTTGTGGCACCATTTTTTGGCCTGGCCTGGGCGGGCTTTCAGATGTTTTTTAAAAAAATTCGACAAATTCCCTACGGTCCGTTCTTGTCTTTGGGTATATTTGTTGTTATGATTCTACACGATTGGATTCGTGATTATCTGAGTTTTGTGTTCTATCGTTGAAACAAAAGGTCTAAATTTCAAAATTATAAGGAGATATCAAATGCGGATTACCAACAAAAAAACAATCGCTCTGCTGATTTGTCTTGTAGTATTTGTCCTTCTGCCGGGCTGCACTAATTGGGAGAAAAAATATAACGCTCTAAACGTGGAGCATGAGAATTTAAAGGGTCTGCTCGACCGTGAAAGGTCTGAAAAGGGTCAGCTTGCCGACCGGATATCGCAAGACCAGATGACAATCGAAGAGCTCCAAAGGCAGATCGAAGAAAGCAGTAAAACCCCAGCCGACGTAACAGGTTTTGGAGAGGGCTACGATGTCGCCTTCGACCCATCTAAAGGAACGATTACAGTAACGCTTCCGAACGCCATATTGTTTGACTCAGGAAAGGCCGAGTTAAAAAAAACAACCAGTACCGAGCTCGACCATATTCGTTCGGTATTGCGGGATAAATACCCCGGTAAACGAATAGATGTTGTAGGCCATACCGACACGGACCCAATCAAGAAATCAAAATGGAAAGACAATTGGGAACTTTCCGCTCAACGTGCTCTTTCCGTACTTAGATACTTAGTCAAACGCGGAATCTCTGAAAAAGATATTCAGGCGGTAGGCTGTGGAGAGAGCCAGCCTATTGCTTCCAATTCAACCGCCAGCGGTAGAGCGAAAAACCGGAGAGTCGAAATCGTGGTGCATATGAGGTGACGTTCCTCATTGCGTATTGCGTAAAGACAATTTTTGCACAATACCGCAGATAGACAACGTATGATTCTCATTTGGTTTTGCAAACTCCGCAAGACCAACAGTTAACTACGGGACAAATGTTTTAGTCTCCATCACACCGTCACTACTGATACAGACAGAAACGGCACCGTGTTTAGGTGTATAGAACGACCTGTCGCTGGTTTTTGCTTTAATTATCTGTTTTTGTCTTTCGTATTGGATTCGGTCACAACTGCATATCAAAATATCCGCATCGAGTTTTTCCAAAAAAATATCCTCTAACGTATTGACCGAGCCATGATGAGGAACAACGACAACGTCGGCTTTTAGGTCAGGATACAGCCAGAGAAGCTCTCTTTGTGCAAATTTTTCAATGTCGGAGCATAAAAGTATTTCTGTGCCGGCAAATTCGAGCAATGAAACTAAAGATTTTTCGTTGTCGCTTAATTCTTCATTTTGGAGTATCTGTTCAATCGGCCAGAGTATTTTTATATTGGCACTGCTGCTTAAATTCAAATCTTTGTCCAAGCGTTTTATCTTGAGGCCCTTTTCTATCAGGCAGTCATTGAGAAATTTTGCCGTGCCCCATTGGTCCGCCTTATCAAAAAAGACTTTATTGGCGTAAACTCCACCGACTTCGCAGTGTTCGGCAATCCGGGGTATTCCATTTATGTGGTCTATATCGTTGTGGCTTATGATAATGGCATCGATTTTATTTATTCCGATATAATCCAAAAATGGTGCGATAACTCGTCCGCCGATGTCGCTTTTGTGCAGCGAGCCTGCATCAAACAAAACGTTTGCTTTGCCCGGAAGCTGAGCCAATATTGCCTGGCCGTGGCCTACGTCAAGACAGGTGATGACTAAATTGTCCCGATGTGTCCTTTGCCATTTCGTGGCGCCCAGAAAAACAAACATTGCTAAAAATATCGCTGTGCAGATTACTTTTTTTGTTAGTGGACGCTTGAAATAAACAAAACCGGTAAAAAGAACAAAGCAGTAATATAAAATTATTAGTGCAAGCGGCACCTGACCTATCAGTATTTCTGAAATATCCAGATGGGCGACAAGCTTTACAATCCAAATAAAAGAGCTTGACAAGAGGGTAACAATAATTCCTAAAAAAGCACTCAGTGTCGGCAATAGGAAAAACAAAATTATCTTCAAGAATCCCAATACCAGGATTGCGCTAACCAATGGAAAGACCAGTACGGTCCAGATACTTGCCAATGGCGTGATTGTGTAAAAGTGGTAGAGTAAGATGCCTGCACCTCCCAGCCATGCTGCCAGGCCTACAGAGAATAATCTCAATACATAAGGCCCCAGCTTTGAAAATATGAGTAAGAGCGGTTTTGCCTCCGTAACTTTTTTACGCCAAGGCAAACCCGTTATTTTTTCATATAGAAGGAAGTGTATTCGGTTCGCAAAAAGTAGAATTCCGAGCACTGTTCCGAAGGAGAGCTGCCAGCCGGCCTCGAACAATTGAGTTGGCCTTATGAGCAAAAGAATGAGCGCTGCTAATGATAATGTGTTGATGGGATTGGAATATCGGTGAAAGAAAAATGATACGCAGAAAACACTACATATAATAGCTGCCCTTAGCGTAGGTGCTCTCGGCGGGACAATTAACAAAAATATAGCTATTGCGATTATACAAATAACCGCGCGGGCAGGTTTCATTAAACCTGCCGTTTTGCAAAGCCACCAGATAATCCCTATCAAAATGCCCAGGTGCATTCCGGACAGACTGATAAAGTGCAGCAGGCCGGTTTTGCGAAATGCCCTGTAAGTGCCGCTGTCGATATTTCCTCTATAGCCCAGCAGCAATGCCTCCAGCAGGCCTCGGCTTGGCTCTTCTGGTGACACATTACCCAATAATGCCTGTGCGGCCGATTGCCTGAGCCTGCTTTTTAGTTTTGTGAAAACGGCAGGGGGGGTGCTTTGCAGCAATTCGATACCGTCCCGTGATTTAACAGATGCGGCGATAAAGACATTTTTCCGTGCCAGGTACTTGGCCACATCGAACTGGCCGGGATTGGTAGGGGGGCTGAATCTGTCCAGGCGGCAGTACGCCTGTATGTAATCACCGGCTTTTAAGTCCAGGACCGGCTCATCAACCTGTACTCGAACGGTGCCGGTTGCCTTTGCCCAGCCGTGAATAGCTTCTACTTCGGTGAGCTTGAGGTAGAAGCTGGTAGCCGGGTCGGTAAACTTGAATCTGGCGAATTCCCAGTTTCGGTTTTTGTTAACATAAGGCTCGGTAACAATCAGGCCTCGAATCGTTGCCAGTTTCTGCTCATCGGTGACAAGATTGCTGATGTCGTTTGGCTTTGGTCGATGAAAACTTATCAGCCGAATCGCACCAAGGCATATGAAGCAGGCCAGGGCCAAATACGCTGTGGCGTATTGGTGAGTGGTGAGTGGTGAGTGGTGATTAGAAGAAGATTGTTGGATGATAAAGAAGAAAACAGTTGCTGTTGTAAGCAAGGAAAGCAGTATCAGCCAGAGCCAGAGGAGCCGTGGCCCGAGCAACGAGTTTTGTATCAGAATTCCGACGATTAAGCCAATTGCTGGAAAAACAAGGGGGCAGGTGCTTATGATTTGCCTGTGAAGATTCCTGCCGGCTAATTGCTGGTCAATCAGAGCTAACTTTCGCTGGATGTCGTCCATAGCCGAACAGACTACAGACTCAAGACCCAAGACACAAGACTAATTTTGAGGCCAAAAAGGCGGAAATCTTGACATTTTCTGAAGGATTGACTAATTTTATTAAAAGCGAATGCGGACATCGTAGATTCAAGAGGTCAATCAAGACATCTGGCTCAAAAAAATAAAAAGCTCTTGAAAAATATGTATACATTGTGCATAATAATACATATATTTATACATTTAAGGAATTGATAATGAGAACCACATTAAATATCGATGATAAATTGGTAGGTAAAGCGTCAAAATTAACCGGAATTAAGGAAAAGACTTCTTTAGTTAGACTTGGCTTAGAGGCCTTAATCGCTCTTGAGAGCAGCAAAAGACTTGCCATACTGGGCGGAACTGAAAAGAAATTAAAACCCATACCCCGCAGAAGAAGCGGAGGCAGATAATAATATGGTTCTGGTTGATAGTTCTGTGTGGGTCTCTCACTTCCGGGCCGGCAATTCTGACCTTGAGATTCTACTAAATGATGGAAGAGTTGTTTGCCATCCATTTATCATTGGTGAGCTGGCCTGCGGAAATCTTAAGAATCGGACTGAGATACTTTCCCTGCTGCATTCTCTTCCTATGGCAAAACAAGCGGAACATGAAGAGGTTTTGCAATTTATTGAAAGTAATCGGCTCATGGGCAGAGGTATCGGCTATGTTGACGCTCACCTGCTTGCCTCTGCGGTTCTGACGGGAATTCCATTTTGGACACTTGATAAAAAGCTGCAGCAGGTGTCCTTAAAGCTTGATATTAGCCTGCGATAACATCCACTGCAAAACAGACTACGGGAGGAAGTTGCAGGGGGGCTTTGCTTATAATTTGCTTGTGGACATTTGCGTTGCTCTATGAGAGCTATTTATCAATCAAAGATAGTTTTTGCTGGATGTCACCCATGGCAAATGAATATCAATTCAGGAAATTTCGGTTACTTGAGAAGATTCTTCAAGGCCTTCGTTATCTTATGTTCATTCGAAGATGGTGGAAGCTCCAGTATTTTTGCGAGTATACAATCGGTCATATTTGTGAAAAGTAGGGCATTTTGATAGTATGAATCCCCCTCATGGAAACGTCCAAAATGTATAAACCTATTTCTGGCATCAACAAATGGCTTCAGTTGCTTCCTTGGATTTTCTAATTTTTCAATTAAACCGTACTCCGATAAGAGAAAGGCTATTTTTTCAGATGAGTAAACTCTGCGTATTCCATCCTCTGAAAGCCATCCTTGGTTCATAATGGAAAAAAGATGCTCCCACATAGTCCAGCATTGGGTGAAAGCAAATTCAATAGGCTGCCAGCGAAAAGCATGTTTGGCCAAAAGTAGAAACCAACCATTATGATATTTTTTCTTCCAATGTTTGGTCCTTACCAAATTGTACAAATCATTGAAAGTTTCTTCAAAGTATCGAGGTATAACAACTGAGATTCTCAAATCTTTCCCTGTTAGATATTTCCTCGTATCAGCCCCCTTTAGACGCTCATTTTTGTTAACCACATGGACATCGTATCCTGTGAAAAGAGAAAGAAGTAAAATTATGTCTTTCAAAGCCGTATCATTCGATGTCCACCTTAACACTGCTTCTTCTTCTTTTTCGGGGACATCGACCCAAGCAGTCGCTACGCTGATACCTCGATCCGCAAGTTTCTTGATTTCTACATTATAATTTTCAACTTTTTTGAATTTGTAACCATGTAAGCTTGTTTCTTCACCACATTCACCAGCAGCGGGAAAACGCAAATTGTACACTTTCTTTCTCATAGTATAATCCCACCTTTCTTAACATAGAAAAGTCAATGGGTGTCGCTTTTCATTTACTATATTGAATTGTAGGTATTCAAGCCAGAGTGTAAAGAGATATTTTGTTATAAGTCAGGCTAAGTTGCCTGGAAAAAGTTTTTTGACAATAATCTGATTGAGTCTTTTCCTCAAATCGAATTCCTTCTGAATTCCCGCTCTCCTGTCGGAGTCGAGGACGAGTTTTGCGGGAATGAAAAAGGTGACGAGGGAATGGCAATAGGTGCTTTCTGCTGGATCTTATCTCGCACTATGATATGCGGACAATCTTTTCCCTGCCGTTCATATATTGGAGGAGGGCTTTCGGTATTGTTACTAGGCAAGCACAGGATTACTCCCTTTCCTTAATAGGAAAAATAGTCCAGGGCTCGGCAGGTAAATCTTTTAAGTATCCCCGGAGCCAGTCATACTGAGTGTGTTTTTCTAAAAACTCCTTCGCATTAAAACCAATGTCGCAGGAGCTTCCCCATTTTGCCCAAAACCGCCAGTTCTTTGCTAAATTAGAATCAACAGCTTTTCCGTCAACGGCTCCTCCCGGATAGTAAGCGCCTCGGCTTGTCGGGATGCTTCCATCATCTAATTCATGGTGACCACATATCGTTCTGGAACTCGGATTTTCTTTCCCCAAATATATATCATAATGGTCAGCTAACATTCGTTTGGCAATATCAACATCGATTCCTCCATAGTGCTCTTTCATAAGCTGTTTCCAGCGTTCCCGGCGTGCCACAGAACGGTCTCTTATATCATCATAGGTGGCTTGGGTTTCCCCTCTTAAGATTTCGATATTATCTGCGACATTTGAACCTGAAATATAACCGGTAGTCTTTTTCTCTAAATTGTAATGCTCTAAACCAAGCTCAAGACGGGCAATTTCATTGGTCTTAATATCTCCTAATAGCCAGGAATTAGCATAAGCGCCATTGTTGTCTTCCATCATTATCTGGGCCCATTCATCAATGTTGTCTGCATACTGCATTGCTCGCCTGGCCCTTTCAAAAACAGGAGTCCCTTTTTCATTAAAACCCCTAAAACCTCCAATAGTCGTTTCGGTACCAATTAGACCGGCTCCTGTAATGAAGAAATCTGTACCACTATATATTAAAGGGCCCCAGGATTGCATGAGGATTCGATGACCGTTGTCGGGGGCAATGTCTAAGATAATATTACAAAATCTACCGGTAGAATAAGATATCCACGAATTATGCGCCATGACTATTTTGCCATCAGCGGTGGCCTCTCCGGTGGCAATAAAAGCACTGCAGCCAGGACTTTTCGATTCTTTCTCCTGAGACCACCAGTACCCGATATCAATAAATCCATTCATAAAAAGCATCTGGTCAAAAGTTACTTTTTTACCTGCTCTTTCCATCCCTGCAACCATTCCTTTAATTTCTTCAACATACTCTTTGGAAATTTTTCCCTTGAAAAGTTTAGCGGCCGCTTCAACGAAGAAATCGAGGTCTTTGGCAGTCTGAAATTTTCGCACATAAGACAGTGTGTGCAAAAACTCATCAATTTCATTTGCAGTTAAATATCCTCGTTGGAATCCTCTTTCAAAAGGCTCTCCTTCAATATGCAGAAATATCCAGCCATTTTTGTCGTATCTATAAGCTTTTGCCAGCCATTCTTTTTGTTTTAATGTAATATAGTCTTCACTAAGCGGAACAGTAGTTTCGGGAGCACAACCGGCGACCAGAAATGTTATAGATATACTGCAAACAAGTTTTTTTAAGTAACGCTTCATTTTTGACCTCCTAATCAGAGATTTGCTATATAACCTCCTCCCGAATAAATCTCAAGACTCAACTTTTTGTTATTATTTCTTTGTCGTTCATATATGGGCGGAGTGGTTTTGGTATTGTTATCGAGCCGTCGGGGTGCTGGTAAAGCTCCAGGATGGGGATGAGTATTCTCGGTGAGGCGATGACGGTGTTGTTCAAAGTATGGCAGAACTGGTTCTTCTTCGTGGTGGTGTCTTTATAGCGGAGATTCATTCGTCGGGCCTGGAATTCGTAGAATTTACTTGCGCTGTGGGTTTCGCAATAGTTGCCGCGCGAGGGCATCCAGGCCTCGATGTCGAATTTTTTGACCTGTCCTCTGCCAAGGTCGCCGGTGCAGACATTTGCAACACGGTAGGGCAGCTCCAGCGCCTGCATAACCGCCTCGGCGTTGGCTAAAATCTCATTGTGGAATTTGTTGCTTTCTTCTATGCTGTTCCCACAAATTACCACCTGCTCAACCTTATCGAACTGGTGGATTCTGTAAAGGCCGTAGGTGTCTTTGCCTGCGGCGCCGGCTTCGCGTCTAAAACAGCTTGAAAGTGCCACGTACTTTAACGGCAGCTCTTCGGCGCTTAATATCTCCCCCATACGGTAGGCTGTCAGCGGGACCTCGGCGGTCCCTGCCAGATTGAGCTCGTCCTTTTCCATTCGGTATGTCTGGTCTTCGGAGCCCGGAAAAAAACCGGTGCCTATCATTGTCTGGTCTTTCATAAGAAGCGGCACCGACATTGGGACATATCCTTTATCGACCATGAAGTCCATTGCGAACCGCAGAACGGCCCAGTGCAATAGCGCTCCATCACCTTTGAGGATGTAGTTTCTTGTCCCTGCTAATTTCACGCCTCGTTCGATATCTATAATGCCCAGGGCCAATCCCAATTGTACGTGGTCTTTGGGCTCGAAATCGAACTTCCGAATCTCACCCTCCCTTCTTATTTCGACATTTTCGGTATCATCCTTACCTATTGGCACATCATCATCGGCCGGCTGGGCCACTTGGAGCATAAGCTCATCAAATTCCGGTTGAAGTTCTTTAATTTCTTTCTGCAATTCTACTTCGTCGCTTTTTAATTCTGAAAGTGTTATGAGCGCAGAATCTTTTTCATCACCTGATAATGTAGAAATGGATTTGCCGATACGGTTTTTATCAGTAGCAATATTTTGTAACATTGCTTTACTATAACGAAGTTTGGCATCCACTTCGAGCAATCTATTGATATCGACATTAAAGTTTTTATCCTTTGCGGCTTTCTTGAACTTTTCAGGATTGTCTCTTATTTGTTTAATGTCAATCATAGTGTTTTAAAGGAGTACAAATATGTTATTTCCAGCTCGGAAGTCACCACCCCCAAACAAGTTTGTGGGTGCCACCCAAACGCTTATATTTACCCCGAGCTCGTTCTGCTTTAAACTACTTTTTTACAGTTACGCGTGATTTAGTGCGCTGGCTCCAAGGCTATTGTTCCAGGCGTGTTGAGCCTACAATAAGCCAGGCCCCATCTTCTTTCCGGAGTTTGTATTCGCGCGTGAATGTGACTCTATCGGAAATAAACTCAACAGGACTGAATACAGCCTTGTCGCCTTCAATCATAATTTTGGCACCTTCGATATTTATTTGGACGTTATCCATAACATTACTTTCGAAGGCTTTGGTCATAACCTCGCGGATCGAGTCTTTGCCGGTTCTCTTGGTGGAGACGTAGTTCGTAGAATAGACAGCCATTAACTTATCCAAATCCTCAGCTATCAGAGATGCTTTCCAATCGGCCATTGTAGTGCTGACGAGCTGCTCGTCGGAAGGCCCCACGGTCTGGCAGCCGCAGACCAGGATTGCTACAAGAACAGCCAGACTCAGGTTTATAATAATTGACTTTTTCATATTTTCTCTCCTTAATTTACTTTTTTATCCCTCTGGTCAGCAAGCCGAAACGTCCGCTTGTCAGATTCCGTGAAGTGTACCTTGCCATCGAACTGACGTCAATCATAATTCGTCGCTCGTAACTCGTATCTCAATTCCCCGGGTCATAGGTTACGAGAAACGTTTAATAATTAAGACGTTATTCTGTCCGCCGAATCCGAAGGACTGATTCATTGCCACATCAACCTCACATCTCCGCGGCTTATTAGGCACATAATCCAAATCAAGCTCGGGGTCAGGGTCCATCAGATTCATTGTGGGCGGTAGTATATTGTCTCGAATGGCCAGGACACAGGTAATCAACTCGGCGGCACCGGCTGCACCGATTAGATGGCCAAGCATACTCTTGACACTGCTGGCAGGGGTCTTTTTCGCCTCTTCCTTAAAAACAGCTTTGATTGCCTTGGTCTCTATTGAGTCGTTTTCCATTGTGCTTGTGCCGTGCGTGTTTATGTAGTCAATGTCTTTATAACTGATGCCGGCATCGGCAAGCGCCGCAGTCATTGCCTGTATTGCGCCTCTGCCTTGTTCGTGCATGTCGGTAACTCTGAATGAGTCGGAGCTGCTGCCGTAGCCGATGACCTCAGCTAAAATTTCAACTCCTCTTTTCTTAGCTGAGCTCAAGGATTCGAGAATGACAATCGCTGCACCTTCACCAAGAATGAATCCGTCTCTGGTAGCTGAGAACGGCCTTGATGCCGTTTGTGGGCTGTCATTTCTTGTCGATAGGGCGGTGAGACGATTAAAGCCCATAAGGCCCAGCGGATGTATCATTGAATGCGCACCGCCTGCAATCATTATGTCCGCGTCACCTTTGCGGATTAGCATTGTTGCCTCGCCTACGGCCTGAGTGCTGGCTGCGCAGGCGGTAAGGCAGCTTCTTGTCGGCCCTCGCGCTCCCGTGAGCATTGCGATATGAGCAGCCGGCATATTCGGCTCCTGCTCAAGCTCACACATCGGGTCCATTCTGCCGAAGGCGACCTGCGCCCATCGGTCCCAGTCCATTTCATTTTTGTCTGCGTCCCATCCTTCAACTATTGCAGCGAAAAATACATCATTGTCAACGGAGCCTTCGCCTGCACCCAAATAAATCCCCAACCTACCTCGGTCTATTCCGTCTGTCGGCTCGGCGGTTTCAACATCAATCTTAGCTTGTGTGCAGGCCTGATTCGCTGCGCCGATGACAAAGCCGGAGCCTCGATTACCGTGTTTGTGCAACTGCGGATTTTCTGTGTATTCTGCAAAGTCATAATCCTTGACTTCGGCATCGAATGTGGTAGGAAACGTCGAGGCATCGAAGATGGTTGTCTTGGCCACGCCGCTCTTGCCCGCTAATATTGCCTGCCAGAGTGATTCTACATCGTGGCACAAAGGACAGACGATGCCCATTCCGGTTATTACAACCTGCTCAGTCATTTATTAGACCTTTGAGATACCTTTCATGTCCTATTTTGAATAATGAATATCCAACAAGGAATAACCAATGTCGAAGTTAAACCATCGAACTTTTTCTTTTACGTTTTTAATCTCCAAATATCACAAACAGCACCCAGTGTCGAAATTCCAATCACGCATGCTGCCATGAATAAAAAAAGTGATTTTTGGAGGAAATAAAAGAAAAAGAGGGAACTGAGAATACCCCCGACTGAACACCAGATTAGACGAAAGAAAAATCTGGAAAATACACTCTTGTAGTCTTTTAAAGGCTCAGCTTTCCAAAAATTCATTTCTGTCTCCTTTACCATTTGTCATTCCTTGTTCGATATTGGATATTCAATCTGGTTGTTTAAGTATTAGTGCTGCTGTTTGTCCGCCGTAAGTATAGCTGCAGGACAGTGCATAGCGAATGTCTTTTTCCTGCGGCTGATTGGGGATATTCAAGCCGCAGCCGTTCGCCTTTTTGTCGCAGTTTTTCGCAGCGGGTATCCTACCGTCAACCATTGCGCAAACTGCGGCGATGATGTCAACTGCTCCGCTTGCAGCGCCTGTGTTACTTAGCATACTTTTGGTCGGCCAAACGGGCGTTTTTGCTGCCGCTTCGCCGAGAGCCGACTGGATTGCTTTTGCCTCAGCCAAGTCATCGGCTGCTATCCCCGTCCCGTGCGGGATTATCAGGTCTAAATCTCCCGGCTCTATCTTTGCATCAGCCATCGCCTTTTTTATTGCTATCTCAATTCCCTTACCATCCGGCTCAAGATGTTCATACGCGGGGTTTATACTATTACTGTGGCCGATTCCAACCACCTCGGCGTAAATCTTTGCACCTCGCCTTTCCGCATTTTCCAGACTTTCCAGTATCACTACACCGGCGGCTTCACCAAAGACTGAGCCTTTGGCATCGGCGTCAAAGGGCCTGCAGGCGGAAGCAGGCTCATCGTTATTCTGATTGGTAGCTCTTTTAAGCAGGCACTGGCGAATCATAACGATAGGATTTACTTTTGCCTCAGCACCGCCGGCCAGAGCGAAGTCACTGCCGCCACGGGCGATAATCTGGGCCGCTTCAGCTATCGACAAATGAGCAGAGGTCTCGGCACAGGTTATAGTATTGCTCGGTCCCTGGATGTCGTGAATAATTCCTATATGGCAGGCGAGCATATTGGGCAGGTATTTCAGCAGCCATAAAGGCGTTACCAGCTCAAGGCCTTCTTTGCCCCATTTATGAATGTCAAATTTGCCGTCGGTAATGCTTGCCGCCACCGCGGGGGCCAGCTCGACCAGGTCGCAGCTTATAAGACCTGCACCCAGATTGATTGCCATACGCTCGGGATTTACGTTGATTTTTTCGGGGTCGATACCCCTTGTAATAAGGCCGGCGTGGAGAAGGGCTTCGTTAGCGGCTATGACCGCCAGCTCGATGTCCCTGGACATCAGCTTGACGGCTTTGCGATATGTCTTCGGCACATAATTTCGTATTTTATAATCGGGGACCTGGCCGGCTAATTTACAGTTGAAGCCCACAGGGTCAAATGCTGTAATTTTATCTATCCCGCAAGTACCGGCGCATAGGCCTTCCCACGTATCGCTGACGGTCAATCCGAGCGGGGTTACTGCGCCAAGGCCGGTTATTACTACACGAGCCGAATTCATCGGTCTTGCTCCGAATCGGCAGCACCGGCACTTCCTGAAAGCACATCCCGCAGAAGCGATTCGAATACTGATGTGCCTGTATCAAACACGAAGTTTTCCTGGGGGAATTCCTTACCTCCCAGATTCTGGTCTATATGGCTGAACATCAAATCTATCTCGGCGATTAACTTGTCCGCACGGGTGATTTTACCGCTTATGCTGGCCGCTTCTTGGGCGATGGATTCAATTTTGGCATCTAATTTTATGGTATCGCCCGGCTTTACGTAGTCGAAGAAAACGGCTTTTTTAATCTTTGCCAGGATGACTTTTTCCTGAAACTTTTTTGCCTCGCCAACGAGTATGCCCGATGTCTGTGCCATTGCTTCAATCATTAAGGATTCGGGCATAACGGGAAAGCCGGGAAAATGGTCGTGCAAATGCTCTTCGGCGAGCGTTACATTCTTGATCGCCACGGCATGCCGGCCGCTCTGAAATTCAACAAATTTGTCTATCCAAATCCAACGCATTTATTGCCTATATTAAAGTCAGCAGCAGATTGACTTTGAGCCATCCTGCCGCTAATACCTTCAGGAACTTTACATTATTAAGCAGCCTCGAGCTTACCTTCAACGTAATTTACAATCGCATTGACGGTGAACAGGTCGCCTAACTTGTTAATGTCAGGGTCGCTCTCGAACGCTGTTATGTCGGTATGCGGCATCTTCTCTCGCAGTTCGGCCAGTCCTTTTTCAGTCAATTTGCCGTTATGGACAAATTCAGAATCGTTCATCAGATTCTCAGCGGGAAAGAGCTCTTCCCGCGGGATTTTTATTCCGAACGCTTTCTCAAGTCGAAAGACTATGTCCAGAAAGTCTATGCTTTCAGCTCCCAAATCTCCCATCAAGGTCGCTTGGGCTGTAACCTCATCGTCATCAACGCCCAAGGCATCTACGAGAACTTCCTGAACCTGCTGCATAATTTCGTCCCGACTCATTGCCATACTTTTTTACCTCCAGTATCCTTACTTGTGTAACGGTCTTTTCTTTATATGTCTTTAATTTTCACTTACTTAACTGTTAATTAGTATCTGTTATGGAAAACAAAAACCGACGATGTCACCCCTGCGAAAGCAGGGGTCCAGACAAAAAAGCTGGATTCCCGTCTCCGCAGGAATGACAAATACTGTTTTCACTACAGTAACTAACTACAAATTATCTTAATAGTTGCCACCGTTTTTTCATATTCTCGATTATCGTAGCGTCCACTGCCGCCATTGTTGAACTTTGGTCGGCTAAGTTAAAATGCCTTAAACCGAATCGTGCCTCAACAATTCGCTCGCCCTGCGATACGCCAAAGCCGGTAAAGCTGCTTATGCTTTCTTCGATAGTCTTAGCCTGAACCGTATATTCTATCTGAGCGCCGGGGGCCAGAAAACTTTTATATTTTACATTTCTTGCCTGCTCAAGCAATATCATACTGTGGGCGAAATTTTCCGTCCGGCGCACCAGCCACGATGCCGACTCGATTAATCCTTCCAGCAGCAGTACGCCGGGCAGAACCGGAAACGTTGGAAAATGGTCGGCCAGATATTCCTCCGCTAAAGAAACGCTCTTGACCGCCTTTATCTGCCTGCCATTTTCCAGCGAAACAACTTTGTCAATAAGTATAAATCTCATCCACAGACTTCTTAACCACAGATTTCACAGATTATATAACTGCATATTTCACAGATTTTGCTATTCGCGATACGATATACGAGATGCGATTGTTTTTCCAGCCTTTTTTGGCTTTTTTATACTTACCGCTTTTCGTGCCGAGAGAATTGGGATTGATATTGGATAATCTCCCACAATTGGTTATACTCTTTGTCTATGGATATCCGCAGTGCGAAAATTTCGGATGTTAGTAGAATTAACGCTCTGATAAGCTCTTATGCGGAGCAGGACAGGATGTTGTTTCGCTCAATGGCTGATATTTATGAGAATTTACAGGCCTTTACAGTGGCTGAGGCCGATGGTAATGTGGTCGGCTGCTGTGCGCTGGAGATTATCTGGTCGGACTTAGCGGAAATAAAATCGCTGGCAGTCGATGGAGCAAACAAGGAAAAAGGCATCGGCAAGATGCTGGTAACCGCCGCACTCGAACAGGCCGGCCGGCTCGGTGTGCCGAGGGTCTTTGCGCTTACGCTTGAGCCGGACTTTTTTGAAAAAATGGGCTTTAAAGTTGTTGAAAAAGAGACGCTTCCGATGAAGGTCTGGAGCGACTGTGCGAGGTGTCCAAAGCAGGAAAATTGCGATGAGATAGCCGTTGTAAAGGAAATACGAAATCCGAAGCACGAAATACGAAACAAATACAAATGACCAAAATACAAAATTCAAAACAAATCGAAGTTTCCTGTTTTGCGAGACGTTGTAAGGACAGACCACTATAGTGTTTTGGACATTTGGGATTTGAATTTTGATATTGTTTCGGATTTCGAATTTCGATATTCGTATTTATACGAGATGCGTCTTTTATCCGACCTGTCGGCGTTGGAAGAGGGCGATGGCTACTGCGAGTATGGCTGCTGTGTAGCACAAGGCATAAGAAGCAGTTAGCACGATATATTTTACAGGGACCTGGCTTTCTTCGTAAATGGCGTCGCTAATCCAGAAGATCTGAAGATTGGGGACCAGAAATCTGCCAATTTGGGCCCACAAATATCTCTGTGGCACTTTATTTTCCAGGTCGTACTTATCGTCATCCTCAGGTAAATCATTAGCTTCAAAGAACTCATATTGGCCGGATTGGAAATTTTTTACTTCGTAACCCTTCAATCTGCCGAACGCATAATCGCTTACAAGACCCAGCAAAAAAATCCCGATACAGGCCGAGAGCGTTACCACAATGTTGAACCTGGCTGACAGTGCCACCGCCAAAGCCACAATTATTATTGCAGCCAACAGCAGTAATACCGAGCCATAGATATCCACGGCGTTTAAGCCGTTATCCTTGGGATTAAACTGCCAGTTGCGGTCAATAAAAGTTAGGAACACGATGCCAAATGTAGCAAATATGCCGGTTAAAACGATGGCTGTCGATGAGAATTTCCACTCATAAGCGTAGTTGAAAAAAGCACTTAGTATGAATGCTGCAAGAACGACTGCCGCCGCTGTGCCGATAACCGTCCAGTCGTGCAGGTCATTTACGGTTTCAAGGACGCCGTGTCTAATCGCCATTAGCAGAGCGATGGTGCAAATATAATGCGCCAGAACGACGGCGGCAGCTACACCGAAAAATTTCGCAATAATGAATATAGGACGTTGGACAGGTTTGCTCAGGACGGTGGTTATAGTCTTATTCTCCATTTCCTGGGCCACAGCCCCGGAAGCGGAAAATATTGCAATGAACAAGCTGGTCAAAAACAGCGTAGATAATCCTATCTCGCGCAAGAGCTTGTTGTCATCGCTCATTGTGTACATCGTCAAAGAAGGACTTATAAAGAATAAAAACAAGGCGGCAACAATGATTATGGCATAGACGGGTTGTCTCAGGGTTTCTATGAAAGTGTTTTTCGCTATTGTAAATAACTTATTCATCTTTCACTACCAACTCGCGCCGGTTATGCGGTCTGCCGAGGCGTCGCGATTTTGGCTTTATTCCAAAGCTTAATTTTTTTACAATTGTCCCTATATCAAAATAACGTTTATTGTTATATTACGCAATTTGAAACTTGTAAAAAAAGCATACATAGATATTAAATGAATACTGTGTTTGAGTTTTTTTGTTCGGACTATATAACCGGGATAAAAAATGACAGTATCATCCAAACGCCCTGAGCACATATCGCTGGTATCTTTGGTTTTGAGCGTAGTCTTTTTCGGCATTGCCTTTTTCTTAGGCCGATGGAGCGGCTTTTTTGCAGTCTCTGCGATTAGCTGGCTGATTCTCTCGTCCGCCCTGATTTGGCTTGTTTTATGCTTACAATTCCATCAGCGTGCTTTGGCCGAGCAGGAAAAGCTCGATATGAGCCAACTGGACAAGGACGGAAAGGCCTCAACAATCTTTCAAGCCAGTGGCGAACGTGCCGGTTTATTTGCCGACGCTCAGCGACGCCTGCAGATACTCGAAAAATGGTTCATTCCCATATTCTCAGCGCTAATCGCCGCCTATCAATTCGGTCTCGGGCTGTATTTATTAATCACTATTCTGGCTGGCGTTGAGAACGAACCCCAACAGCCGTTGCTTTGTGCAATTGGTATGACGGCCATAGCGTTCGTCAGCTTTTTAATCTCCCGCTATGCCACCGGCATGTCAGCTCAGCCGCAGTGGAAGCCGCTAAGGGCTGGGGGCAGCTCTCTGTTAGGCATAGCTGTCCTGTGTTTTGCTCTGGCAATAGGCCTGGCATTAGCACAATTTAAGTTTTTCATCATGGTAAATGTTATTGACTGGATTGTTCCGATTCTGCTTGTCGTTCTGGGCGCAGAAACCACTTTGAATCTCATTTTAGACATATACCGCCCAAGACTAAAAGGCCGATACAACAGAAGCGCATTCGACAGCAGACTATTGGGGGTTATAAATGAGCCGGGCGGAATATTTCGCAGCGCCGCAAGTGCCATTGATTATCAGTTTGGCTTTAAGGTTTCTCAAACCTGGTTTTATAAACTGCTCGAAAAAGCAATAACACCTCTTGTTTTATTTGCCGCCGTTACGCTCTATTTATTAAGCTGCATTGTCGTAGTGGCACCCAACGAGGAGGCAATAATAGAACGTTTCGGCAATCCCGTAAACAGCACCAATGAAGTCAGGCTTGTCGGTCCGGGCCTGGCTTTCAAATGGCCCTGGCCGATAGATATTGCTTATAAATATCCGACTAAGAAAGTTATGGAGCTTAACATCGGCTTTAAGGCAAAAAAGGATACTGATGCAGCAGGCTATGGCCCATTACTATGGGGCAAGGAGCACTATGAGGAAGAATACCATTTGCTCGTGGCCAGTAAACAAACAATCGTTTCCACCGACGCATCAGCCGTGCCGGTGAGCCTTGTCATGGCTGCTGTTCCTGTTCAATACAAAGTGAGGGATTTGTATTCTTTTATCTATAATCACAATGAGCCGGAAAAACGACTGGAGGCCATTTGTTATCGCGAGCTTACAAAATTCGCGGCCAACGCCATGATCGAAGTTGATGATGAAGCTGACCTTGAGCATAGTCTGCTTGGAGCAGGCAGGTCTGAGGCCAAAAAAACTTTGACTCATGAAATCCAGAAGGCAGCAGACGAGGCGGGCTTAGGTGTTGAAATCGTATTTCTGGGGTTGCAGGGTATTCACCCACCACCCGAGGTCGCAGCAGACTACCAGGAAGTTATCGGCGCAGTCCAAAAGAAACAGGCACTTATTTTTGAAGCCCAGGCGGAAAGGGACAAGAGTTTGAGTGCGCTTGTAGGTTCTGTGGAAGCTGCCGACGAGCTTTACGGCCTTGCGGCAAAATATGAGCAGGCTGAGGACGTAAATAACCCGGAAGATGTAGAAAAGCTCGGTAATGAGCTGGATATGGCACTTGAACAATCCAAGGGCGATATCTACAAAACCCTTAAGGAATCACAAAGCTATGCCTTTGAGAAAACGACACTTGCAGAAGCAGCCGGTGAACGTTTTGCCAGTCAGCTCAAGGCATACAGGGCAGCGGAAGAGATTTATAAACGCCAGCTTCTATTAGTGGCCCTCGAAGAGGCTACGAAGAACATACGAAAATATGTTGTGGTTGCCGACCAAAATGATATACAGGTTTTCATACTGGATGTTCAGGAAAAACTCACGCCAAGTATATATGACATAAGTGGCATTGAGGAGAGCAGCAAAAAATGAAAAATATAGCCATTACAGTTTTTATCGTATTAGTAGTGATAATTATGGGTTTGTACCTGGTTGCGTTTCAGGTCAGACAGACCGAATCGGCCCTGGTAACAAGGTTCGGCAAACCAGTACGCGAAGTTACAGCTCCAGGTCTATATTTCAAGTTGCCTGCCCCCATAGACCATGTGCACAGGTTTGACTCTCGGATGCAGGTTTTTGAGGCCGACCTCGGCGAAACGACGACTAAAGGTGCTGTGCCCATCATTATAAATACTTATGTCGTATGGAGGATTGCAGAGCCTTTGAAATTCCTTAATGCCGTTGGGACACCCAAGGAAGCTGAAGTTAAACTGTACAGCCAGATTACAGACACTCAAAACAGAGTCATCGGGCAGCACTCCTTTGGTGAATTTGTAAACAGCGACCCGGAGAAAATAATATTTGAGAAAATTGAAGAGGACATGCTCGCCGACCTTAAACAAACCGTCAGCGATGAATATGGGATTGAAGTCAAGACCCTGGGCATAAAACAGCTCAAGGTCAGCAAGGATGTCACTGTGAAAGTTTTTGAACGGATGAAGGCTGCAAGAAGTCTTAAGACGGAGGCTACTATCTCCGAGGGCGAGGGGCAGGCAACAAAGATAAAAGGTGATGCCAATCTTAAGAGTTCGGTGCTGCTTACGGCCGCGGAGGCAAGGGCTGAGGTCATTCGAGGGCGTGGCGACGCCGAAGCCGCGAAACATTATAAAAAGCTCGAAGAAGATCCTGAGTTCGCGATGTTTCTGCGGGATATCGAAAGTTTAGTAAAGATATTAAAAGAACGGTCAACTATCGTTATACCCGCCGATTCAGAGCCTTTCAAACTGTTAAAGGAAGTCCCGTCCCTGAAACCGAAAAAGTAAAAAAAATGTGAACCGTATTACGTCAAAAGAAATAAATGTCACGCTAAAGTATGGTAGAAGAAGAAAAACAAAGTAATAATGATTTGCAGGCACAGGCCCCGGATAAATCCGCGACCCAGGACCTTGACACCGCTGGCAAGTCACTATCTGAGGCACTAAGAATCAGCTTCATTGTCCTGAAAGTGATAATGGTTGTACTGGTCGTTGCTTTTCTGGCCTCCGGCTTGAAGACGGTTGGCTCAGACGAGCAGGCCCTTGTTTTGCGATTTGGAAAGATTCGAGGCATTGGTGAAAAGAGAGTTCTCAAACCCAGAACCTGGCCATATTGGGTGTTCCCATACCCCATAGATACAATGGTAAAAATCCCTGTGGAAAAAAAGGTAGATTTGGTCATCAGGTCATTCTGGTATTACCAGACACAAGAACGTATGCTCGCTGAACCTTCTATCCAAAAGACGCGGGTATTGCCCGAACTTGACCCGATAAAAGACGGTTATTGTATCACACGAAGCGAAAGACAGGATAAGCCAATATCCGGCTCAACCGGAAGTGACTATAATATCGTCCATTGCAAGTGGAAGCTAACCTATAAGATTGACGACCCTGAACGTTTCTTTAAGAACGTTTATGTCAAAGACGTAAAACCGGGAGATATTTACTTTGATGTTATAACGGAAAGTATAATGCCACTTTTGAAGAGCCTCTTTGAGGATGTGATTGTAACGGCAATAGTCAATTACACCATCGACGACGTTATGTACGAACAAGTCGCACGGTTAACTGAACATATCAGAAGATTGCTGCAGCAAAAGCTCGACACAATAGAAAGCGGCATAAAAGTTGTGCAAATACAATTGACGGACAAGACCTGGCCTCTGCAGGTCGATGAAGCATTTAAGGCTTTAGTTACTGCCAGCCAGGACCGACAGACGACAATAAGTCAGGCCCAAACCTATGCTGAAAGCACCCTGAACGAGACTGCGGGCCCAGTCGCTGAGAAATTATTTGTAGCTTTACAAGATGATACCATCAGTGGGGATGAAAAGGAATTGCTATGGTCTCAACTGGCAGGTAAAGCACAGGAGACAATTACTGAGGCACGCGCCTATCGAACAAAAGTCGTGGCCAATGCCAGAGCCAACGCCGAATATTTCCAGGAATTGCTGCCCGAATATCGCAAACATCCTAAGCTTGTTATTCAGAAAATCTATCAGGACGCTATAGAAAACATCTTCGATAATGCGGTTGAAAAATTTGTCATCCCTACCGGCGCAGAATGGCGATTTCTTATAAACAGGGACCCATCGTTAAAACCAAAAACCAGCAAAGGACAAACAACGCAAGAGGATTAAGAATTAGCTGAACCTTATATTCGATAATAGACAAAAAACAAGATACGAAATTATGGCTCACGAACATTTACATCTTAAGGAAGACATTGCTGCTGAACACACTCACGGCAAGCAGATTCGCGTAAGTATGGCTCTCTTAGGGACGTTGGCCGGCGGAATGCTGCTGATAAACAGCGGTATTGCCAAGCTCATTTACGGCAGCGGCAGCTTCAACGCTGAGTTTTTAGCAATGGCCGGTGCTATAATGCTCGGTGCCCCCATTGTTTTTCATGCAATAAAAAGCCTTATTAAAGGGCACGCACATATGGACGAACTGGTTGCTCTGGCCATAATCGCGGCCTTTGCAACCCAGGATTATACCACCGCAGGTATCGTTGCATTCTTTATGCTCCTGAGCGAGCTTATTGAAACCCGCACCGCACTCGGAGCTCGTGCCTCTATTGAATCGCTGATAAAGCTCACGCCTACAAAGGCAAACCTCATCGACAGTGAGGGCTCTGAAAGAGAAGTGAAAGTCAGCAGTCTAAAGACCGGCGATTGCATCCGTGCTCGTCCTGGTGACAACATACCCGCTGACGGCGAAGTTGTAAAAGGACTCAGTTCCGTCAATGAGGCAACAATAACAGGAGAATCACTGCCCGTTGATAAGGTCCCGGGGATGTTGGTCTTCGCCGGCACAAACAACCTTACGGGCGTGCTGGATATTACGGTAACAAAAGCCGGCAAAGATACAACTCTCGGCAAGGTCCAGTCGCTGATTATTCAGGCCGAGCAGACAAGGATACCGATTATGCGGATAATCGATCGCTATGTCAAGTGGTACACGCCGACGATTTTGATGATTGCTGGCATAGTTTTGTTCTTCACCCGTGATGTGGACAGGGCCATTACGATACTGGTTGTATCGTGTCCGTGCGCGTTGATTCTGGCGACGCCGACGGCAATGGTTGCCGCGATTTCGGCCTCTGCCCGCCTTGGTATCCTGATAAAGAACGTCGCCGACCTTGAGATTGCCGGTAAGATGACAGCGATGGTATTCGACAAAACGGGGACGGTAACGACCGGACGGCTATATGTTACGAAATTGACGCCCGCCGAGGGTGTCGAGCCGGCTGATTTATTAGCCGTCGCTGCTTCCGCCGAGCAGATGAGTAAACACCCGGCCGCAAGGGCACTGAAGGAGGTGGCAAAGGAGGCACACCTCTATTTACCTGCAACGGACAACTTCCAGGAAACCCCGGGCAAAGGGGTAACCGCCGTGGTCGATTCAGCTAAAATTTATGTCGGAAGAGATACCTTCCTCAAGGAAAACAATGTAGATATAAGTAACATTTCCGACCCTGCCCTGCATGAGGAGCAGGGCTTCAGCACCCTTTATGTGGCGAAGGACTCGAAGTGCATCGGCTGGATTGGTTTGCAGGATAAAACCAGACCCGAAGCCCAACATGCCGTTAAGGAATTGCTCGATCTTGGCATAAAACGAGTAACTATGCTCACGGGCGACAGGAAAGAAGTAGCCAGCCGTGTTGCTGCTGAGCTGAGTTGTACAGATTTCAAGGCACATTGTCTGCCTCAGGACAAATTAGCGATTGTCGAGCAGATAAGAAAAGACGGCCATACCGTTGTAGTTGTCGGTGACGGCATAAACGATGCCCCCGCTTTAGCGGCAGGTGATTTAGGTATTGCTATGGGTGCGGCCGGAAGTGACGTTGCTATAAATTCTGCGTCGATTGCCCTGATGAGCGACGACTTGAATCGGCTGCCTTTCCTTGTCAGACTTTCCCGAAAAACAAGAGGAGTTATTACTCAGAATCTCGGCCTTGGAATATTATTTGTCATTCTCGGCGATACGGCAGGAGCGGCGGGGTGGCTGCCGGCGGTTTACGCCGCGGCCTTGCATTTTGCCGGCTCACTGATTGTCGTCTTCAACAGTGCTCGACTCGTCCGCTACGGTGAGGAACTCGACCACGAACTATAAAAAGTGTAAAGTGAGCTAAAGTGACTAAAGTGAGCTAAAGTGACACTTACGTATCATCCTGAGGCGCAGCCGAAGAGCCTGCCCTGAGCTTGTCGAAGGGATCTGGCCAACGAAAAAAAGATTCTTCGCTTTGCTCAGAATGACAGCTTCGCTGTCACATTAGGCACTTTGGCATAAGAGGCATTGTGGCAGTACCGGATTGTCATTTTTGATTTTTGACTTTTAATTTTTGAACTGTTTATGGAATACGCTGTCGAAACTTTCTCTTTGACCAAGATTTTTTCCGACTGGTGGGGACGGGCTAAGGTTTACGCTGTGGACGACCTGAATTTACAGGTTCGTTACAATGAGGTGTTCGGCCTTTTAGGCCCCAACGGCTCAGGCAAAACTACAACCTTGAAAATGCTGTTGGGCTTACTTCATCCAACAAAGGGAAGGGCGTTAATTCTTGGTGGTGATGGAACAGACTCTAAAGTCAACTCCAGAATCGGTTTTTTGCCCGAGGAGTCCTATCTTTACAGGTATCTGAACGCCCGTGAAACTCTGGATTTCTACGGCAGATTATTTGGCTTACCACCTAAAGTGCGAAAAATGCGTATCGAAGCTCTGCTCGATATGGTCGGGTTAAAAGCCGTCGCAAACAGACCCATTGGGACGTTTTCGAAAGGTATGGCACGCAGAATCGGCCTGGCACAGGCACTGATAAACGACCCCGATTTACTTATATTGGATGAGCCGACAACCGGACTCGACCCCATCGGAACAAGGCAGATAAAGGATTTAATTTTGAAGCTTGCTGAACGCGGCAAGACAGTTTTACTTTGCAGCCACCTCCTTGCGGACGTCGAAGACGTATGCGATAGAATCGCAATTCTATACGGAGGCAAAATCCAGAACCAGGGTCAGGTCAGAGACCTCTTACAGCAGACAAATAAGAGGCAAATTACCACCGACGCCATAAGCGATACCGCCATTGAGAAGATAAAGCAGCTAATTCAGGACGAAGATGCCGACTGCGTAGTAACTTCTCCGATGGAGAAACTGGAGACATTTTTCATCAAGACTGTGGCAGCCGCCCAACAACAGCTACAGACCATAAGCGGAGCGGTCAGCACTACTAAAATCGGCGGCTTTCTCGCACCGGAAGCCGCTACGGAAAATATACTCGATAAACTCGTCTCTACGCCGGTATCGCAGGAGAGTTTGCCGGAATCTCCAACAACAGAGAAGGTTGTTCCCGTTGAAAGTCCCACGCCCGAACCCGATGAAGAGCTGCTAAGTAAACTAACAGGCTCGGCTGAGCTGTCACAGCCAGAACCCGTTTTTAGAGATGAGAAAGTTACAACACAACCGGCCGAATCCGAAGCCCCACAGGCCGAGCAGGAGCAAATCGACAAAAGCATTTTAGAGAAGCTCACAGGCCGCTCAAGGCCTCAAGGCCAGGACGAAGAGCAAACTGACAAATCACAGGCAGGAGACACAGGCGATGGGTAGTATCTGGGCTGTCGCCATAAATACTATAAAGCAGGCCTTGCGGATGAAAGTCGCCGCTGTTTTTCTAATCCTGCTGCTCGTCCTGCTTCCTGTTATGGGTTTTTCAGCAACAGGCGACGGGACATTGAAAGGCAGGTTGCAGACCTTCGTAAGCTACGGTCTTTCGCTGACCAGTATTTTGCTCTGTTTGCTCACAATTATAATCTCAATTTATTCGGTAACCAGTGACATTGAACAAAGACAGATATATACAGTTATCACAAAACCCATTCGCCGGTTTCAGTTTCTTTTAGGAAAACTTCTCGGCGTAGTATTATTAGATGTGATTTTGCTTAGTTTGTTTTCAGCTATAATATACACGATTACTATTTACACACCGCAATTTTTCAACGCTACCGAGATTGAGCGTATCCAGGCCAACAACGAGTTTTTCACGGCGCGAGCCGCTTTAGCCATCCCGGCGGTCGATGTTTCTCAGGAGGTAAAAGAAAGATACGAGCAGCTTGAAAGAAGCCGCGAATTGCCCGAAGACATCTCGTACAAAGAAATTATTGCCGAACTTACCGCGCAACAACAGCTTGCGAAACGAGCCGCTGATATCGGTCAGGTCCTGGTCTGGGAATTTAATAACGTTGAGCCTCTTGACCAGAGTATGTTTATAAAATTCAAATACGATGTTGCGGTAAACCCGCCCGATATGCAGGTATATGGCAGATGGTTTGTAGGCGACTATCAATACATCAAGTACGGCACGCAAAGCAAAACGCCGGTTTATGACCGTATCCATAAACATTCGGTTCGCGATTTTCACGAAATAGAAATCCCCGCAGAGGTGGTACCCGAACATGGTCATTTAGCTGTTGCATTCCAGAACGTCCCTCTAAACAATACGGTCATAATCTTTCCACCGGACGGTATAGAAGTGCTCTATAAATCCGATACTTTCACCGGCAACTTCGTAAGGGCTGTTCTTTTAATCCTGGCTCGTTTGATTTTCTTAGCGTGCTTAGGCATATTAGCTTCGACTTTCCTTTCATTCCCCGTGGCTATATTGCTTTGTCTTTTTCTTTTTTCCACGGCAAGCTTCAGTGGTTTTGTTATCGAATCCTTCGGCTACCTGAGTGTAAACATTGGTAAAATTTACTCTTACACTATTAAGTGGATAATTCAGCTTTTACCGCAGTTTGACAAATTCAACCCCACAAAGTTCTTGGTTCCTGCGCGATTGTTGAGCTGGTCTTTATTGGCAAGATGCGTTGCTGTTATGGTTTGTATTAAAGCATTTTTGCTGCTGGTTGTTGCCCTAATTATTTTCAGTTATCGGGAAATTGCTAAAATTACAGTCTAAAATTGAACATCGAGCATTATTGGTGAGTGGTTAATTGGTGAGTAGAATACTCACAACTTAAACGAGTATCGAGAATGCGCTTGCGTGACAGAATAATCTTGTTTATTTGTATAGTTCTTGCGGTTGGTTTGCTAATCGGCGCCGGTACGCAGCTTGATTCCATAAATCACCGGCGTGAGGACATGGATCTGATAATCGACAAGCCAGAGAATATTCCTCCTTCACTGGCATTTGCAACCGTAGCAACCGGCGCTTTTCGCGGCCTGGTCGTAGATATTTTATGGATGCGGGCGGACAAGCTCAAAGAGGAAGGCCAGTTCTTTGACGCAAGGCAGCTTGCAGAATGGATAACCATCCTGCAACCTCGATTCGCATCGGTCTGGGAGTTCCATGCCTGGAATATGGCTTATAACATCTCAGTCGCTATACCAGCAACTCAGCCGGACCAAAGATGGCAATGGGTCAAAAACGGCTATGAGCTGATTCGCGACGAGGCCATCGATAAATACAAACTCAAAAACATGAGCCTTTACCGCGAACTCGGCAGAATATTCCAGCACAAAATAGGCGGTGTCTCAGACGACGCACACAAATATTACAAGCTGCAATTGGCTTTGGCGATGGAACCGTTACTTGGCCCTGCGGACAACGCTTATTTCGATGTACTCGCCGAAGCACCAGTCAATTGGCAGGAAATCAAAAGTGACCCAAATATAAGCCCTCTTATAAAGGCCCTGAAATCAGCCGACGAGGCGTTTTCCGATGACAGACAGTTTGTAAGTAATTATTTATCTTTAAGGCAAAACTCCCGCCGGTTCAATCCCGCCGCCGGTAAGACAATCGATGATTTCAGAGGTACAGAGGCCCTCGATAAGTTCGATATTTTCGCCAAGGCCTGGCAGTTACGAAAGGCCTGGAAACTTGACCCTGTTGTAATGCGCCAGATAAACAAAACCTATGGTCCTATCGATTGGAGCGACCCGAATACACATTTGCCTATGGATTGGCGGCACCCCGACAGTCACGCAATTTACTGGGCTGTCAAGGGTCTGCAAACAGCTGCAAAAGAACAGGACAGAGAAATTGAGACGAGCGAAGTCAATACCGACCGTATCGTAGCTCATAGTCTTCAGAACCTATTCCGCAACGGCAAAATATTCATTTATGAGATGTCACTTCAAGCACCCTCGCAGGATATCTCACAGGAACCTCAGACGCAGATATTCAAAGAAGTATTCTTACGACCGGATTTGAGGTTTTTCGAGCCATATAACAACTCAGTGCTTGCGATTCTCCAAAAATATAAAGATGCGGGAGATGAAAGCCGCTATCAAACCCTTCAGAACGGACACCGGAATATGCTCAAGAATGCCGTACTTTCATTCTATCAATCGGGTCACAAGCGTGAGGGGCAAAAGATTTACGACCAATTAAGAAAACTATATCCCATGGAGGAATTTAAGGTCCGAATCGAGGAATTTGCAAGGGCAAGATTTGTTGAAGAACTCCAAACCTTAGGCATAAATGATGCAAAAGAGCAGATAATCCTGCTTCTGAGAGAAAGTTTCTACCTATATGCTATCCGCGATGACGACACGGCATACGCAAGAGAAAAAATGGCAGAAGAGATTTATAATTACTACCAGTCGAAATATAGTGACGAAAACAGGATTGACCTGCCCGATTTCAAGCTGTTAAGATACTTTGCCTTGTTTGATTTTCTTAACGACCAGCAATATCCTCCTTATTTAAGGCAGAGTTTGCTCGGGCGGATAAGAATTGAAAGGCCGGAGCTTTTCAGGCAATTAGAAGCCGAGGAGGAAAAACTCAGGAAACAATCAGAACAAGCAAAATGACCCGGCACCCATTCAGCTTTGTTGACGCCAGACCGGTGCGGGGCGGCCGGTCTCAGTTATGGACGATACACTTTTGCAACAATTAACCCCTTCGCAAAGAAAAGCTGTATTTCACGTTGAAGGGCCGCTGCTTGTTCTTGCCGGCCCCGGCAGCGGCAAAACCCGCGTAATCACATATCGCATCGCAGCACTTATTGACTCAGGTGTGCGGCCATACAATATTTGCGCAATAACTTTCACGAACAAGGCCGCCGAGGAGATGCGCCAAAGGGCGTTTACCCTTGGTGCGAGCGCCGAGGGACCCCGATTTGCGGGAACCCAACCACATATCAGCACCTTTCACTCTTTATGTGTGAGAATCCTTCGCCGATATGCTGATAAGGCGGGTATCAACTCAAACTTTAGCATCTATGACGAATCCGACCAGACCAGATGTATCAAACAGGCCATCAAAGATTGCGAGCTTGATACGATGAACTTTTCGCCTGCCCGAATGCTCGATGCGATTTCGACCCTGAAAAACAAGCTGATAGACGCCGAATCCTTCAAGAACAGGGCCGATGATTTTTTTTCAAAAACGTTAGCGGCAATATATCTGGGCTACCAGCGTATTCTGAGCGAACGAAACGGTCTGGATTTTGACGACTTGTTAATGAAGGCAGCATTTTTATTGGAGGACTATTCCGAGGTTCGCTGTGAGCTTGGTGAACGTTTCAAATTCCTGTTAATCGACGAATATCAGGACACAAATCACGCCCAGTACAGAATTGCCAAGGCCTTAGTCTCACAGCACAACAATATCTGCGCAACGGGTGACCCGGACCAGTCAATCTACCGCTGGCGGGGGGCTGACATCCGCAACATATTGGCTTTTGAAAGCGATTGGCCAAACGCCACAATTGTCAAACTCGAAGAGAATTTTCGCAGTACCGCAAACATCCTCGAGGTGGCCGACAATTTGATTGCATTCAACCGAAATCGAAAAGAAAAAAAGCTCATCCCCACAAAACCACCTGCCGAGGATGTCCTGGTAGTTGTTTTTGAGGATGCGAATGAAGAGGCACAGGCCGTTTCCAGGAAGGTAAAAGAGCTGACTAAAGAAGGATTTTGTCTCAAAGAAATGGCCGTGTTCTACCGTGTCAATGCTATGAGCCGCGTGCTTGAAGAGGCGTTTATCCGTAGCAAGATACCGTATCAGATTGTCCGGGGCGTGGAATTCTACAGGAGAAAAGAAATCCGCGACCTGCTGGCCTATTTGAAAGTCCTTGTCAACCCCGATGATGAAATTGCCTTGTTGCGCATCATCAACACACCCGCACGCGGCATAGGAAAGGTAACAACAGATAGAGTTCGTGCCTACGCTGCTAACAATAGAATCAGTGTCTTTGAAACCCTGAAGAAATCAGAGCACATCGAATTTCTTTCTAAGGGGGCAAAGGCTAAGCTCGCCGTCTTCGTCAATATGCTCGAACAGTTCAAAAAAGACGTCACAGGCCAGGTCGCACCACTTGCCGAACGTGTCTTTGGCGAATCGGGATTAGAGGAATCTCTCCGAGCCGCCGGCGCCGAGGGCGAAAACGCACTGGAAAACGTCAATGAGCTGATAAACGCCGTCAAACAATATGACCAACAGACAGAAGAGCCCTCGTTGGTTGATTTTCTTCAGCAAATATCTCTCTTCAGCGATACCGATGCATACGACACTACCAGCGACCGTGCTGCGCTGATGACCCTACACGCCGCAAAGGGCCTCGAATTTGAAAACGTCTTTATAGTCGGTGTTGAAGACGGCATACTACCACACGAACGGAGCAACGCTGCCGAAGATGAAGACGAGATGGAAGAGGAACGCAGGCTCTTTTTTGTTGGCATAACCCGTGCCAAAACTGGCTTGTATATCAGCTACGCCCGATACAGAACCTTCCAAGGACAACTCCTAAGAACAACATGTTCACCGTTTCTCCGGGAACTCGGAATTGACTTCACGGTCCCGGATTTTGTTACTGGCGATTTGGTACAACATAAATCTTTCGGCCTTGGCAGAGTCCAAAAGTTCATTGATATGGGCGAAGAAAGCATTGTCGTAGTCAAATTTAATACGGGACAAACAAAAACGCTGATGGTAAAATATGCCGACCTTTTAAAGATTTAAGAATTTCAGGAGGATTCAAATGGCAGGCAAAAAATGTTTTACCAGGGCGATTTTATTATTGACCTCATTAACTTTCTTTTCAATCACCCCAACTCTGGCGGATTCGACCGTCAGGATATGGGAAGAGCCGCTGGTGATTCCTACTTATGAGGTGGGCGAACCAGACCCAAATCCGAGGTTCTATACCGGCAGAACATATCAAGGAGCGCAGGGGCGTGCATATCCTTATCCAATGCTGGATGTATTAACCGACAGCCGCAAGGATAAAACTTACAAGGCGGTTTACCTTGAAAATGAATATGTAAGGATTTGTGTTCTTCCGGAAATCGGTGGTCGCGTTTTCGCCGCATTAGACAAAACCAACAATTATGATTTTCTTTATCACCAGCACGTAATCAAGCCGGCCCTTATAGGAATGCTCGGCGCGTGGATATCCGGCGGTATAGAATGGTGCATACCTCACCACCACAGAGCGACAACTTTTATGCCCGTTGACTGCACGCTGCAAGAGAACCCTGACGGCAGTAAGACTGTGTGGGTAGGTGAGATAGAGCTTCGGCATCGAATGAAATGGGTGATAGGTTTAACTGTCTTCCCTGAAAAATCCTATATGGAAGCGACAATTAAGATTATTAATCGGACACCGTTTGTCAATTCTATTCTGTGCTGGGCAAATGTTGCGGTCCACGCAAACCCAGAGTACCAGGTGTTCTTTCCTCCGAGCACGGAGTATGCTACTTACCACGGGAAAAACCAGTTTGCACGTTGGCCAATCTCATACGAGTTTTACTCAGGGGTGGATTACACAAGAGGTGTTGACCTAAGCTGGTGGAAGAATCATCCGTCGCCGATGTCTTTCTTTGCCTGGAACTGTAAAGACGACTTTTTTGCGGGCTATGACCACGGGAAAAAAGCCGGCACTGTTTATGTAGCCAACCATCACATTGCTCCCGGTAAAAAATTATGGCAATGGGGTCCCGGTCTTCGCGGTCAAATGTGGGATAAAATTCTGACCGAGACCGACGGCCCTTATATAGAAATTATGGCGGGGGCGTATTCGGACAATCAACCCGATTATAGCTGGATACAGCCTTATGAAGTCAAAATTATTAAGCAGTACTGGTATCCTATCCGAAAAATCGCAGGTGTGAAGAACGCAAATCTCAAGGCCGCTGTAAATCTTGAGGTGACAGAGAAAAATACCGCCAAAATCGGATTTTACACAACATCAGCCTATAAAAATGCACCGGCGCTGCTGACTGCCGATGATAAGGTAGTTTTCAAGCAGCGGATAAATATCGGGCCGGACAGACCATTCTTGAAAGAGGTTGCTCTTGCCGCCGGGGTAAAGGAGAAAGATTTACGAGTCTCACTTCAATCTTCTTCCGGTGAAGAGCTCATAGCGTACAAACCGGTTGAGAAAGAGGGGGCTCCGATGCCCAAGCCGGTCGAGCCTCCACCTGCTCCCGAGGACATTAAAACGATTGAGGAGCTTTATCTGACGGGTCTTCGCCTGGAGCAATTTCACAACGCAGCTCTTGAGCCTTATCCATATTATGAAGAGGCGTTAAAAAGAGACCCTTATGACTCACGGGTCAACACGGAGCTTGGCATTCTCTACTGCAAGCGGGGAATGTTCAAAGAGGCACAAGAGAAACTCAATCAAGCTATCGAACGGCTCACGAAAAATTATACCAGTCCGAAAAGCGGTCAGGCCCACTATTATCTGGGGCTGGCTTTGAAGTTTCAGGGTAAATTCGATGCCGCGTATGACGCCTTATATAAGGCGACATGGAGTTCCGGCCTTCATACAGCCGGCTATTATAATCTTGCTGAAATCGACTGCATTAGAGGCGACTTTGAAAAAGCTTTGAAACACATCGACCGCTCAATCGCCACAAACGCCTGGAACACAAAGGCGTTGAACCTAAAGTCTGCGGTACTAAGACAATTGGGACGGTTTGATGAAGCATCACAACTGACCTCAAAGACCTTGGCGTTTGACCCACTTGACTTTCGGGCGGGCCATGAGCTTTACCTTACAAAACGTGCGGCGGGGTCGAGAAAAGAAGCAAGGAAAGTGATGAACAGCATAAATGTAAAGAGCAGGGGCGAGGTTCAGTCATATCTGGAAACGGCCGTTGACTACGGCAATTGTGGTTTATGGGATGAAGCAATCGAGTGCCTGCGATTACTGGCGGATTCCAAAGAAAGAGAGATATGCAGACACCCGATGGTCTATTATTATCTCGGCTATTTTTATGAGAAAAAGGGGAATGCTGAAAAGGCTTCCGAGTGCTATCGCACGGCAGGCAAAATGCCGCCGGATTATTGTTTTCCATTTCGCTTGGAAGCGATGGATGTGCTCAGTAGTGCTACGAATCATAATCCATCGGACGCGCTTGCTCCTTATTATCTTGGAAATCTTCTGTATGATAATCAGCCGGAAAGAGCAATAAAAGAATGGGAAAAATCACAAGATATGGATGATACCTTTGCGACCGTGCATCGGAATCTCGGGTTAGTTTATGCCAGGACAGAGAATAATATTCCCAAAGCCATTGCCAGTTTGGAAAAAGCAGTAGCCTGTGATAAAAAGGACCCGAGAGTCTATTATGAATTGGACCTCCTTTATGAGGCAGGCGGAGTATCGCCTGATAAACGACTCAAACTCCTGGAAGATAATCATAGTACGGTCATAAAACGTGATGATGCTCTTTCCCGAGAAATCACTCTTTATGTGCTGTTGGAGCAATATGACAGGGCGATTGAATTGCTTGCCAGTCGTCACTTTCATACATGGGAAGGTGGGGGGCGGATTCATAACGTATATGTCGATGCCCATCTGCTAAGTGGTCAAAAGAAGTTTAAGGGCGGAAGATATCCGGAGGCGCTTGAAGATTTCGAGGCGGCACTTGAATACCCTGAGAATTTAGAAGTAGGAAGACCGAAACGTGATAGGAGAACCTGCCAAACTTACTTTTTTATGGGGACCGCCTATGAGGCCCTGGGCGCTCCTCAAAAAGCCAGAGAATATTTTGAAAAATCAGCATCTGTAGAGGTTGGCCGGTCAGAGTACAGCTATTATAAGGGCCTGGCTTTAAAGAAAATCGGCGAAGAAAATAAAGCAGAAAAGATATTTGACGAATTGATAGAGTCTGCAAAGCCGGGGCCTGCCGTGACATTCTTTGCGAAGTTTGGAGAAAGACAGGCACATAATATCAGAACGGCAAATATTCACTACATGCTGGGCTTAGCGTACTTAGGCAAAGGTATCCAAACGAAGGCCAAGGCAGAGTTCGAGGAGGCACTGAAGTTAAATATAAATCATTTATGGGCCAGAGTACATTTATCTGAACTATGAAAAAGGAGGTTACAATGAACAAGCAAATAAATCGAAGAGAATTTATACAATTGACCGCGACGGGAAGCGCTCTATGCCTCGGCGGCTCAGGTCCGGCAGGGAGTCTTGCCGGATTAGCGTTTGGTGCAAATCCGGAAGGTTCCGGACTTATAAGCCCGGGTTGCAGGGGAACAAAAGTTAAAGTTGCAAGGATTTACATGGGAACTTCACATGGTCTCTGGCCAAAGCCGGACCTGGATTTCAGGAATGAAATCCGTTTCTATGAATCTGAGTTTGCAAAACTAAAAGACGAGCTGTCTGATGTAGAGTTTGTTATTGATAGATTGATTACTTCTCCAGACCAGGTTGGGCCGCTCAAAAGCAAATTGAATGAAATGGACGGCATTCTTTTGATTCATTTCAACATTGGAGTAAGGCCTATTTTAAACGAAATTCTCAGCGTAGGTAAACCTACGGTAGTCTTTGCCGTTCCATATTCCGGGCATGGATGGACCGGATTCGGCGGTCTGCAAAAGCAACCGCTCGGGGCCAAGATGGAGTGCATGCTCACCAGTGATTACAAGCAATTAGCTGTTGCTATAAGACCATTCCGTGCGATTCATCATTTAAGAGAGGCCAAGATTCTTAATGTCACAACTCGCTCGTTCACCGGATATGCCGATGATATGAAAAACAAATTCGGCACAGAGATTAAACGAATTCGACTGGAACAGGTAGAAGATGCTTATAACGCTGTAAGCGACAGCCGGGCAAAGGTCGAAACCGAACAATGGATAAAGGAAGCCGCTGAAGTTGTAGAGCCTTCAAGGTCGGACATATTCAAGTCCTGTAAGCTGGCATTGGCTTTTGAAGATATGCTTGACCAGGAAAATGCAACTGTAATGACAGTTGATTGTTACGGAACGATGTGGGACAAAACCATCAAACTGCCTGCTTATCCATGCATCGGTTTTACAAGACTTAATAACATAGGGTTGGGTGGTATCTGCGAATCGGATTTACAGTCTGCTATGACTCACATAATATTCCAGGGACTGGTAGGAAAGCCCGGCTTTATCAGCGACCCGACTATAGACGAATCCAACAACAGTATCATTTTAGCTCACTGTCTTGGCACGACGAAGATGGATGGCCCGGATGGGCCGGCTGCTCCGTACAAGTTACGAACGGTTATGGAACGAAGAGAAGGAGTAACCCCGCAGGTGTTTATGCGCATCGGCCAAAAAGTTACAGAGGCCAAATTGGTTGGTACTGATTTCTTGCCATACTTCACAGGACAAGTCATCGATGCCCCTGATATAGACAGAGGCTGCCGTACTAAGATTACAGTCAAGGTGGACGGCGATACAGAGAAACTATGGAAAAACTGGTCAAGCGGATTGCACCGTGTAACATGCTACGGAGACATCACCAAAGAGCTTGGGTTCTTCTGCAGATTCAAAGAAATTAAAATGGTCAACGAAGCTGTATAAACAAATACAATCTTCTAATTAGTTCCTGTTGTGGAAGCAGTATTTGTCATTCCCGCGGAAGCGGGAATCCAGTTTTTTTGCCCCGAACTCCTGCTTTCGCAGCGGTGACATTGTAGGTTTTTTTCCGCAACAGACACTAATTAGCCCCGCCTTTTAGGCGGGGTGTTTCTTCTAAAACTGAAAGGAAAGGCAAATCTTATGAATCGGAGAACTTTTCTTAAAGCCGCAGGATTGGGTGCGGCTTCGTTGGTTTTGCCAACGTCTTTGCCCGCCGAGGCAGAACAAAGGAACGACATCCTCAGCCAGGTAGATACCCGCATCGAGAAATACCGCATGGGTAGTGCCACGTTGAGACTTCTTGGGCCGAATGGTAAATCGCTTACAAGTGGTTCAATTGTGAGTATAGAACAAAAGCGTCACAAGTTTCTGTTCGGTTGCAACATCTTCAAACTTAACAGGTGCAGGACGCCGGAGGACAACGCCGCCTACGCGGAGCGTTTCGCAGCACTGCTGAATTTTGCTACGTTGCCTTTCTACTGGTGGAATTATGAACGCCAGCAGGGTAGGCCGGATGATGACCGCACCGAGGAGATTGTCCGCTGGTGTAAGGCTCACAACATAACGACCAAAGGTCATCCGTTGGCCTGGAACTACGCTCAGCCGCCATGGCTTCCGAAGGATCCTGATTCTGCGATGCAGCTACAGTTCAAACGGATAGAGCGATGCGTTCAACGCTTCAAAAACAAAGTCGATATCTGGGATGTGGTCAATGAGGCAACACATTATGACCGCCCCGGGTGCAAGGAGCGTGCGCCAATATTAACCGAGGCCATCAGCAGAATGGGCGTCGGGGCATACGTCCGCGAGTCGTTCAAGAGCGCCCGCAAGGCCAACCCCAAAGCTACGTTGCTCATCAATGATTATCGAACAGACTCATCTTACGCCGAAAAGGTGATTTCACAATTAGTCGATGACAGTGGACAGCCGCTTTATGACGTTGTCGGTATTCAGTCACATATGCACGGCGGCTATTGGGGCGTACAGAAGGCATGGGAAACCTGCGAAAGATTTGCAAAATTTGGAAAGCCGCTGCATTTCACCGAGACGACCCTTATCTCGGGCGAGCAGGGCTGGGAGCTCCGACAAAAACGCAAAGACCCAAATTTCCGCTGGGTAAGTACCTCCGAAGGCGAAAAAAGCCAAGCCGAGCAGGTAGCTGAGTTCTATCGTGTCCTCTTTTCACATCCTGCTGTTGAGGCCATTACCTGGTGGGATTTTACCGACCAGAATGCGTGGCAGCGAGCGCCGGCCGGACTTGTGCGAGATGTTATGTCACCTAAGCCCGCTTACAACGAATTAGAACGGCTCATTAAAGATAAATGGTGGACGCAAGCTGAAACGACCGTCGCGGCGGGGGGCAACACAAGCTTCCGCGGATTTTTAGGAAAATACGAAGTTGCCGTACGCATTGGCAGCCGAAAACTAACCGGCACCTTCAGGCTCGATAAAACCGCAAAGCAAACGATAGATGTCCGATTGAAAAGGGTCGGGCTATAAATCGTTGTGTATTTTTGTAGAAACTTCAATGGCCGTTACGACCTCTTGGGCATGTCGTGTTGATTGAGGGCGGAAGTCCCTAAACTTTTTTTGACAGCGATTCCATACGGTGGTAAGTTATTTGTAAGGCCAAGAAAACTTTAGCTGAAGCGTCAGGTTTTGGGGCATGGATGATTGAACTGGATGGCATAAAGTCCGAGAGAAGGAGATACTATTTTTTTCTGAATCCCTATGGAGATGCCGCCTTCACTAAGTGCCCAAAATGTGAGAGCAACACAAAAATACGCAAATTTCCACTGGTTATTCACATCGACCCTCAGCAGCTTTTGCTCTTGAACAAAAAATGCCGCTACTGTGTTAAATGCGATTTGATAATAGCCAAAAAGTCCGAACTGGAATCCTTAATGGCAGCCTGTTTTGAAACAACTAAGCCACAAATAATTGGGAACAATTTTCTTGTGATGGGCGTTGCTGAAAGAAGGGATTGGCTGGAAGGCAAGAAGGGCAAAATGCCGCAAGGTGAAACTTTAGAACGCATTTTGCTGTTCAAAGACGTTCTGATTTTTGAACCAGTACACGCTGGATGGTATCGCGAAGGTGAAAATGAGAGTCCCAGGCGACGACAAAAGCGATAGTCTAATGATCGGTCAAGATACTCCCAAATATTTCGATGATGATGGAACAGAAATCAGTCCTGACCTAATCCCTAAGCCCGATCTATGCATCACTTGCAAGAAGGATGGGGAGTCTGGAGAAGAAGAAATCCTGTGCAGCCTGACAAGAGCTGATCAGCAGGGAGAAGAAGAATTTATGTGTGAGGCGTATGAGCCAAGAGACATTGAGAAGTAATGGGAGTTGATATATAAAGGGCCATCCTGTTTTCAATAGGTCAATAAAGGCAAAGGAAATTTCATATCATGCTAATATCTCCGGAAGATGCGGAGCTGTTTTTTGCCCTATATCCTTCGGTGATTGGTTTTGCAGCCGGTCGATCTGGTGGCATCGAGGGTATCAGGGACGCCGGGACTTTCAAGTCTGCTCCTAATAAAGCCAAGGCACAGGCTCGTAACCATCTTCTTAACAACATTGAACTCGTCAAAGATTACATGGAGGAGAACCCTGACGGGTTTCATGAACGAGAATTGGGATATATGTCGGATTGGTCTCTTTTCATGCAAGGTGATTTTTTTGCTGTCCAAGATCTGAAAAAATATACGGTATTTCTGCCAGCCGATGATTCCACCAAAGCGTATGGAGTTCTCGGTTTGACCGATGAGATAGCGGACATGCTCCCTCCTACCTTGCCCCTCCTCATCAAAGCGGTTCTCTTGCCTTGGAAGGGTCAGATAATTTGTGACGGCCTATTTACCATTTACAATATCAGCTTCGGAAGTGGGATAAGGGCTAGTATTCGGGAGTCTTACCGTCAGGCAAAGGCGGCTGGGATTATTACTTCTCTGGATCCCGATTGGAAACCCGAGAAGCCTACACCAGCCAAGAAGCCTAAGACTCCAGCCATCTATCGCTTCCTGAAGAAGAAATGCCCAAAGACAGTTGAAGAGTTCAAGCAGAAATATGGTGAACCCCGAATGGATTTGGCAGGAGAAGCTGCCCGTGAATATAGTCTATGGTCTATTGACGGCACACCATCTATTGACGCAGACACCCTGATGATCTATGCCAATATTATTCGCCACCAGGTATTATATATCTATGCGAAAGAGGGCGAGATTACCTGTGTCTCAGTGGTCGATCCAACCGATTGGAGCCGAAAAGATTTCAAGCCTAATGAGGGGCAAAGACTACTGTCCTGATCCTGGGTGCTGTTTACAACGATTGACTATGACATAGGTAGATTCACGATATTCATTATGATTGTATCATAAAGTCGAAAAGCTGTTCAGATAAGCTACGAACGCTGGCTGAAATGTCGTAACGAGGATGCCTCAAAGAAAATTTTTTTGTGGCGACAGGGATTTTAGTATTTGACTTCGAGCTCCTCATAAGTGGCCTGTCGCCTGAAGAAGTTTGTGATGCAAAAGTTTTTCTTATCTGTATTCTTACCCAATCTTTCACGGTGTATTAATGAACCTTACTAGCACTTCATACCCGGGAATAAGAAGCTCATTGATGGTCTCTGGTTCTACTCTGATTTCATAGATTTAAGTGGGAAAGAAAATTGAGAAGAATCGAATCTCACCTATTAAGGTCCGGATTCCAGAAGCAAAACAGAAAAGCAATTGCATATCAATCCCGGCACGTTATAATCTCACCATAATTGCTTTATTCCAGATAGAATTTGTGAATAGCTGATAAAAGGAGAGATTATGAAAGGTACTGAGTTGTTTAAGAATTGGGTTGAAAAATCCCGCTTTGTGTTTTTGCTGTTAGTGTTTCTCACAGCTACTTCTGCAAACAGCGCGGGAAAAACACAGAAGCAGATTCCCCGCCCGGAACATCCCAAGCCCCAATTTCACCGGGATACCTGGCTGAACCTGAACGGCGAATGGAACTTTGGTTTTGACCTCGGCTTCTCCGGTGCTGAGAAGGACTGGCCGAAGGATGGTGCACGATTGGATAAAAAAATTATCGTTCCTTTTTGTCCGGAGAGCAAACTATCGGGCATCGGAAATACAAACTTTATGAACGAAGTTTGTTATCACCGGAAATTTACGGTTCCTAAGCAATGGGCCGGAATGCGGATATTTCTGCACTTTGGTGCGGTCGATTATGACTGTCGAGCGTGGGTCAATGGGACCGGCGTTGGTCGCCACTACGGGGGTTCTTCGTCATTTTGCTTTGAGATTACAAATGCGCTGTGTGGTGGCGAAAACGACCTTTTCGTCTGCGCTCTCGATGATGTGCGCTCCGACGTCCAGCCGGCAGGCAAACAAAGCAGGAGACTCGAATCGCACGGCGTTGTCTATACGCGGACCACAGGCATTTGGCAGACTGTTTGGCTGGAGGCCCGGCCACAAAGTTTCCTTGAATCTGTTCGTATTGTGCCTGACCTCGACAATAGCCGCTTTGTCCTGACTCCAGTTATTAATAACTACCGCCGGGGTATGGAGTTTCAAGCCACTCTCTTTTCCGCTACGGGCAAAAAACTCACCTCGGTTCGCTCACAGTCAGCCGGCGGTATTGCTCAGGTGCTGGATGTGAAAAAGCCCCGGCCATGGGGTCCTGACGACCCATATCTTTATAAACTACGGTTCGAGCTTCTACAAAGCGGTCGTGTAATAGACACAGTGAACAGCTACGCGGGGCTTCGCAAATTCCACATAGAAGGAAACAAGTTTTATCTCAATAACAAGCCCATCTTTTTGCGGCATGTTCTCGACCAGGGATTTTATCCCGATGGCATCTGGACGGCACCCAGCGACAAGGACCTCAAGGGCGATATTGAACTCTCGCTTGCAGTAGGTTTTAATGGAGCGCGTCTCCATCAGAAGGTCTTCGAGGAGCGATTCCATTACTGGGCCGACCGTCTCGGATATTTGACCTGGGGTGAGTTCTGTGATTGGGGCGGCTCCCATTCGTTCGCCAATCCACAGGGGGTTCACAATCATCAGCGCGAATGGCGAGAGGTGGTGATGCGTGACCTGAATCATCCTTCAATTGTAGCTTGGACACCTTTTAATGAAACGGCAGGGGGGGCAAGGGCTCGTTTTGAGATTCATCGCCGTGCCGTGAAAGAAACAGTGGACCTGACCCGGGCACTTGACCCAACGCGTCCAATCAATGACACCAGCGGATACGTCCACGTTGAGACAGACATCTTCACCGTGCACGACTACGACCAGAACCCTGAGACATTCCGCGAGCGCTACGCTTCGGTTTCGCCTGATGGGAATAACGTCTTTGTTTGCTTCCCCGAGATATCCGTGCCTTACGAGGGACAGCCATACTCGGTGGATGAATATGGAGGTACCTTCTGGACCAAAGAGCACGCTACCAAGAAACCCGCCGGCAACAACAGGAACCAGTGGGGATATGGCAAAAGCGCTGAGGAGGTTGAAGAGCTGATTGGCAAGCTTACCCTTATTCTTACCGGGCATCCCAACATTGCCGGCTATTGCTACACGCAGCTTACCGACATCGAGCAGGAGGTAAACGGCGTTTATACTTATGAGCGAGAGCTTAAGTTCGATGCAGAACGTCTAAAGAAGTTTTTTGGAGCACCGGCGGCAATAGAAAGGAGTGAAGACTAATCAACCGTCAAGAATTCTGACTTCCGGTTGCTGTTATTTTGTAAGGGAAATTTTATGAAACGTCGTGATTTTTTGAAGGCAGCGGGCCTGGGTGCAGCGGCACTGGCAATGCCACGATGTGCTCATACACAGCAGCGCCTCTCGAATGGCAAAAAGCCGAATATCGTTTATATAATGTTAGATGAGCTTGCCTATTTTGAGCTGTCCTGTATGGGCAACAAATATCTCAAGACCCCGAACATTGACCGGATGGCAACGGAAGGTATGCGATTCACTCAAGCGCTGGCGGGGGCCCCGGTGTGTGCTCCGACCCGCAGCGTTTTGATGACCGGCCAGCATACGGGACACACAACCGTACGTACCAATCCCGGCGGCGTGCCGCTGCGAGCTGAAGACGTCACCATCGCTGAGGTTCTAAAAAAGGCCGGCTATGCCACCGGCGGATTCGGCAAGTGGGGCTGCGGAGACCGCGGAACTACCGGCGTTCCTGAAAAACACGGCTTCGATATTTTCTTCGGTTACTATCACCAGGTACACGCTCACTCGTATTTCCCCAACTACCTTGTCAGAAGCGGCGAAAAAGTACCTCTTGAAGGCAACACCGGTGATTTCTTCAAGGGAAAGCAATTCTCACAATATCTGATATTTGATGAGTCCATAAAGTTTATTCGTGATAACAAAGACAGGCCGTTTTTCTGTTATTGTGCGTGGACTCCACCGCACGGACGATGGGGGATTCCTGAGGATGAACCGTCCTGGCAGTTATTCAAAGATAAACCCTGGACAGTCGAGTCCAGAATGTCAAATGATGCGAAAGTTTACGCCGCTATGGTAAATATGTGCGACCGCCAAATCGGGCAGATTTTCGCTTTGCTCAAAGAGCTCAATATAGACAATAATACTATTGTTTTCGTCTGCGGCGATAATGGTGGAGCGCGTTATTTCAACCACTTCTTCGATTCCAACGGGAATTTTCGTGGGCAGAAGGGAAATTTATATGAAGGTGGTCTGCGTATCCCGATGATTGTGCGCTGGCCGGGCAGGATTAAGGCTGGAGTTGTCAGTGACCATTTGTGGTACTTCGCGGATGTTATGCCGACCTTAGCAGAACTTGCCGGTCTCGAACCACCGGATAATATTGATGGAATATCAATCGTCCCTACACTGCTGGGTGAGCACGCCGCTGGCCGCAAGCAAAAAAAGCATAAATATCTTTACTGGGAGTTCAGAGGACAGACGGCCGTGCGAATGGGTGACTTCAAGGCCGTTCAGCCGGGAAAGAACAAAGCATTCGAATTGTATGACCTCAGTAAAGATATTGGTGAACAGAATAATATAGCAGATAAGTTTCCAGATATTTTATCAAAAATGAAGGCCTATGCTCAGCAAGCTCACACAGAGGACGTTCCAGGCGGCTGGGTCGATAAAGAAAAGGCTTTCAAGGGTCACCAGTTCAAATGATGGATACACAGATGAAATATTAGCAAAGCAGAAATTTTAAGAACGATTTTGAAAGGAATAGATAAGTGCCGAAACAAGAAATTAAACTCCACTATAAAAATGTTATGGCCGATGTTAATGGGGTTAAGATTCTTGGCACCGAAAACGGCATCACCGATGCACAGTTAAAAGAGCTTGCTGAGAAAACCTCGCCCTTAATTCTACAGTTGAATAAGGAAAGAGAAGGCGGCAAGACTCCATACAGGGACCTTCCGTATAACTCGCGAATCGCCAAAGAGGTCAAGGAATTAGTTCAGGAGCTAAGAGGTCGATGTGAGAATCTTGTTGTCTTTGGCATCGGTGGCTCTGCTCTTGGCAATATTGCTTTGCAAACGGCTCTGAATCCATATATGTATAATCTTGATGAGAATCAAAGGGCTGGCCCGCGTCTATTCGTGTTTGACAATATTGACCCTCCACAACTCGTGTCGTTTCTGGACTGGCTTGGTGATAAGCTCGATAAGACGATTTTTAATGCAATCAGCAAGTCAGGCTGGACGGCAGAAACCGCAGCTCAATTTATGATTGTCCGTCAACTGCTTCTAGATAAACTTGGACCCGACGATTGTAAAAAACAGATAATCACTACTACCGATGCTAATCAGGGCATTCTCCGTCGTATCGCCAACAATGCGGGTATTAAAAGCCTTATAATACCGGAGGGTATTGGAGGCCGATTCAGTGTTTTAAGTGCGGTCGGCCTGTTCAGTGCCGCTATGTGTGGGATTGATATCGATTCACTTTTAGAAGGCGCCCGCGATATGGATGCCAGAGTGAAGTGCGAAGATTTCTACAAAAATCCTGCTGCAATCAATGCCGCAATAAACTACCACTTCTACAATCGCGGCAAAAGGATTTCTGTAATGATGCCATATAGTTACCACCTCAAGGACTTATCTGATTGGTACAGACAGCTCTGGGCGGAAAGTCTCGGCAAAAAAGAAGATTTAACCGGAAATGATGTTCATATTGGTCCCACACCCGTCAAGGCCCTCGGCACCACCGACCAGCACAGCCAGGTGCAGTTATATCGCGAAGGGCCGAACGATAAACTGTTTACTTTCCTTCAGGTCCGTAATTTCGAGAAAGACATCAAAATAGGCCCGGCTCCCGATTATGCCCAGGAACTCGGATTTCTTGCCGGCAAGGATTTGAGCGAGCTGCTTAACAATGAGAAGAAAGCCACAGAGTACGCCCTTTTGGAGAGCGAACGTCCCTGTCTTACGGTACTATTCGATAGAGTGAACGCCTATACAGTCGGCCAGTTTATTTATTTATTTGAAGTAACGACTTCTTTCGCAGGCGCTTTGTTTAATATCAATCCCTATGACCAGCCTGCCGTCGAGCTGGGCAAAGAAGCAGCCTTCGCACTAATGGGAAGACAGGGATACGAAGAATTAGCGCAGAAAATAAAGCCTCTCAATGATTTTGATGAGGGCTATATAGTTTGAAGGAAGCAGGAGAATGGATTACGCGGTGATAATGGCAGGGGGCACCGGAAAGCGACTATGGCCGCTCAGCCGACAAAAACGCCCCAAACAGGTTTTACGACTCTTCGACGGACAAACACTTCTTCGCCTTTGTTTCGAGCGTCTCTCGCCGATATTCGATACGAGAAACATAATCGTCCTTACAAACGCCGGCTACGCGGATGTAGTCCGTGAAAACCTCTCCGAATTGACTTTTAATAATGTCATAGCTGAGCCTGCTGTTCGCGATACGGCCGGCGCCATTGGGTTGGCCTCAACCGTCCTGACAAAATATGACCCTGAGGCCACGATAGCTGTGGTTACCGCCGACCAGATTATAAAGCCACCGGAAGTACTGCAACAAGCCCTAAAAGATGCCCTTGTCTTTGTGAATAACAATCCGGACGATATGATTACTTTCGGCATACTGCCGACCTTCGCCAGCACCTCGCTCGGTTATATAAAATGTATCAATCCTTGTGAGTATCCCGCCTGTAAAAATAAGATTTATTCAGTCGAAGCATTCAAGGAGAAACCGGATGAACAAATTGCAAAAGAATATCTCAACACCGGCCAATATTTCTGGAATTCAGGTATGTTCGTTTGGAAGGCAAAAACAATCTTAGCTAATTTGCAAAAGTTTCTACCCGAGTCTACCGAACCGTTGGCTAAAATTCAAGCAGACTGGGGCAGTCCAAATCAGCGGCAAACGCTCCAGGACTGGTTTGTAAAGCTGCCCAAAATCAGCATCGACTTCGCCGTGATGGAAAAAGCTGACAGAGTCTATGCCATAAAGCTGGATTGTCGCTGGCTCGATATGGGCTCCTTCGCAGCACTTGCTGATATTATCAGTTCCGACAAAGACAATAACATCGTCGTAGCCGGCACGAGCGAGCTGCTTGACTGCAGGAACAGCATTATTGTTACCGAAGAGAAGGGCCATCTAATTGCCGCTATAGGCCTGGAGAATATGGTCGTAGCCCACAGCCCCGATGCCACGCTTGTATGCCACATTGACCAGACACACAGACTAAAAGAGCTGCTCGAGCTGATAAAGCAGCACGCCGGCGAAAAGTTTCTTTAACATAATGGAGTGCAGCGTAGTATTGCGTCAAGTTTGAATATGTGACTTGTCATTCCTGCGAAAGCAGGAATCCAGAAATATCATTGGTATAATGTAATCAAACATTACTAACAAATTCAATCTTGACAGACCAGTAATATATAAACGCAACAAAAATGAGATACCTTGCAATAGATTATGGCACTAAACGCACCGGATTGGCAATCTGTGACTCCGCTGAGACCATTGCCTCACCCCTGGCGGTAATCCAGGGCCAAAAGGAGCTGCTAAAAAAGATCGCAGAGGTGGTCGAGACCGAAAATGTCGAAGCCGTTGTGTTAGGACTGCCTTTGAATATGACCGGCTCGGAAAGCTCCCAGACCAGGCTTGTTTTTAAATTCGCCGAGCAGTTAAAAGACTATCTGCACATTCCTGTCCACTTTCAGGATGAACGCCTGAGCAGCTTCAGTGCCGAAGAAAAGCTCACTTCCGCCAAATTTACGAGAGGGAAAAAAAGAAAACGACTCGACGCCGTCGCCGCCGCAGAAATCTTAGAGGCCTTCCTCGAACAAAAAACGCCCCGGAACTCCGCCGGGACCGATACCCTATAAACAAACCTCTATATATCTCGTGCTCTTTCACATGTAATTTGAGGAGTTTGTCATTGCGAGGCCGCAGAAGGCGGCCGTTGCAATCTCATTCGTTAAGGTTTATATTGCTTCGCTTCGCTCGCAATAATATCCATCAATTGATATGTCACGAAGCGCTAATGCCGTTTCTAAAAAGTTAGTCTAACATTTTATATGTACTGTCATTCCGACCGAAGCCCCCGTTCTTGCTTTCGCACCTGTGCCCGCGTTACCCCTGTTCTTGCTTTCGCAAGAAAGCACAGGGGTGCAGGCAAGAAAGCACGGGGGCGAAGCGGAGGAATCTATTTCAATAGCTTCGCCGAAGGCCAATCAAAAAGTTAAACTTATTTATTGCAAACGGCACAAGGTTGATTTGATTCGGCAGCACAGTAGTCAAATGTAGTAGTCAAATGACTATGGTCTTTCAAATATATAGGATGATTTGATTTGGCAACAAAGTAGTCAAATGTAGTAGTCAAATGACTACGACCTTCCAAATATATAGGATGATTTGATTTGGCAACACAGCAGTAAAATGTGGTAGTCAAATGACTACGACCTTCGTATCCGTCCGGCCAAGTGCATCTTTTTTCTTACGCTGATTTCTGCATAATTACAGCCAGTCCAGCAAAAATCCTTTTTTCCTTGCAATTGACTGAAAATACATTATAATGCTTGCGTTAATGGAGGATACGGAAAATGGTTTTCAATGAGGAGGTTTTTTGTAGAACAACCACGAGTTGCTAAGAATGCGCACAGTACGCAGCGCAAAAATATTAACAGTTCCCTGTATTCGCAGGGACAAGCTTTGAAAGGGAAGTAAGACGAAAAAGGTAATTGTGATGTTATTGACTTTGGCATTGGGCTTGGCTGCTGAGGTTGCAAACGCAGATTTCACATTTGGTGAACCCAAGAATCTCGGGCCGACGGTCAACAGTGCCGCTGATGATTGTTTCGCGACAATTTCATCGGACGGGCTCGAACTTTACTTCATGGACGTGGACCTACTCCGGCCGGGTGGATTAGGGGGTATGGATATATGGGTGACCAGAAGGTCCAGCGCCTCAGAAACCTGGGGCGAACCGGTCAATCTGGGGCCGCCCATCAACACTGAGTATGATGACGCGAAGCCCAGCATATCAGCGGATGGCTTGACCATCTACTTTGGCTCCAATCGGCCCGGTGGATACGGCGGTTTTGACCTGTGGATGAGTACACGAGCGACGATAACGGATAACTGGGACGCCCCCGTCAATCTCGGGTCAACCATTAACAGCTCGGCTGACGAGGCCTTCTCCTACATCTCCACAGACGGTTTGGAGCTTTACTTCAATGAATATGGGGTCCCTCGGCCCGGCGGGTACGGTTACGCGGATATATGGGTAACAACGCGGGCGACGACAAATGATGTTTGGGGAGAACCGGTAAATCTTGGAGAGGCTATCAACAGTTCTTACTACGATTCTTGTCCCTGCCTCTCATCTGATGGTTTAGTGCTATTCTTTCACGGCTGGCGACCCGGTGGGCCAGGTCCAGAGGACATATGGGTATCAACCAGGTCAAGTACTTCGGACGTATGGAGCTCCGCCGTGCCACTTCCAGTGCCAGTCAATAGTCCCCAGACCGATGGATGTGCAGGTATTTCGGCTGACGGCTTCACCTTCTACTTTGCCTCAATGCGTGGCGGCGGAAGCGGGTCCGTGGATACATGGCAGGCGCCAATCATTCCCATTGTTGACCTCAATGGCGATAGAGTTGTCAATTCTGCCGACATGTGTATTATTGTCGACCACTGGGGTGAGGACTACCCATTGTGTGACATTGGCCCGACACCCATTGGTGATGGAATAGTAGATGTCCGGGACCTTATCGTCCTCGCTGAGCATTTGTTTGAGGATTACCGTCTGATTGCGCACTGGAAGCTGGATGAGCAAGCAGGTGACACTGCTTACGATAGCATCGGCGAATACGACGCAACGCTTTATGGAGAACCTACTTGGCAAACTACAGGTGGTATGATAGATGGTGCATTGCAGCTTGACGGTATCGATGATTGTGTTGAGACCAACTTTATCCTGAATCCGGCTGATGGTTCATTCAGCGTTTTTGCCTGGCTCAAAGACGGTTTGCCCGGCCAGGTGATTATCTCCCAGGCAGATACTACTATCGATACACCTGTGGGACCAACCACTAACCCCGGAAGCACATGGCTTGGCGCAAATCCGTCGGACGGCAGCCTTATGACCGGATTAATGGATATCTACTTCGGCCCATTAGAGTCGGAGTCGGTAATCACTGATGGTCAATGGCATCACGTCGGCCTCGTGTTTGATATTATCGCAATGAAAAGGCGTTTGTACGTAGATGGCGCAGAGGTTGTTGTGGATGCCGGTTATGTAGGTGGAGTACAATCGAGCGGAGGCCTTTACTTTGGTGCCGGCCAGGCCCTTGGTACAGGTACTTTCTTCTCCGGCCTTATTGATGATGTTCGTATCTATGACGCGGCCCTGACCGCCGAGGAAATCGAAGCCCTTGCACAGTAAGCCACCTCAGAAGAAAACAAAAAGCCCAGCATATCCAGAGGGCTGGCAGCTTGATACACTGTCAGCCCTATTATTATATCGTTGCAGATGTACTTCACCGGACGGTTACCAATGTCAAAAGTGGTTTTATTGCACCTTGTAAATGAGTATTGACAACCAAGAAATCGCCTGCCAGAAAATCTGGCCACTCCCAATCTTTTTATCGTACTGTCAGGAAAAAGGCTTGCAAATATTATAATAGCCGATTAGAATTCCTAGTTTGTATTTTGTAATATGTTGAAAAGTGTGTTAGAAAGGATTTATCCAAAAAATGCTAACAAAGCAGAAAAAACAAAATATTATTGGTGATTTTGAGACTCACGAAGGGGATACAGGCTCTCCCGAAGTGCAGATTGCATTGTTGACAAGCAAGATCAACGAGCTTACCGAACATCTCAAGACTCATCGCAAAGACCACGCATCCAGACGTGGTTTGTTGAAAATGGTCGGGACCAGGTCCGCGTTACTCAAATATGTGAGCAACAAAGATGTCAAACGCTATCAGAAGATTATATCCCGGCTTGGCTTACGAAAATAAATGAGCATAAGCACACAAATATCTTGCTCGTTTATATGTGGGGTCCGCTTCTGGACATTCCAAAGAGGTAATGAAGAAGTAACAATAGAGGTAGTATATGTTTGATGTATGTAGAGTAGAAAGACAAATCGGTGGCCGAACTTTATCCATCGAAACCGGCAAAGTTGCCAAACAAGCGGACGGGGCGGTCATAGTACAATACGGCGATACCATCGTGCTCGTTGCTGCGGTAACGGCACCGCCCAGATTCGAGGACATTGATTTTTTCCCATTGAGTGTTGAATATCGAGAGAAACAAAGTGCTGCGGGCAAATTTCCGGGCGGTTTTATCAAACGAGAGGGAAGGCCGAGCACTAAAGAGACCCTGACGGCAAGGCAGATTGACAGGCCAATTCGCCCCCTGTTTCCAGAGGGTTACTTCCAGGAAGTGCAGATCACAGCGAATGTTTTAAGTGCGGACAGGGAAAATGACCCCGATATTCTGGCAATGATAGGTGCAAGTGCGGCACTTACGATAAGCAAAATTCCCTTCTTAGGGCCAACTGGGGCCTGTAGATTGGGCAGGGTAAACGGGGAATTCGTTATCAATCCCACACATAAGCAGATTGCCAGCAGTGACCTGGACCTGCTCCTCGGAGGCCGCAAAGAAACGATGAATATGATTGAAGTCGGCGCCAAGGAATTACCGGAAAAAGTCATCGCTGATGCTGTTGCAACGGCGCAAAAAACAGTCACTCAGGTTTGCGAAATGATAGAAGAGCTCCGCGAGAAGGTCGGCGTCGAAAAGCAAATCCCTCTTGTGGAAACCGACGAGCAGCTCATTTCAGAAATTCGTTCGCAGATAGCAGATAAATTATACGAGCTCAGGCAAATACCAGGCAAGCAGGAGCGTAACAAAGCCATCGATGAATTACGTGAGCAGGTTATGACCCAATATTGTCCTGATGAGGGTCATCAGCAGTTTCAGAATGAGGCTGCTGGCAAATACGACAAGGCAATGGTTAAGCGAATCCTTGAAAAGATAGAGGGCGAGGTCGTTAAGAAACTACTGTTAAACGGCAAAAGGTCCGATGGCAGAGGCTATAATGATATACGTCCAATTGAGTGCGAAGTAGGTATCTTACCCAGGACCCACGGCTCAGCTTTATTCACACGAGGGGAAACGCAATCCCTGGTGAGCGTAACGCTTGGTACTATCCGAGATGCTCAGATTATAGACGGCTTATTAGATGAGTATGCTCAAAACTTTACGCTGCATTACAATTTTCCGCCGTTTTCTGTGGGCGAGGTACGACCAATGCGAGGCCCCGGCCGAAGAGAAATCGGGCACGGCGCCCTTGCTGAAAAGGCTTTGATGCAGGTAAAACCACCGGACGATGAGTTCGCTTATACCATCAGAGTAATCTCGGACATTACCGAGTCGAACGGTTCCAGCTCAATGGCTTCGGTCTGCGGCGGAACATTAGCTCTGATGGACGCCGGCGTTCCAATCACAAAGCCCGTCGCCGGCATATCAACAGGTATGATTAGCGGCGAAAACAACCGACACGAGCTGCTGACCGATATTGCCGGTGAAGAAGACCATTTCGGCGGAATGGATTTCAAAGTTGCCGGCACTGTTGACGGTATTACGGCGATACAGCTTGATATAAAAGCTGAGGGTCTGCCGCATAATATTATGGTCGAGGCACTGGAACGTGCAAGGACGGCCAGGCTGGAAATCCTGAAGATTATGGCCCAGACAATTAGCGAGCCAAAACCTGAATTAAGTGTGTATGCACCCAAGCTGATAAGCATTGAAATCGACCCCGAGTTTATTGGCAAGGTAATCGGGCCGGGCGGAAAAGTAATCAAGAGCATTCAGGAACAAACCGAGACAACCATTGAAGTCGAAGAGGACGGAACTATTTACATAAGCTGTCTTGGCGGCGACGGGCACCTCGAAGCTAAAGAGATTATCGAGACAATTACCCAGCCGCCTAAAGTCGGTCGGATTTACAACCGCTCAAAAGTGGTTTCTGTAAAAGATTTTGGTGCATTTGTTGAAATCATACCTGGCGTCGAAGGCCTCTGCCACATCAGCGAGCTAAGCGATGGTTACGTCAAAAACGTTGATGATGTCTGCAAAATGGGTGATTTGATACCGGTAAAGTTAATATCTATCGACGACCAGGGCAGATTAAAACTTTCCCGCAAAGCCGCTCTTGCTGAAATGAACAAGACGGAAAAAGCGGAAAAAACACAGAAAACAGAAAAAACACAAGCCGGTCGGGAAAAATAACAATATTGGTTGGGGGAAGATGAAAATGAGTCCGCAAGCGCTCTTGATTGCGTTTGGGTTCTCAGTGTTTACAAGACTTTGCACCAATCAACGGGCTTAAAAGCAGAGGGAAGAAAAGTGCAGCAGTTTATATGTGGTTTTGTTCTTGCTTTATTGGCTGTCGTGCCGGCTGTTGTGTTATTTCTGCATAAAAAACTATCTAAAACCCAGAGAAATAAAAACGGGTATCTCCTTAAACAATTAAGCAAGCTGACCGGCGAGCTTGCCCATGAAATCAAAAATCCCCTCTCTATCATCAAGATTAATTTGAAGCTTGTCAGCGAAGAGCTGGAGGGTTCGGCTTCTACAGAGTTCAGCGAATCTGGCACGGAAAAAGACCATCGGAGATTCCCAAGGGCGCTGAGGAAAATAGCCGTTATTCAAAAAGAAACGGACAGACTTGAGCAGATACTCGACGGTTTCCTGCGCTATATTGACAGAACCGAATTACAGTTGGCAAGTGCCGACATCAATGAGCTTATCGGTGACATGGTCGATTTTTATTCGCCCCAGGCACACAGCCATTCGATAACCATACGCCATGTCCTGCATAATGAGCCGCTTATTTGCAAGGTTGACACGGATATGTTAAAACAGGTGGTATTGAACCTCTTTATTAACGCCCAGCAGGCTATGAACGAGGGTGGAGAATTGATGATAAGAACAGACAGGCAACAAAAAGATGCAGTCATTCAGATTAGCGATACAGGCAGCGGCATTGCTCCGGAAAGATTACCACACCTTTTCGATGCTTATCCCTCCTTTCGGCCGCAGGGAAGTGGTCTGGGTTTGCCTATAGTGAAGAAGATTGTCGAGGCACATAGCGGCACAATAAAGGTTGACAGTGAGCCGGGCAAAGGGACATCATTTACTATAAGATTACCTATCCAGACCCAGTGAGGTGTCAATTTGAAGCAAAAGGCAAATATAATCCTAATTGTTGACGATGAGCGCGACCATGCGGACGGAATTGCCGAAGCGCTTGAGAAATTGTGTACAAAGGCAATCGCTGTTTACACCGGCAAAGATGCGCTGGAGATTCTGCGCAGCCGGCAGGTCGATGTTGTTGTTACCGATTTGAAATTAGGCGGTGACATCGACGGACTGGCCATTCTCGAAGAAGCCAAAACGCATAACGACAAAACGGAAGTTATTTTAATAACCGCCTACGCAACCATCGACACCTGCAAGGAAGCCATAAAGAGGGGGGCATACGATTATCTTACCAAGCCGATTGACATTGGCCAGCTTCGTACTCTTGTGGCCCAGGCCTGCCGAAAAGTCTCGGCTGAAACTCAACTCCGAACACAAAAAACCAAAACAGACAAAAGTCAATTCGAGTTTGAAGGTGTGTGGGGGAAGAACCCCGCAATAGAGGGTATATTCGAGGTCCTGCGACGTGTGGCGCCGACCAATATATCCGTCCTGATTGAAGGCCAATCCGGAACCGGAAAGGAGCTGCTGGCAAGAGCGATTCACAACAATTCACTGCGCTGGGACAAGCCGTTTAAGCCGATAAATTGCGCCGGCCTGACCGAGACCTTATTGGAGAGCGAATTATTCGGCCACGTCAAAGGAGCCTTTACAGGAGCGGCTAACGACAGAAAAGGACTCTTTGAAATAACGGACAAAGGGACATTGTTTTTAGACGAAATCGGCGATATGGCCATGAATTCCCAGGCCAAGCTGCTCCGTGTCATCGAGGACGGCATCGTCATTCCGGTCGGCTCGAATAAACAGACCGTCGTGGACGTCCGCATCATCAGCGCAACCAATCAAAGCTTAACTAAGCTTATAGAAGAGAAGAGATTCAGGCAGGATTTGTACTTTAGAATCAAGGGCGTAAGCATTTCCCTGCCGGCCCTTCGAGACAGGCCCGAAGATATACCAGAGTTCATTGATTATTTTCTCAAAGAAGCAGTCGCGGAGGTCGGCTCCAAAGTTGCAGGCATAGCCGATGCCGCGCAGACAATCCTTTCGAACTTTGATTGGCCCGGCAATATCCGTCAGCTTCGAAACTGCATCAGGACAATGGTTGTAATGTGCGACCGCGACAAGCTGGATGTTCAGGACATACCACCCGATATAGCACAGAGACGGCAATTGCCCCCCTTATTGCTTTCACAGGAAAGCAGGGGGGCCGCCGGTTTGGCCGGTATGCCGCTAAACGAGCTGGAAAAGCAGGCCATTACAGACACGTTGGCCAAAACAAAAGGCAACCGCGAAAAAGCCGCAAAAATCTTAGGCATCGGCGAAAGAACCCTATACCGAAAAATTAAAGAGTACAATTTGTAAGCCACAGAGGGCACAGATATCGCAGAGTAAAACAATGGTAAACCTGTCCTGTGCAAAGTCGAATGGATCATAAATAGAAAATGGTTTGCCGAATACGTCCAAAAACTGTACAAAGTAACAGAAAAGGTGTGCGTAGCGATAATCGAGAGTTTTATTTGAGCGATCTGACCTCCGTAAACCCCAGGGGGTGAAGGATGGAAGTCCCGCACTTACTCCGGTTAGTGCGGGGTAAAGAAAAGATAGAAAGCTTTGGTTGTGGCAGGATTCGTTGCAATGACTAACACCCTCCTTCAATCTGTTGACTTTATTCGTGATGACGGCAAGTTGACCTCAGGCTTAGTTCCTGTTAAAGGAAGCATTGCCAAAGAACTTCCTGTTGATGAACAAGCTACAATGTTTGAAGCCAAATCTTTTAAATACATTGATTTTGTATTTTTCCGTCGGTTTTCAGATGGACGCTCATCGCAAGTTGCAGCTTACGTAGTTGATAACTCTGACGAGAAACTTGATAAAAAAACTTTATCTGAACTTCATCGCCAAGTCTGGCTTCAGGGGACAACTCCGCTACTTTATATTGCCGGAGCAAGCCAGATAGATATATTAGCTTGTGTTAGAGAACCCGACTTCTGGGATAAAAACAAACAAGGGTGCAAATACAACCCCGCAAAAACATTTAAAAAAGATTTATTGATAACTGCTGGTCAAATTTCTGATGAGATAAAAAAATTCTCGGCATTAAAACTTGCCGATGGAACTTTTTGGGATGACCCTGACAATAGAAAGTTGGCAAATCATGATAGGGCTGCGCACCAATCCCTGATTCAGGCGATTGTTGAAGCTGACAAGGATATTGATGGAGAAAATAATCCTCTTCAACGTCGGATGCTTCTATTAATGGTACTCATCAAATATCTTGAAGATCGAGAAGTTTTTCCAACTCGTAGTTGGTTTGGCAAATTTCATAAAGGGGCGAAAAGTTTTTTCGAAGTGCTAAAAAGCTATGAGCCTGAAAAAGTTAATAGATTATTGAAGTTTCTTGGTGAGAAATTCAATGGTGATGTATTTGATATTAAAAGATTCAGTCCGCAAAAACTAACAAAAACGACTCTTAAAACATTTGCCAATTTTGTTGAATCAAGAACTCTGGATAAACAGAGATATCTTTGGGATCAATATTCATTTGAACATCTGCCAGTTGAAATTATCAGCCATCTTTACCAAAGATTCATAAAGGATGGGCATGGGACTGTCTACACGCCTCCATTTCTAGCAACTTTATTGCTGGATCATGCAATGCCTTATAACGGGATAACCGGCAGGGAACGCATTCTGGATCCCGCATGTGGTTCGGGTGTTTTTCTTGTAGGAGCTTTTAAGAGATTAATTAATTTCTGGAGAAGCAATAATAACTGGGAAAGTCCAACTGTTGAAAAACTTAAAGAAACTCTTCGCAAATGTATTTACGGTGTTGATTTGGACAGGAATGCGGTTGATTTAACAGCCTTCAGTTTATCTTTGGCTATCTGTGATGCACTCAGGCCGAATGTTATCTGGAATGAGCTTAAATTTGACTATTTACGTGATTCTAACTTATTTGAGTCAGATTTTTTCGATTTACTCGTTAATTTTCAAAATGGCGGTCGAAATATAATTAACAAAAAATTTGATATAGCTATTGGTAATCCACCGTTTGAATCCGAACTAACTGAGAGCGGAGAAAAAGTTGATCAAATCGCGCATCAGCAAGATAGTAGTCGCGGTTTATTGCCAGACAAACAAACGGCGTATCTATTTCTTGAGCAGGCTTTGACTGTTTTAAAGCCCAACAGTGGCCGAGTTTGTTTGATTCAACCTGCAGGTTTTCTTTACAACCGTAACCTTAACACGTTCCGTACGAACATATTTCAAAAATGTCAAATCGGCACAATTCTTGATTTCACCTCGATTCGTAAACTGTATGAGGCAGACCCGAAAACAGTCGCACTATTTGCTCACACAAGCAAACCTGCAAGAGACCATTCAATCGCTCATTGGACGTTTAGACGAACTGTAAGCGTTAAAGAAAGAATTTGCTTCGAGTTGGACCATTACGACCGTCATCGTATTTCACAGAAAGAAGCTGAAACTAATCCATTCGTGTGGCGTGCGAATCTTCTTGGCGGCGGGCGGTTGTACGAAATGTCACAACGCATTAGAGCTATGCGAACGTTAGCTGATTATCTTGATAAAAAGAATGATTGGGATTACGGCGAAGGTTTTATTGTAGCAAGGACAGGAAGAAGAGAACCTGCTCCATTTTTGACCGGTCAACCTTTTCTCCCGACTAATGCGTTCACAGAATCAGGCATTGATGAAACCCAAATTAGTACGGTAAGGGAGACACATTTCCGTTCTGCGTATACAGAAGATCGCTACAGTGCGCCACTTATTTTAATTAAAGAGTTAGATTCTCTACCGGTTGCTTTTAGGGAGAAAGGTTTTCTTGCATATAGTCAAAGAATCGTTGGAATTCATGCACCCTCGTCTCAGATAGACAAACTTCGTGAACTCTACGAGTTTTTTTGCCGTAACCTGGACATTTACCGGTTTTGCTGTACTCTTCATGGCACACAGGCACTTTTGGGTAAGGCCACTTCAATCCCAAAGCAGGACATTGACACATTACCGTATCCCAAAGATCATAAGGATTTTAAACTTTCATTTTGGGAAAAAGCTATCCAGAGCGATGTACTTAAGTATATGGCTGACTACATTCGACTCGGTCAGAATTCACTATTACTGGGAAAGAAAGCCAAAGAAAGCGATGTAGAAAACTATTCGAAAATGTTCTGCAAAATGCTTGGCAGTATTTATGACAATCTAAAAGCTATAACTCCAATTTTTTGGAATAACTTGATATGTCAGTCGTTTTATTTTGGTGATTCTCCGGAACTCACATGGCTTGACAGTGATGCGGAGGCAAATATTGAAAAGTTAATTTATTATGAAAACCATGAACGTTTGCGTACAGTAAGAGTTTTTCGTTTTTACGATAAAAACGTTTTATTGATTGTTAAGCCTGACAGATTACGTTACTGGATTCGCTCAACAGCGATTCGCGATGCTGACGACACGCTTACAGATTTGTATCATCAGGGCTATTAAATATGGGTGGGAAACAAATTAACAAAAAGCAATATACAGGAAAAATCACATCAGGGATTAAGTTTCGAACTTTTCAGCTTACAATAATAACTTTTATTCTCCAACAATTACCCAGTTGGCGAGATGATTCTGATCGTCCCAACGAACAATCCGAGGACAAGTTGAATTTGCAATTATGTAAGTTTCTTGATGCTCACGCTCGGAACGATTTCCCAATGATTCGCTTCGATCACGAGGAATATCAAACTCGCCGTCGACGAGTCGATATGTCTGCATCGCCTGCTAAAAGCATATTTTTTGAAGCAAAACTTTACACGATCTACGACCCAGTTCTTGTTCTTGAAGGCAAGCGTCTCCCCGCTCCTTCTTCAATCCTAGAAAAAGAATATGTTACGGGGCCCAATCCGGAAAAGATAAGTGGAGGAATTCAACGATTTAAACTGGGACTTCATGGCGCAAAGCACAATTTGTTTGCGATGATTGGTTATGTGCAGAATCGCTCTGCCTGCCACTGGCATAAGAAAATCAATGGGTGGATTTCGGAACTTGTAAGCAACCCGATAGGAGATGGTTGTATTTGGACTGCTTATGAAACTCTTAAAGCATTCGAAAGAGATACATCAAGAGGCATCTACAGTTATCGCTCAATTCATAGCAGAACCGGCGACTTGGTGAATAATGAAATAGAACTCCATCATCTTTGGGTTACAATGAACGTAGAAAATTAAAAATAACCATTCTATTCGTTTTTATTTGCCGAACAACACAGGACAGCCAAAAAAAGTGCTTTTTTGGTCATTTTTTATTGACTTTTGTTTGAAAATATACAATACTCAAAATTCTCTAATTCGTCAATCTATCTCATCTCCATACTCCATCCAAAGCCAATAAGAAGCATGATTAGCACAACGATAATGCTCCACAGCCATATTGGGCCAAAAATTCTTGTGGTTTTCCTATAGGCTTGATATTGCTCGCCAAATCTCAAACACATATCGTTTCTCTCTTCAAGAATCGTTCCTATAAACATTATTACAAAGACAGCAGGAAACATCACTAATCCATCTGGATTTCTCATCGTGAGCGGCAATCCCAGAGTAACCCACAAAATCCCTGTATAGATGGGATGTCTGAAATACCGATATAG
>CAYUFX010000018.1:0-60114 GCA_964444135.1 uncultured Pirellulales bacterium | reverse complement strand
CAATCCCCCCCGCCAAGAACTCCTCGACAGCCGCCTCGTTCGCAGCGTTGAAAACTGCCGCTGCCGCTCCGCCCGTTCGCGCAACCTCATAAGCCAACGGCAGCGCACGAAACATCACAAAATCAGGCTTCTCAAACGTAAGTTTACCTATCTCCTCCAGCCGAAGACGCCTGGCAATACCTTCAACACGCTGCGGATATGTCAAAGCATACTGAATTGGAAGACACATATCCGGCTCACCGAGCTGCGCTATCACCGAGCCGTCAACAAATTCCACGAGCGAGTGAACTATCGACTCGGGATGAATCAGAACCTCTATTTTATCGACCGGCATATCAAAAAGCCAGTGGCCTTCGATAATTTCAAACGCCTTGTTCATCATAGTTGCCGAGTCAACGGTGATTTTCGGCCCCATATCCCAAACAGGATGCGCAAGCGCCTGCTCCAACGTTACATCTTGTATGTCCTCAATGGCTGCTCCTCTAAAAGGCCCGCCCGAAGCGGTCAGGATGATTTTATTCACTTCTTCGAGAGTGCCCGACTGCATAGCCTGAAAAATCGCCGAATGCTCACTATCCACCGGCAAAATTGTGCCGCCGTTTTTCTTTGCCTCGCTCACCAGCAGTTGGCCTGCAACAACAAGCGGCTCTTTGTTCGCGATAGCAAGCTGCTTACCACACTTAGCTGCCGCAAGAACCGCAGGCAGACCAGCCGCTCCGACAACCGCCGTAAGAACGATATCGACCTCTTCAAGTTTCGCAATCTCTGTCAAGCCATCCGGCCCCGCCAAAATCTCGACTTCCAGCCCCCCGAGAAATTCGCGAAGTTGTGCTACATAGTCAGAGTTTGTAACAGCAACAAATTTAGGCTTATATCGCCTAGCCTGCTCAGCCAACAGCTCAACATTACTGTGAGCACTCAGCGCAACAACCTGGTACTCTGGCCCAAGCGCATCGATTACCCGCAGAGCATTTCTGCCTATCGAACCCGTTGAACCCAAAATAGCAATTTGCTTTGCCACAAATATCAGTTCCAGAAATTTATAATACTCAGCGATACCGCCTTATATCGTTCCCAACAAACATAGATAGTATGATAAGCACTATCAAACTGTCAAGATAAGAATGCCTGCCTGTTCAAAAACTGCTTACAAGAGCAAAAGTCAGTGTAAGTCAGTGTTCAAGTCCGTGCAAGTCCGTGTTTAAGTCGGTGTCAGTCCGTGTTTCAGTCAGTGTCAGTCAGTGTCCCTTATAAAGGTGCGGAAATCTTTTCTTTTCGCTGATTCCTGACTCTGAAGTGCCGCGGCGTCATCCCGACAAGCCCCTTAAAAGTTCGAGTAAAATAGCTCTGATTATTATAGCCGACCTGAAAGCAAATCTCCGTGCAGTTCTGGTCCGTTGCTAACAACAGTTGTTTCGCCCGCTCTATCCGAACACTGGTCAGATAATCTATAATAGTGATGCCCATCTGCTCTTTGAATATATGTGCCAGCCGCGATATGCTCAGATGCGAAGCCTTGGCTACGTCGGCAAGGATTATCGGCTTATTGTAATTGGCGTCGATGTAATTTATGGCAGGCCTGATTTGGCTTACCTTCCGGGCATCCTGAGATGAATAAACCAATTCGATAAATTCGTTCAATGCCGTACTAATCCACGCACACAAATCTTCCTGGTTGGTAATCTTCATCACTTTGTTTAAGTACGTAAGATTCTTTTCGAGCATAACGTCAATATTCACTCCGCCTTCCATTGCCGAGCGGCTCAGAATACTCAGCAGCTCCAGCAGTCTTGCTTTAAGGATTCCCAGCTCTCCGATGGTCTTGAACAATATCGTCCCGAGTATGGAATTCAGAATCTCCTTGGCGCCTGTTCTGTCGCCGATTTTGACCTTGCCCATCAGCTTCCGCTCACTCTCCAGAGGATAGTGCCACTCTGTGCCGAGTTTTTTTCTTTCCTGGATAAACTCTCCTATTTGCGACTGCTGTTCCGAACGCTCACGGCGCCATCTGATAACACGCGGGTCGAGCGCGGCAACTTCGTAAAGCAGGTCAAAGAGGAACTGCGCCGCGTCGTTGATTTTCCGGCCCTGTATAAACGGCAGCTCGCGTATCGCCGCCGTCAGCTTTTTTCTATTCACACGAATCCCATTTAACCGTTTCTCGACATCGTTGATTAGGATTTGTGTTACGGGCCCCCAAAGGCATTTGCCGAAAAATATCCCGCCCAGCGCCCTGTCCTTATCCATAATCGGCACACAAACTAACACTACACCTGCATGGCATAGCGAAATATAAGATTGTCCGGTTTCTATCGCTATCTTAAGGCTTTGCCGACGCTCCTTATTACACCTGCTCCGGCCCGTCGTGCTGCTTCGAACAATCCTGCAAAACGTCGGTTCACAATCTGCACTGCACATCTGTTTTATTCCTTTGCCCTGGATATTCCCCGTCTCAAGGCCAAGCTGGAAATGCTTGCGAAAAATACGCTCGATCCGCTCAAACTTTTCTTTGCCAAGTAGTTTTGTTAGCGGCATTGTATCAATCCTTTACGCTATCCATTATCCGCAATACGACATGCGCAATACGATATACAACATAGCAAGATAGTGCTATTATACCAAAGCCACAATAAATCACCATCAAAATCCAAATCCATCAAACAACATTTATCATCTGTTCCGTGATAGGCGTTCGTTAAACAAATGGATTTATCTGACCAATTCGGATATTATAACGCTCAGCTTATTACCCTGAACAATTACCAGATAGAGGACCGATACCAATGAACTACCTTCGACTAAGATTAACAATAATATGCCTGCTGACCTTGTGTGTGCCGAGTATTTGTTCCGCTGCGGAGCTGTTTTCATCGCCCCGGCAAAAAGCCTGCTTCCTCAAGGCCCTGAGCGAACAGGATGACCGTTACGACCCCGCTGAAAAAATGATTCGCCGGCCCTTTTCTTCTCCCGGCTACCACACTACTCTCAAAGGCGGCTATGTCCATCCGCCCCGCGATTCGCTCAACTATGCCGTGGTGCTGCTCGACAGCGGCGAACTGGCCAGGCTCAAGCGGGCACAGGACATTCTCCGCAAAGTCATCTCCCTCCAGGACCAGGACCCCAACAGCCGAACTTACGGGATATGGTCGTGGTTCGCCGAAGAACCGCTCGAAAAGATGTCACCGCCCGACTGGAACTGGGCAGATTTCTGCGGCACACAACTTCTCCAGGTCGCACACGACCATATGCACCGCCTCGATGATGAACTACAACAGGAGGTTAAGGATTCCATCATCCACGCCGCATATTCCATCAAGCGCCGAAACGTCGGCCCAGGCTATACCAACATCGCCATTATGGGCACTTACGTTACACTGACAGCAGGAGAGCTCTTCGGCGTCGATGAGCTGACCGACTACGGGAAAAAACGCCTCAAAAGATTTTACGATTATACCTTCGAGCAAGGCTCATTCCGCGAGTACAACAGCCCAACATATACGGTCGTCGCTATAAAGGAACTCTCTCGAATGCTCCGGCACGTCAAGGACCCCGCCTCACAAAAACTCCTCCGCAAACTTAACCGTTTCGCCTGGTACCACCTTGCCCGACACTTTCACCCGCCGAGCCGCCAGTGGGCTGGCCCACACAGCCGATGCTATGCGACACTTCTTCGCGACAGCACCCTCGCCTTCATTCAAAGAGCCACGAACGGCAAGATGAATTTCCTGCCCCAAAGCGAAACTTTCGAGTCCGTCGACGCCCACCGAATCGGCGCCGAATGTCCGGATGAGTTTGTCCGTTATTTCACAGACCTGCCGAGCCCACGCCTCGAAGTTGAAACTTTTGCCAGAAACGCGCCGGATAAACACGACATCATCGGTACTACATACCTCCACCCCGATTACACGCTCGGCTCAGTCAACATCGGCGACCTCTGGAACCAGAGACGCCCGCTGCTCGGCTACTGGAAGACCGACGCCGGCCCAGTGGCTATACGCCTGCGCTGTCTGCACGATGACTACGATTACTCATCGGCGAGCATTTTTACCGTCCAGGACAAATCTGATGTCCTCGGCGCCGTCGTTTTCGCCACCGACCGCGGCGACACACATATCTCACTCGACCGTTTGAAAAACGCCACAATAAAAGCCAAAGACCTCCGCATCCGCCTGCAATTCGAAGGAGCAATAGATCATTTGAAGCTCCCCATCCCTGCAAAACCTGTCCTGAGTAAGGTCGAGGGAGCGGGGACCCACGAACCAATCCGCTTTTCCGCCGGGCTGGTAACCTGTGATTTCCAAATCCCCTACGTCGTCTTCGGCGACTATCCTGTCAAAACCGAACTTGGCCGTGACAGCAACAGCGCCTGGCTGGATGTGATTTTATGCCAGAGTGAGGAAAAAGATATTAACTTCGCCGGAATATCCGACGCAGCCGTTATTTTTGCCCTGTCAATAGCCACCCAGCAGAAAGCTCGGACATCGAGTATCGAACATCCGGTCAACACGAATCACTGGATCCCCGGCCGAACCACCGCCATCTGGCACAAAATGTCATTGACCATCCCCACCAAACCTATGAAAACCTCCGCCCAACGAGCCAACGCATCGGCTGAAAAAAATGGACAAAATCTCTGGAAAATTGAAACGCAGTGAAGTCCCGAGCAAAAAAAGCTGCCCTGAATTAGCCGTAGCCCTGAGCGAACAAAAGCTTGCCCTGAGCGCAGCCAAAGGGCCGAGGGAGCAGTCGAAGTCGAATGTCCACCTGCGCTGAAAACCCGCCTCCGGAGGGGCGGAATCAATTTAAAAAGGGCCTATACCGAACCAATTGGTATAAGCCCCGAATTGACGTAAATCAGCTATATCAATGTCAATTCTAATTGCCAGCCAAATCCCGTCTTAGGGTGCCGGCTCCGGTGGACGATACAGCCGAATGTCGTCAAAGTACATTGTACCTGAACCGCCAGGCTTTGTCGTATCGCCTTTAGTGCCGAAACCAATAGCAATCCTGTCAACATCGGTCAGGTCCACACCCTGGTCTGCAAATGCCTGCAGGGGGATAATCCACTCCGTCCAGGTGTTTATCACTGCTGCGTTGGCATCATCGTGGTAAACCGCTGCAGTCGGACCGGTGCTGTTGGACAAAGCCACATACATCGGCTCGGCATCGTTGCTCAGCATCCCTACGTCCTGGTCGGTCCACTGCGAATCAACACTCATGTCTGGGAAGCTCACATTGGAGAATTTGGCCTCACACGTTAGAGCAGTATTATGGCTGGTCACTGCCAAGCCTACGTACGCCGGCATGTCCATCTGAAGTTGTATCAAATTGAACCGCTCCCACGTAGCGCCGTCCGCCGAATAATACCCCCTGACAAGTCCGCCTGCTGTACGCTCCAATCTTACCCACTGAGGTGCGGCAATGCCCTCCACGAAAAACCTGTCTGTGATACCCCCGGCGGTGTTACGGTATTGGAAGCGGACCCCGTTTTCAGGAGTTATGAACACCGCCACGTTGCGCGACCCCGGCTCAAGCGTATCGCGAATCATCACACCGGCCTTGGCAAAAGGATCTGTGTTCTCCAGACTCTCGACTTTTGCAATAATCGCGATTGCGCCGGTGACCTGCTTGAAGGCAAAGTGGAACTCATCGGAGGCGGCCCAGATATCTGCGCCGGAGCCGGTTATTGTGTAGGTGCCGACCGGTGCCTCGACGAAGCTGCTGAGATACGGGGGATTGCCCCTAAACCACAGCGACAGCTCTATTACACCATCCCTCGTCCAGTCCCGTCCCGAAACTACTAAAGGCCTCTGGGCTTCTGAATATTTCATGTTATTGTCGTAGAAAAATGGCATCGACTGATCACCGACGTGGACAATCGTGGTCTCAACGAAATGCTCTCCAGCGTCAAAATCCGGCTCATCATAACCAACAATAGCGCCGTTTGTATCGTCGGCATATCCGTCTTTCCAAGTACTAAATATTTCGTCGGGTGGATAGTCATTGTAGTCCTCGAAATCGTCCACAACAATGAAGTTGACTGTCGTAAAGCTCCAGACGTCACCTTTATTGACCGCGGCCTTGGGCGGTGCATTGACTTCATCGACCCGCCAGTAATAGGTCCGGCCGAATTCGAAAAGGTCGGAGAGAGTATAAGAAGCTTCGTCCTGGTTTTCACTGACTAGTACGCCCCGCGGATCGGTTACGCCGGATTCGTTGACATCGTCGAAAACTGTTCCGAAGTACACATTATGCTTATCTGCCCTGTCTCCCGCGAGCCAGCTAAGAACCGCGTCCCGGGGAACTTCTGTTGCCTGGTTAGCAGGTTCCGGCAGCGCCGCCTTAAGACTCAGGATTTCACCACCTGCCATAACTATCTGAATCTCATCCGCTGTCAACGCCCCGCCATAGATTTGCACATCGTCGAGTAACCCGGTGTAAGTACGCCCGCCATCCGCCATCCGGCCCAGATAAATGTTCGTAAGCGGATAGCTTGGCGTTGTGTAGGTCGCTTGTTGCAATAGAATGCCGTCCAGGTACAGGTTCACATTACCATCTGCGTCGCCCCAGGTGCCCACAACATGGTGCCATTGGCCATCGTTCATCGAAATCGGGTTGACAGGAGGATCCCCAGGGACACTCGCATCGCCTTTTTCGGGGTCGGAATGGAGATGAACGAGAGGACCATGCAAAACCCTAAAGCAAAGCTCACCGCCTATCCAAACGTTTGCCACCGGAATTTCGATATGGATGTGCATCTCATTTTCCGGCCCCATGCCGCCACCGGTGGTATTGTCGCCGCCCCACCATATCGTATTTATATTTCCTGTTAACTCCACCATATTCATCCAAAATGCTACCGAACCGGTGTCCGAACGCAGCCCCATTGTGCTTGCTGGCAGGGTAACAAAGAGGCTCCCATCGAATTGCAGCGCCCCGTTCATCCAGCCGGCTACCCAGTTCGGATCACCGTCGATTGTGCCTTCGTTGCCTTTGCCACTTATGTCAGAAGCGACGGCACCGGAAGTCTCATCGAGCTTATAGTGCACTAATATCTGGGCTGAGGCGTTACACGCCACGCCCAGTACGAGAACAAGGCAAGTCAAATAAATCAATTTCTTATACATAATAATACTCCTTCACCACGTCCCGTCTTCGACGGGCGGGGCTCAAAAAGATAAAACAATGAACTACGCTTTGGCTACACACCAAAATCCCGACCTCTCGGGATTGTTTTCAACAGGCATCAAAAATCTCATCTGTGAGAATTCCCACTCACACAGCTTATGGTGTTGGCGGTGGTGGATATAGACGAATATCATCAAAGTACATGGTACCTGAACCACCTGCAACCGGATTATTCCTGTTGCCAAGACCGAGGGCAATCGTATTGACATTGGCCAGGTTCACACCCTGGTCTGCAAATGCCTGCAGGTCGATAATCCATTCCGTCCAGGAAGTTACCTGTGCTGCATCAGGATTATCGTGAGCTACTAACGCATTGCCATTGAGGACAACATATAAAGTCTCAGCGGCGTTAGCCGAATTGCCCCTGAACCAAATCGTTAATGTGTTGACACCATTTTCGGTCCAGTCACGCGGGTAAGTCAACGTCAAAGTTGCCTCAGAGTACCCAACACTGTTGTCGTAGTAAAGCGGCATCGACTGGTTGCCTCCGTGAACGATAGTTTGCTCTGCAAAAGGAGGAGTTTCATATCCAACTAAAGAACCGTTTGTTGGGACGCCGTATCCGTCTATCCACGCATTAAATATCCTGTTGCTCTCAGGGTCATCAGGGTCAAGGTCATTGTAGGACTCGAAATCGTCCACGATAAGGAAGTCGGCTGTCGTAAAGCTCCAGACAAGGCCTACCCACGGACTGTCGGGATTTACGTTATTGACCTCGTCAATACGCCAGTAGTAGGTGCTATCCCACTCAAGCTTTCCAGGGTCATAGCTCTCAGAGCCAAGGTTCCTGGTGCCTTTATACTCCGGCGAACCAGTGTCGGCATTGCGCACTACGTCTTTATCTGTGCCGAAATAGACCTCATGCGAAGCGGCATAGTCTCCGGGTAACCAGCTAAGAATCTGTGTCTGCTTTACATCCACAGCGCCATTAGACGGATTCAGGCTCCCGACCGCGCCCGGAGTCGTAAAGCCCCAGACATCCCCTTTATATGTCCCGGCACCGTCGAACTCATCGACACGCCAGTAGAAAGTCTTACCCAGTTCAAGTGGTCCGGGAGTATAGGTCGTACTTCCCTGAGGAAGAGCCCCGGCGGCACTGCTCACATCATCAAAATTATCACCGAAGTAAACATAGTGCAACATCGCACCGAAACCTGGCGTCCAGCTAAGCCCCACATCCGGGTCTACAAACTCGGCACCATCAGCCGGGTCCGGGTCGTAGGGGGTCTTGGGCGGAATCCTAAAGCTCCAGACATCGCCTTTGTATATCGTAGTACCATTGGCCTCGACCTCATCGATCCGCCAGTAGTAGGTTGTGCCCGGTACAAGACCGCCCGGATAGGGAAATCCGGGAAAGCCAACAGTAAAATACGTGCCAACCTGATTTCCCCGGAACGTATCGCCGGTACCGTCGTTCACATCGTTAAAATTCTCGCCAAAATATACATCATGCGAGTCTGCGGTGTTTCCCGCTGACCAGTAAAGGCTTGCCCACGTATCCATATACAGCTCGCCATCAGCCGGGCCGGGGGAATACGCCTTCAGGAGTGGCCCTTGTGGGCTTTCCGGAGGGCCGTCATCCGTAGGTGTATAAGAGCTGTCCGTCGTCAGCACTATCCGGTCCACCTTGAATGCCGCCTCACGGCGACGCAAGTTGAACGTATGCAGGCCCGCGCTGACCTCCATCGTCCCCAGGCTTTTCCAAATCCATACGTTATGGTCTTCCGTATTATCATTGGAACCCATCTGGGCACCGTCCAGACCAACCCAGCACGAGTTACTCGCACCATCCAGCGTGCGGCGACGCACCCACATACTGTACGTCCCGCTCGTGTTAAACTGAACCTCGTAGGTCAGCTCGCAGGAGTTCTCCCATGCTCCATTCGTGCCCTGCGGACCGGGTGTTTCCACATAGCCCGTGCCCACAAAACCTTCAATCTCCGTGCTGATTCCCCACTCGTAAGAATTCTCGTCATTACGGCCGTCCGCTGTCATGAAGTGCTCACCTTCCATCACCACCATGCCGTTAATTTCCTGGAAGGGTTCATCCGCATCGGCAGTGCTCCAAATCAGACCGAGCACTAAAACAAAAGGAGCCAGATAAATCAATCTCTTACACATAATAGTCCTCCTTAAAAAATTAAACTTAGATTGTTAATTGGGGTGTAAGAATCCTCACTTGCCAAGCGCACAAAACACGTGCCGACTCTGTGCCTCGAATGATACACAATAACCACTCCTCTATTCGGAAAACTACAGGTATTTTGACCGTTTGAAGACCAAAATCCGCAAACTTAGTCAGTTTTATTTATACCAAATCAACTACTTCCCCGTCAAGCAAAATCTCTCGAAGATTCATTCCCGCGAAAGGGTCTGTTGAAAAAGTCGAGATTGCTTCGTCTTCCAGCACCAATTGAGCTTAGGCCCACGCCTAATTGGTGCCAGACTCCTCGCAATTACACAAAGTGAGTTCTCAGGTCATTGCGAGCGATTCGAAGAATCGCGCGGCAATCTCAAAACGTTCATTTTGAACTTTGGCAGCAGGCCCAAAAGCGGGTATCGGGGAGTCCTAATCTCTAATCACTCAGCCCCTACCCATTCATAGGTGGCGGTCTTTATTTCCCAAATATCCCTCTAATATTAGAGAGGCATACGTAGTCTCACAGATCGATAATTATCGCCAACGGCAACTGCTCCAGCGGTATTTAAAGAAAAAATTGACGGGTTTTGACCATCATCCCGAGCGTAAGAGCCTGTCCTGAATTAGCCGTAGCTCTGAACAGAGCCTGCTCTGAGCCCGTTCGGCTACGCTCAGGGCAAACTCCGTCGAATGGATCGATGGGTCGAAGGGTCGAATGGGAGGGATCTTGTTTTGAATTTAGCTTTTTGGAAATTCATAATTGTCATACGTAAAGCGCGTACGCGCTTTACGTATAAGCTGTTTTGACACTACGTCTTATTGAAACTAATATTTGAACCTTTTATTCGAAGACAGCTACCTGTTTTTTTAGATTGTCACGTCGCTCCGCTCCTCGCAATGACATCCATCAATCGAGCTATCACAATCCACCTGCAAACGGATGATGCACCCCCTTTTTGGCGCCACAGGGATAAAAATGGCACAAAAAGTCTATTATTTTATACTAAAACACCCAGCTTAGTTGTTATATAAGTGACAATCGATTGTTTTAAATGTAGGAAATAACTTTTCGATGTTAGAAGATAAGCTGCTTATATGGAAGTTTAATCGCGGTAACCGCAATGTCCTGCGGGACATTTATGAAAATTACAAAGATGATTTGGTAACATTAGCAGCAGCTCTTTTAACTGATGTAACTTTTGCCGAGGACGTTGTGCACGATGTTTTTGTGTCTTTTATCGAATCCTCTCGGAAGTTTCGACTTACCGGGACACTGAAAGGCTATTTATCAACTTGTGTCGCCAATAACGCACGGAACAGAAACAGGGCAGGGCGAACACGTCGGGGTATTGCGTTGGATGAAGCAAACCCGGCTAAGGCGGATTCAAACAGCTCGGAATTTCATGCGATATTCGGTGAAGAATTGCGTCAATTGAGCCGGGCCCTTGGACAGCTTCCGTATGAACAGCGAGAAGTTTTAATCCTGCATTCGTACAGCGGGATGAAATTTAAAGCGATTGCAAGACAGCAGGGCGTTTCAATTAACACTGTACAAGGCAGGTACCGGTATGCCCTGGACAAACTGCGGTCAATGTTAAATGGCGAGGTGGAAAAATGAGACCGGCAGATAACACAAATGAGTTGATTAAAAAATTGCATTTGAAAGCCAGTGCTAATTTGGACAAGAGAGTCCATGAGGTTATTTCCAGGGGACTGGCCGAATCTCAAAAGACAGAATCGGCTGTTACACAGCCGAATATTTGGAGAATAATCATGAAAAGTAAAATTACAAAATTAGCCGCTGCGGCGGTGATTATTATCACTGTGTTTGTCGGCATACATTATTTCGGCGGTTCCATTGAAAATGTTGCCTTTGCCGATGTCATGCAAAATATCCAGAACGCTCGAACCTTGACTTATCGAAACGTTATCACCCGGGCGAGCCAGGACCCTCAGGTCGTGGAAACTATGGTCCTCGAACCACATCTTATGCGGGTGGAATTGCCCGACGGGAGGATTTGGATTCTCGATCATGGTGAGGGTAAAACACTCATTCTGGATTCAACAAATAAACAGACCGTAATATCGTCCACGCCTCAAAAAACATTGGATTTGTACGATACTTTCCGAAACTTCCGCAATATCCCCGATTTTTCCGTTAGCAATATCGGTCAGCGCACAATCGACGGAGTACAGGCAGTAGGTTTTCAGTTGACAAGAGAAAATGATGAGAATGTGAGAATCGTATGGGCTAATCCCAAAACCTCGCTGCCCATACGCATCGAACAGACTGTAAAGGACGAGAATGGTCAGGTTATTAAAAGCGTAACTACCAATATTATTTTCGATGCGGAGCTGGACCAGTCGCTTTTTCGCCTCGACGCGCCCAAGGGATACACGCAAAGATTTGTTGATGGACCGCATGAACGCACTGTCAAACTCACAAAACGCATGAAATCTGCTAAAAACATGCAGAACATCTTGCGGGCCTGTATGGTTTACGCTTATGATCATGGGTACCATTGGCCGGACAATCTGCAAGATCTCACTAAGTATGGTATATTGACCAAAGACACCTTAAACAATCCAAGCCAACCGGAACGAGAGAACGGCTACATTTATATAAAGCCGAGCACACCTAGACCGCCCCACCAGAAGGTCGTGCTGTATGAGGCGCATGACTCATGGGGTGACGGTATTAACGTCGGTTTTGTTGATGGTCATGTTGAGTTCATTGAAAAAGAATCTATGTTCAAGAACCAATTAGAAGATGAGCGTATCGCTAAAAACATGCTGAAGATCTTGCTGGCCTGTATAGTTTACGCCCAGGATAATGAGGGCCAATGGCCGGACAGTCTGCAAGACCTTATTCCGCGTAGATTAGCCAGAGATACTTTAATCCATCCAGGGCAACCGGAACGAGAGAACGGCTACATCTATATAAAGCCGGGCACACCTATATCACCCTTCCAGATTGTGCTATATGAGAAATATGACTCATGGGGTGATGGTATTAACGTCGGTTATGCTGATGGTCATGTACAGTTCATTAAAAAGGAATCCTTCTTTAAAAATGAACTCATAAAACCGGACGAGCCTAAATAGCTCTGCAAAAAATAAAAAGAAAAGTAACAATATTAAGGCCGGGCTTGTTAGGCTCGGCCTTTTTCCTGCGTTTTGCCTATTACTTGCTGGTTTTTCTTTTTCTGCCATCACTTAAATAAAGCGTTTTACAATCCCCAGGCCTTGGCGAAGGCCCTGAAGCTGCGGTCGTATGTCCTCTCGATATTGTCGGGAAAACAGCAGCCGGGCAGTTCCTTCAGGGACAAATGATACCTTATACATTCGCAGCATAATCCCTTTTTGTTACAGGGATATGTGCAATTACAATTTTTTAGATTCTCTTCCTTCTGACATTCCATAATTAACAGTGCCCTTTCTTGGGAAGTTTTGTTGTCTGTTCATTTGCTGAAAACAGTGTAATTATTTTTTACGAGAAATGCAATTCGATAATATCTTTGTCGTTCAGGACGTGATTTCGTTGGGCGTTTTGGCCGTCATAGACGCCAGTGCCCCAGATTCTTGCGAACCTGAGTTTCTCAGCTAACTGGCGATGAACAGCGGTGGCCATGTCCATAACCGTTGAGCCGGCCGGCAGTGTGAAAGGGTCTGTCATATCAGCGGGTTTGCCAGGCGGCTTGGAATAAATGCGAATGATATCCAATAAGCTAAAGAGCACGCCGGAGAGTTTCTCAAGACCCGTACCGGTTTGCACGGAGACTTCGACAAAATCAAAAGGATATTTGCAAGATTTCTTTAGCGTTTCAAGAGCGTCCGGCTTGGCGATATCGGATTTTGTACAAATGCAGAACGCCCTTTTAGCCAGGACGTTGCCGTGTTCATCCAGGGCTGGGGTTTCGGCATCGATGAGCAGGCTTTTCGATTCGAGAAAATCAAGGCAGGTCTCCAACTGCTCCCACACGTCGGCGGAAAGGTCAATGACAATAGCAATCAAGTCACAGTTGCGGTACGTTCCGACCTGGCCCGGGGCCATATAGTCAGCGGTAATCGGTGGCATATCAACTAATTGAATGTGCACGTCCTCGAATGTCACCATCCCCGGAACCGGAGCAGTTGTTGCGAAGGGAAAATCGGCGACGTTGGCTTTTGCGTTTGTCATCGCCGCAACGATAGAGCTTTTGCCGCAGTTCGGCATACCCAAAAGAACAATCTGGCCCGCCCCGCTGCGTGGCACGTGGAAAATATCGACGTGTTTTCCGCCCTTCTTTTGCGTGGCCACATCTCTGAGCTTGCTCAGTTTCCTGCGCAAATCGGCCTTGAGATGGTCGGTACCCTTGTGTTTGGGCATCACCGCCAGCATCCGCTCGAGTGCCAGAATCTTCTCCTCATTGGTTCCGGCACTGCGAAACCACTTCTCAGCCTTTAAATATTCCGGTGTAAGATTAGCTGGCATCTTCCTGAAAATCTCAAAATCCGAATATCGAGATCCGAAACAAAACAGTTGATTAGTTAACTGGTTAATTAGTTACTGTTACGGAAACAGTATTTGTCATTCCCGCGAAAGCGGGAATCCAGCTTTTTCGCTCTGGCCCCCTGCTTTCGCAGGGGTGACATCGTAAGTCTTTGCTTTCCACAACAGGAACTAATTCGCTAATTAACTGCTAACTATTTCGTGTTTCGAATTTCGGATTTAGGATTTCGTGTTTCACATTTTGACAACTACCATTTACTTAACTACTTTTTCAGCGACCAAGTCTCCTACTTCGCTCGTTGAGTAACCCATTCGTCCGGCCTGCAGGCTTTTTAACTTGCTGGCGGTTACAAACTTGACCGCATCCTCGAGCTTTTCGGCGGCCTTTTCTTCACCTAACGTCTCAAGCATCATTTGCGCAGCGCAGATGGCAGCTAAGGGATTGATAACACTCTTGCCGGTGTACTTAGGTGCGCTCCCGCCGATCGGCTCGAACATACTGACGCCTTCGGGGTTGATATTTCCGCCCGCTGCGATGCCCATACCGCCCTGGACCATTGCGCCAAGGTCGGTGATAATGTCACCGAACATATTGCCGGTCACGATAACGTCGAACCATTCAGGGTTCTTGACCATCCACATACAGGTCGCGTCGACGTGGTAATATTCTCTTTCAATATCCGGATATTCGGCCTTGCCCATTTCGTGGAAGGCCCGCTCCCACAGGTCGTAGATATAGGTCAGCACGTTGGTCTTGCCGCAAAGAGCGAGGGTGTTCTTATCGCCCTTGCCGCGTGCCTTCTTGCCGTATTTGCGTGCGTACTCGAATGCGTATTTCAAACAGCGGTCAACCTGAAAACGATTATAAACAGCCGACTGCACCGCCACTTCCTGCGGCGTCCCTTTCATTGTAAAACCGCCCGTACCCGTGTAAAGGTCGCCGGTGTTTTCGCGAACTACAACAAAATCTATTTCGTCAGGCCCTTTGTCTTTTATCGGCGTCTCTACGCCCGGATAGAGCTTAACTGGACGCAAATTTATATACTGGTCTAATTCAAAGCGGGCCTTAAGCAAAATGCCCTTTTCGAGAATTCCCGGCGCCACGTCCGGGTGCCCGATTGCACCCAACAGGATTGTATCGAATTTGCGAAGCTCTTCGACCGCGCTGTCGGGCAGGGTCTCGCCGGTCTTTTTGTATCTTTCGCCGCCGAAATCGAACTCCGTTAAATCAACTTTGAAATCGAACTTGTCCGCGGTAGCTTTCAGTACCTTTACCGCTTCAACAGTCACTTCCGGCCCGGTCCCGTCACCTGGTATCACAGCAATTTTGTAACTCTTTGTCACTTTCGAATCTCCTTGTCGTAAAAACTATTCCTTATCCCTTTGTTGTTATCTCTTCGAATCTTTCCATATCTTGAAATCGGCCCGCGGCCCCAATGCCGGCGTCTTCGCCTTCACTTGCCTTCGCCAATTACCTAACATCGACCGAAGCTCCGCCGCCTTTTCCGGCATCTCCTTCGCCAGGTCGTGCCTTTCGCCCATATCGTTTCGCAGATTGTACAGCTCAATACTGTTATCTTCATACCATTCTATAAGTTTATAATCCCCGGCCCGCACCGCTCCGCTCGGCCGGTTCCCGCTGCCGTGATAATGCGGGTAATGCCAGTATATCGCCTTGCGGTTCAGCTTACCCTTGTTTTTCAACAGCGGTACCAGGCTAACGCCGTCAATGTGCTGTTTGGGCATCAGCGGCAGTCCCGCCATCTCTAACATTGTAGGATAGAAGTCCGTGCTCGTCACCGGCTCACTGCATACGCTGCCCCCCTTGATCACGCCCGGCCATTTGATAATCATCGGCTCGCGAATACCGCCCTCGTACAGCCAGCCCTTGCCCGCTCGCAAAGGCAGATTGCTCGTCGGCGCCTCCGACAGCACGGTGGAGAGGCCCCCATTGTCGGACATGAATATCACAATCGTATTGTCCGCCACGCCTAATTCCTCTAACTTTTTCATCACCCGCCCGACGCTTTCATCCACACTTTGAACCATCCCCGCAAAAGCCGGATTGTCCTGAACCTGTCGTGTTTTGTAACGACCATATACCGGAACAAAACGAGGCCTATCGGTCTTCGGTAGTTTCGCGGCCTTGGTCTTATATTTCTCCGTAAGCGCCTCCTTCGATTCTATCGGTGTGTGCACCGCATAGTGCGAAAGGTACAGCAAGAACGGCTTGTCCTTGTTCGCCTCCAGAAACTTCAGCGACTCATCCGTCAGCCGGTCCGTCAGGTACTCATCTTTCTCACCCCCCGGCGGCATCTCCTCCAACGCCCGGTTATTTTTCCTGTAGGGATAAAAGTAAGTCGGCGGCGCTCCCGAATAGTCACCACCTATATTGATATTGAATCCCTGATGTTCCGGATAATAAGGCTTATTGCCTAAATGCCACTTGCCCACGAAGCCCGTCGCATACCCCCGGCTCTTCAGCACTTCGGCTACCGTCACCTCCTCAAGCGGCATATAGTGCTTGTACGGGGTTGGCTCATTGCTCCCACCTATCCACTGCGTTATCCCTAATCTTACAGGATACTTGCCCGTTAAGATGCTGGCCCGCGTCGGCGAGCAGACCGGACAGGCCGCGTAGGCCTCGGTGAATCGCATACCTTCGCTTGCCAGTTTATCAATGTTTGGCGTCTCGTAGAAACTGCTCCCATAACAGCCCACATCAATCCACCCCAAATCATCGATGAGAAAGAAAACAAAATTCAATTTTCTACCCGTCTTTCCTGCCGCCCGCGAAATGCCGCTCGCGCACCACGGAACGGCCAATGCTGCTGCACCTAAGCCCATAGTCTTTAAAAAATCACGCCTGTTCATTAACCTATTGCCGTTTCTAAAAAGTGAGTGTAACATTTTATACGCTCTGTTATTCCGACCGAAGGCACGACAAAGTCGTGCCGAAGCGGAGGAATCTATTTTAATAGCTTCGCTGAAGGCGAGTCAAATTTCTAACTGCCGATACTATACCCTCCAGGCACCTTCTTATCAAGAGAATCTATGGGCAAGGGGTGGCAACAACTGAATGAGCAAAGCGAATGAAGTGGATTGGAAAAATCCTCCAACTTCAGCATTTATTCTTTGTTTATTAATTCGTTTATTTCGTCAAGATGTAGTTTGAAATGCCGAGGGAAATCAACGACCATGGCCTCGAGTGATATTTTTTCATTCAGAGCGGAAATCCAGACATTCTCCAGTTTTTCAATGTTTATATTCTTTATCACGTGGACAATGTGCATGTTGGAATATTTCCATAATTGAACCAGGTCGTTCCAAACTTCCTCCTGATAGTTCTGAATCGCAATCCACCTGTCATTATTCCCGAGATTTGCATAATCCGGAAATATCAAGGGGCTTTCCTGGTATTGCAGGTGAACTATTCGATGCGTATTATTAGAGGCCGAATCCACCATGTGTCCTGTAATTTGCTTGATGGTGCGATTTTGACTGTTACGTCTCTTGGTAATAACATCATTGCCGAGCGCCGATAGTTTTGGCTTCCATTCTTCAATCAGGGATAATAACTCTTCGCAGATTGATTCGAATTTATCCATAATTGCCCCTTTCGTCGTCATGTCGAGCGCAGTCGAGACATCTGGATTTTGACCGAACTTGCTTTTCGTTCGCAGCCTTTCATATAGCCTGCGATATTTCGCACCACTTTGACTATTCGTTCTCAGGTTCAACAACGCGGCGGATGTCTTTGCCGCAATGCTGGCATTTACCACTTAGGATCAGTTCGTCTTGCCTCATTTCTGCTTTCTCAAGGACAATGGGTACTGAACCCAAGCATCTACTGCAGAATACGTTGCTGAGGATTTCCCGCTGTGCCCATTCTGGAATAACCTTCCAGCGTTTCTCGGCGTCCGCTGTGAATGGATTGTTTGGTTGAATTGGTCTTATCATTTTATACCGGCATCATACAATAATTATTCAAGGTACGATATTTCGCACCATTTTAATCTTTTACCCCGTGAGATAGCAAAGCTTATCTCACAGAGGTACCTCTTTTGTCATTCCCGCGCAAGCGGGAATCCATTTCGTCGTCATTGCGAGATTGTCGAAGAGCCCTTCCTATATCGCGGAACCGGTTAAAAACAAACAACGGATCATAACTGGTCCACCAAGCCGCCCCGTGTGTAGCACGGTCGGCCTTAAGCGGCTTGTTATGTTTAATTCGATCTTTCATATCTTTTCGATCATAACCATCACAATATCATCTTCTCGATAACCATCTATAAAACTCCATCCTGCAAACATCTCCCAAAGGAACCGTGATAATTGTTTTACCTCTTCATATTCTAAAGTTGATTTTTTCAATCTATGTACAGCTTGTGAAAGTCGCTTGAAGAACGAGTATACATTTTGATCGTCTATATCTACATTGCTGAGAACGAACGTTACCTCATTCAATAGGATTTCCAACTCAACCAATAATTCCCTCAATAAATATTCATTAAGTCCGTTAAGTACAGCATGCCATTTATTTTGAGATTCAGAAATTGGCTCGTTAAAATATTTCCTAAATTCATTTTGATCTGACAGCTTAGAAAGCAAGTTTCCATCCTAACCACCCCCACCAGCAGCACATGCACTCAAAAGAATATGTATCGTACCTTCTTTGAAAAAATGGTATTGTTCTTCAAGGTTATGCTTAATAATGTTCTTTTTTCGCTTATTAGGATACCAAACAACCAACAGATAGAAAATCATGCTAACGAGAAATCCAATTGAAAGGCTGAATATAATCGAATTGCCAGTACCAAATTGTTGAAAGAAAGAATCAACCCATGTGTCCCTGAATATCGACAGCATTGGCTCGTTGCTAGCCTTCAATGCGAGAATAATACTCCCGATACTTATTGTACCAAGTATTAATGTAGAAACCTTTAGTCGCATTATAAGCAATTTAAAATAACAGAACATAATAATATACAACACCTTTTGTTTGCTATTTAGTCTACCGGCAATAAACCTTTAAGGATTTGATAATGGTCCTACAAGTGCCACGGGGCCCGCATAGCCCTCGCTTTCATCTTGTCCGCCTCCGCGTCATTTAAGAATTGTTCTTTCTTGGGGTCCCACTTCAGCGGCCGTTTGAGCCAGTATGCAATATTTCCCAAATGGCAGACCGTAATCGAGCGACATCCCACCTCAGCGTCACTGGCCGGTCTTTCGCGGGTTCGGATACATTGCAGAAAATTATCCGGATGGTTCTTGCTTTCATAAAGATGTATTTCATCAGGGCCGAGTTTTTGCCTGATTAAGCTCTCCGGCTGTGTTATCAAGTGTTCACGGCTGACCTCAATTTTCCCTTCGGTCCCCGTAAACAAAACGCCCGGCACCTCTTTGCTTATCTTATCGCGCATCATAATAGTGCCGTTGGCATATTTGTAGGTTAGCACTTTGTAATCTTTACCGTCCGGCGGAATGATTTCCACCGGCCCGCTTTCGTCCATTCCCATCGCCCACTGTGCGGTATCGAACATGTGCGCCCCCCAGTTTGTCATCTCACCGCCCGAATAGTCGCGATATGCCATCCACCCGCCGGGCGCAATCTTCGATGTATAAGGCCTCCACGGGGCCGGCCCCAGCCACATATTCCAGTCAAGCCACTCCGGCTGCGGCTCCCCGTGCGCATCACACGACCATAAAGGCGGCCCGCCGACGTTGACCGTTATAGATTTTACATGGCCGATATACCCGTTGCGAACCAGCTCACAGGCAAACCGAAATTCCCGCCACGAGCGCTGCTGAGTACCCGTCTGGAATATTCGCCCGTATCTTTTGACCGTATCGGCTATCTCTCTGGCCTGCCTGATTGTAAGCGAGAGCGGCTTCTCGCAGTAAACGTCCATACCGGCCTTTACAGCGGCGATCGATGTCAGCACATGCCAGTGGTCCGGCGTAGCAACCAGTACGGCATCGATGTCCCCCCGTGCCGTAAGCTCCCGAAAATCATTATAGCTCGCGCAGTCATTATTTCCGTAATGCTTGTTGACAATGTTACGGGCATTATTGAGATTGTTGGCGTTCACATCGCAGACGGCTACAAACTGCACCTGGGGCTTACTAAGAAAGCCTCCGCCCTGGACCCAGATTCCCCCTCCGACGTGCCGTGTGCCCTGCCCCCCGACGCCGATAGCACCCATTACAATTCTATTGCTCGGTGCAACGACCCCCCCCTTACCCAGCGCCGAAGAGGCAGCTAAATAGGGAAAACCCACCGCCGCTGCGGACGCACCAGCTGCTTGCCTCAAAAATTGACGTCGATTAATTCCTCTCGCCTTCATAATAAAAGCTCCGTTATCCCATCACGAACAGACGATAATCAATTTTCAACTTTTAAAAAACCATCAACGAAAAGCAAGCCTTCAATAATCAATAGTCAATAATCAATTTTAAAGCCGCCACGGTGCACGCATCGCGCGGGTAAGCATATTGTTTGCCGACGAGTCATTGATGAAGCGTTCAGCCTTCGGGTCCCATTTCAATTTTCGCCCAAACATCATCGCAATATTGCCCAGATGACAGACGGTACTTGTGCGGTGTCCAATCTCCACCGAGGCAATGGGGTCCTTGCGGCTCTTAATACAATCCAGGAAATTCTGCTTGTGGTCGTTGCTGTTATAAAGGTGAATTTCGTCCGGTCCTATTTTGCTCGTCAGAAGTGACTCCGGCTCGGCTTCTATTTTACCGCGTGTCACATCCACCCATCCTTCGCTGCCCTCGAAACGTGTATGACCGCTACTACTTTTAAGGAATAATTTAACGCCGTTTGCATAGGTGTACTCAATATTCTCGTTTTGAGCGGTTGTAAACAATCCGGTCTTGGGAAAATCCCCGCTGCCGACGATTTCGACCGGCCCGGTGTCGTCCGACGCATTGCCCCATTGTGCAATATCGAGATAATGTGCGCCCCAGTTGGTCATCTGACCGCCGGAGTAATCTAAAATAAAGCGAAATTGATAGTGGCATCGCTGCTCGGTGTACGGCTGCCACGGCGCCGGCCCAAGCCACATATCGTAATCGAATCCTTCCGGCACCGGCTCGGGGCTCCACGTGGGCGGACAGGTGCGGTTGTTACCATGAATCCCGACTCTTATAGTGTGCAGCTTGCCTATTCGGCCGTTGCGGACCAGCTCGCACGCGAATCGAAACTCGCTGCCCGAACGCTGCTGAGAGCCGGTCTGAAAAACCCGGCCGTACCGCTTCACCTCATCTGCAAGCACACGCCCCTCGCCTATGTTCAGAGTCAGGGGCTTTTCACAAAACACATCCATACCCGCCCTGACTGCGGCTACCGAAATAGGCACATGCCAATGGTCGGGCGTGGCAATCGATACTGCATCAATGTCATTCCGGGCCAGCACGTCACGAAAGTCGGTGTAACAGGAGCTTGCAGTAAGACCGGCTGTCTGACCGGCTTGCCCCATATGTTTCACATCGGCATCGCAAACCGCCACCACCTCGCAGCCGGACATGCCTTTGAATCCCTTCATATTCTCTGTGCCCTGGCCTCCCATACCAATACACCCAATCGTAATGCGATTGCTCGGTGCATCAGCGCCAAACACCGAAGAAGGTACGATTGTCGGCCATGCCATCGCCGCCCCCGCAACCGCTGAGCTCTTCAAAAACTGTCGACGGGTTAATATCATTGCTTTTTTGCTTCTTCTGTCGTTCATTGTTTCTTCCTTTTTGCTTTATGAAAAATCTCTGTTCACTAATCAAGAGATTTGATTCTCAGGTTCCGGAATTCAAGATAGTCCCCGTGCCCACAAAAGCCGATATGGCCTTTGTCTCGTTTCAGGCCCGGATGGTCTCTTCCATCCATTGTTTTGGGCGTGCTGGCTTCGTCGATATCCGCGTCAACGATTGTTGTGCCGTTGAGAATAACCTTAATGCGTCGGCCCTTTGCAATGACCTTTTCAGAATTCCACTCACCGATGGGCTTAAGGTAACCTCGCTTAGCCGGAACGACCCCGTAAATAGACCCGTGGAACTGATAAGGCTTGAGTTCTTTGTACTTGGGTGCAGTATTATCAAGAATCTGAAGCTCCATTCCCGAATACGCCGCATCGCCCGACAAAGGCGCACGAATCGCAAGCCCGTTATTAGCCCCGGGCGTGAGTTTAAATTCAAAACGAAATATAAAATCGCCGTATTCATCCACCGTGTAAAGGTTCCCGCTGCCGCGTTCGGGGTGGAGAACGATCTTGCCGTCCTCGGCCGTGTACCCTTCGGTATTACCTGTCCAGCCGGTCATATTTTTGCCATTGAACAGACTAACAAATCCCTTGGACTTCTGCTTCTCGGTCAATTTATTCTTACCTTTCTCTCGTGGAATCTCCCTTATAAATACATTTCGAAAATAAAGCCGGCTGCCGTGCGACTGAAGCTCAATTTGCCCTTTCGGATAGATGGACTTGTCCCGCTCCCAGTAGTTTTCCATTACCACATTCTCAACTACCAGCACATCATTCAGATATATCGTTACCAGCTCGCCAATCATAATAATTCTAAACGTGTTCCATTGTCCGACCGGCTTATCGGCCATTTTCAAAGGCTTGCTCGGCCCTTTCTTGTTGTTATACAATCCGCCCGAGCCAACCTGTGCGCCGACGTTCCTGTTCGCTGTGTCCCATATCTGTACCTGTGGCGAGCCGCGAAGATAAATGCCGCTGTCACCGCCGGCCTCTATCTTCCAGTCCACGAACATCTCGAAATCGCCGTAGTCTTTTGCCGTACAAAGGCTGTGCCCTTTCCCGTCAAAGCTAAGCGCGCCATCGACCACCTTCCAGTGCGCCCGCATGTCCTCGTCCGTCTGGGCCTGGGCCTTGGCCAATTCTGCTCTGCTCATTTCGCGCCTGCTCTTCGGATCGCCAACCAATCCTTTCCAGCCGGCCAGGTCCCTGCCGTTGAACAGCGCCACAAAACCTTCCGGCGGACGATTCAAAGTTTTTTGTTGTGCATCCGCCCTTGTTGCCGCATATCCGAGGCAAACTAAAACGATAACCAGCGAGACAATACTTAACGATAGGTTTGAATTAGACGTGCGTTTCTTCATTTTGCTTCTCCTTTTGTTTATTTTTACTTATTGCTTTTCTTCAAAAGAATCTTACCTTCCGTCCATCGCTGCGAATTGACTATTGAAAAGGAAATCAGAACTCAAACTCAATAAAAATAGTCAATAGCAAATATCGCAGATTCGCCGTCTCTTGGCGAAGTAAATTACCTACGTGCTCTCAAAGGGTGAAAGAGGGGACTCGAACCCCCGACCCCTGGATCCACAATCCAGTGCTCTAACCAGCTGAGCTACTTTCACCACAAATCTTCCCCCCCCCCACCAAAAGAACTGATTATATCAGGCCTGCTCATTTACGTCAATGCCCGTCTTTGGATATGAGAGATAATCTTCTAAGTGACTCGCGGTAAAAAAGGAAAAATCGAAGGATTAGCCGCATACTGTCCGGCAGGCACTTCAGCAAACTTGGGGCCGGTAGTCGCAGCGATAGCTTATCTGGCGGCCGCCTGGATTGCGGCTGGCTCAACAGGGCTATTAGCGCATCCCCTGCGGCGGGTGCTGACATTGGCGGCTTTGGTAGTAGCAATCCTCGCGCAACATCCTTTCCCCTGGCGAGGTATGAAAGGCCTTGTAGCTTTGCTTGCAACTGTCGTCCTTGCCATATATATTATTGCCTCGTCCCTGCCGGTCATCAACGTGATGGGTGTCTCTCTTGTTTTGGCGTCTCTTGCCTTCACATCCCCTGGACAGGCAAAAAAGATGCTGCGCGTCTGTTCTGTTGCGGTTGTGGTTTTTGGCCTTTACCGCATGGCTTGCACAAGTATTCCACGATATGACCCGGAAGAAATAGAAGCAATAGAGCGATTTGTCGAACAAGGTGGGGGCCTGCTGCTCGTTGGTGAACATACGAACGTTTTCAACACAGGCACACATATAAACGATATAGCAAAGGTTTTCGGTTTCAGTTTTCGTTATGACTGTCTGTTTGACATCGATACAATTTATACTCAGCTCTACAACCTGCCGTTAGTACCGCACCCAATAATTCAAAGCATGCCTCTGTTCAACTTCGCGGTCTCCTGCTCTATCGACCCGGGAAGGAGTCCTGACCGGGTGGTCATTCGTTCCACGAGTTTGAAGAATCTGCTGGCTGATTACCACGCAAGTAATTTCTATCCCCAGGTCGAAGACAAAACAGAAATGCAGTATGGTGCTTTCGTACAATTGTTGACAACACGTCACGCTGCCGGGCGTGTTGTCGCTTTTACCGATTCGTCAGTCTTTTCTAATTTCGCAACCTTTGAACCTGGAAAGGCTGAATTAATGCTTGGCATGCTCGAATGGCTTAATCATCGCGCAGCACCAAAAGAGCGATACTCATTCGTTTTTAGTGCTGTAGGGATTATGCTCCTTGCCGGTGGATTGGCACTCTGCCGAAGGCCGAACGTGTCCTGGTTAATTGTGGTCAGTGCAGGGGTGTTCGGCTGGGCGATTGCAGTAATGAGTACACGAGCAATTCACAAGTATTCTATGCCTCTTCCAAAAGCGGTTCGGCCTATGGTTGAAGTTGTGGTCGATCGTACCGTGTGCGACGCACCTCTTTCTAAGAGCGGCTTCATCACTGGAACGAGAGATGGATTCGGGATTTTCGAGCGGTGGATTCTCCGCCTCGGTTACTTCACCTCTCGGAAACGTGGCACCGATGCACTGAGCGGCGAGCTTATCGTGTTTCCACATCCCAACCGGACAGTCACGAGCGAGTTCCGCGAAGATCTGGTCAATTATGTCGCATCGGGCGGAAAAGTGCTCATCTTCGATTCGCCGGAGAACACCGAGTCAACTGCGAACAGCTTGCTGTATCCGTTCGGCCTGAATGTGAATCGAAGCGCGCGTATTAATGGCCAGCTAAAAGCCCCTGAGGGCTGGCCTATAATAAAAATTGACTCAGTCTTTCAAATCGAGGCAGGAGAGCCGATAATGTCGGTGGTAAATGCGACAGTGGCCGCAAGAGTCCGTCACAGCAAAGGGACCGTGACCGTCATCGGGTTTGGCTCGCGACTTGCGGATGCCTATATGGGCGTCATAGGTGATGTTGTTCCCGATGACCAGTTGCGGAAAGTGTTCGACTTGCAGTTTATGATATTGAAGGATATCATTTCCGGACTATAATGAACTTGTCGGCAAGAGTGTGTGAAACGGGCTGTTCGATGATATTCGATTTTGCAGATATGCTCTAACAAATGAAAGTAAGCGCTCTAAAGCAATTCAGGGAACTATGGGGGATGCTTAAATGAGAACTAAATTTATAATCGCAACCATATGCCTGGCACCGGTTCTGCTCACCAGCTCATGTAGGATATCTTCCGCTCCCGCCGGCCCCATACCTTTGCCCGGAGCCCATGCGCACAACGACTATGAGCACGACCGTCCTCTATTGGATGCATTGGACCACGGCTTTACCAGCGTTGAGGCCGACATCCATCTTGTTGATGGCGATTTATTCGTCGCTCACGACCTGGATGAAATAAAGCCTGAGCGAACGTTACGCTCGCTCTATCTTGAACCGCTGAGCACACGTATCGCCCAAAACGGCGGGCGGGTCTATCCCAACGGACCACAATTCACCTTGTTCATCGATATAAAGACCGAAGCCGTCGCAACCTACAAAGTGCTCAACGAAATGCTGGCCGGGTACGAGAGCATTTTTACCACCTTTGACTCAAAAGGACGAACCGATAAAGCGGTCATTGTCATTGTGTCCGGCAATCGTCCACGCGAGCTGATGGAGGCCCAGACCATCCGTTATGCCGGCTATGACGGCAGGCTTGTAGATTTGGATTCTGACACACCGGCTACACTAATCCCTGTTATCAGTGATAACTGGACAAGGCATTTCTCATACGACGGCAACGGTCCTATGCCGGTCGAAGAACGTCAGAAATTAAAAAAGATTGTCGAAACCGCCCACCAAAAAGGCCGACGCATCAGATTCTGGGCTACCCCCGACAAACCTTCACCAGCACGCCAAACACTCTGGCGGGAATTGCTGGCCAGCGGCGTTGACCTGCTCAATACCGACGACCTCCGCGGCCTCCAGCAGTTTCTGCTCCAGCACACACCAAAATAACCAACCATTAGCAGCCCTGAACTCAAATATTAACAAAACCAGTTATTGACTGGGGATATCTTCTTTGATTTTTCTGACTACTTGTGTATAATAATTGTGAGGAATTCGAGACGGACTAATTCAGGATGATTATGGCCTTTTTAAATTGCTAAACGCCCCGCGTTTTCTATGGTCTATAGAATTCGCAATCTAAAAGGAGGTCTGTTATGAGTAATATTAAACACATTAGTAGAAAGACGATTTTCGGCATTTGTGCGACCTTGTTTCTATGTACAATTAGCGCAAACGCTGCCGTCTCATCACCGGACCCTGACAACGCCGCCTTGCTCTATTATCAGGCGTTTCTACTTCGCCCCGAGCTTGATGACACATTCATACATTTCGACAGTGTCTTGCGTGGCGGTGACCCCGATGAGGCGGTAAAAGAATATCTGAATTTGCCGGAATCTCGCGAAGCTATTAGAATTGCTGTAGCTGCTACTCAGATTCTGGATTGCAGTTGGGGAATAATGCGCTCTCAGGGATACAATACATTATTACAACAATGGCGCCAGCTTGCTTATCTGCTTGAAGTGGATGCAAGGACTCTCGCTGCCGATGGACAATACCTGACTGCACTTGAAAGATGCTTAAGCGTACGAAGGTTTGCTCAGCACATCGTTGATGAGGGTGTCCTTGGGTATTTGCTTTCGATGCCGATTGACTTCCGAGCCTTACGCTGTATTCATTACGTTCTTGGCTCCATGCCACCGGATAGAGATACCCTTATATGGTTACAGGGCCAGATTAGTACTGTGCAGGGGGCGCCACCACCGCCTGGGAGGGCATTAGAAATTGAATTGAATGATAACATGGAGTTTTTAAGGGTGCGTCCTGAGTTGTTTAACACGTGGAGAGAAAAGGTTTCGGAGCTGATTGAAGATGAAAGTGCCAGGCAGGAAATTCTAAGCCTCACTTATGAAGAAGTGCTTGAGCGAGCGAAAGAGCCATACAACAGGTTCTTGTCATCTGTTAACCGCATTATTGGGAGTGATATTTCGTATCAACAGAAGCATTTGGAACTTAAGGAATTAAAAGAGGAACTGAAGAATAGTGTCGTTGATGATCCATATGTCCTTATACGTCCTTTCCTTCCGATTAATGTAGCTGAACAACACGATATATACGTTGGAGGAATAACTGTCTTCAATGTAACAAAGGTTGCCATAGAGATTTACCTTGTAAATGCAGAAACCGGTCAATTACCAGAAACGCTTCCGGCTAATTTACCGAAAGACCCTTTCAGCGGTCAGGAATTTGAGTATAACGTATCGGATGAAGGTTTTGTTATTAGCTTCGATCCTGAGAACCTTAGTGATTTAAGAGTCCGCCAATATGAATTCCCAATTGCACAGTGATATTGGTTTCAACCCTGATCATTAATGGCGAGCTGTTCCATATCTTATTATCAAATCTTAAAAGCCACCATTGACGGAACGACCCTCTTCGGCTATCTTGTTCAGCGGGTGTCTCTGCGCGCGCGGAGATCCGGACAGACTTTTTATGAAGAAAGATGTTGCAATGCTCAAAAGAACACATAATTGCGGTCAGCTTCGGCTTGATGATGCCGGCAAAAAGGTTATTTTAGCTGGCTGGGTCCATTCATATCGCGACCATGGAAATCTCGTATTCATCGACCTGCGCGATAGAGAAGGTCTGACTCAATTAGTTTTTGACCCGGAAACTCAACCCCGGACTCATGAGTTAGCAAGGACGGCTCGCTGTGAATGGGTAATAGCAGCCAAAGGTGTTGTCCAGCCCAGAAGTGAGGGTATGGAAAATCCCAAGCTGCCGACAGGACAAATCGAAGTCGCTGTACAGCAGTTGGAAATTCTCAATATCTCAAAGACACCACCGTTTGAAATATATGAAGCCGACAAAACAGGCGAGGAGCTGCGCTTGTCCAGCCGCTATATCGATCTTCGTCGCCCCCAAATGCAGCACAAACTCCGCACCCGCCATCGAGTCACAATGGTCGTGCGGGATTATTTCGATAAGCTGGGCTTCTGGGAGATTGAAACACCAATGCTGGCCAAGAGCACTCCGGAAGGTGCAAGAGATTTCCTTGTGCCCAGCAGGCTTCACAAAAACTGTTTCTATGCACTGCCCCAGTCGCCGCAGCTCTTTAAGCAAATTCTAATGGTAAGCGGCGTTGATAAATACTTCCAGATAGTCCGTTGCTTTCGTGATGAAGACCCCCGCGCCGACAGACAAGCCGAATTTACACAAATCGATGTCGAGATGAGCTTCGTTGATAGTGATGATGTCATCGACGTCCACTCAAACCTGGTAGCCCGACTCTGGAAGGAAATACTGGATGTAGATGTGGCGATACCGATTCGGCGAATATCTTACCAAGAGTCAATGGCCGACTACGGCACCGACCGGCCGGACTTGCGCTTCGATATGAAATTAAAGGACATTTCCGATATCGCCAGACAAAGCTCTTTCAAGGTATTTACCTCGGTGATTGAAAACGGCGGGATAGTAAAAGGGCTTTGTGCCCCGGGCGGCGAAAAATACTCCAGAAGCGATATCGAAAAAACCTTAACAAACTTCGTGGCGGACTACGGCGCTAAGGGACTGGCCTGGTCCAGGCTCAAAATAGAAAATAATAATCCTTCACTGCTCGGCGGTTGCGCAAAGTTCTTCAGCCCCGAAGCACAGCGGCAGATTATCGAACGCTTCGGGGCAAGAGATGGAGATTTGCTCTTGGTTGTCGCCGACAAGGAAGAAGCTGCCAACAAGGCCCTGGCTCCCTTACGATGCAAACTTGCCCGTGACCTGAAACTTTATGACCGGGGACGCTTCGAGTTCGTATGGGTGGTGGACTTTCCATTGTTTGAATGGAACGAGGATGAAAAGCGTTACGATTCACTGCACCATCCGTTTACTTCTCCCGTTGAAGAGGACATTGAAAAGCTCGATACCGACCCTGCAAATATTTGTTCGCAGGCCTATGACATCGTTCTTAACGGCTCTGAAATTGGCGGCGGAAGCATTCGTATCCAAAACCCGAAAATTCAACAGAAGGTCTTCGAGTTGCTAAATATTTCAAAGGACCAGGCGCAGCAGCGGTTCGGTTTCTTCTTGAAGGCCCTTGAATACGGCGCTCCACCGCACGGCGGAATAGCATTCGGGCTCGACAGGCTTGTCATGCTGCTTACCGGTACGGAAAATATCAGAGATGTCATTGCTTTTCCGAAGACCCAGCGCGGACAGTGCCTCTTGACCGATGCCCCCAGCGAAGTGGACCAGAAACAGCTCGATGAGCTTAATCTCCGGATGCAAAGACACTCGCATATAATCCGGCAAAAAACCGATGAGTAGCACTTTTAGCTGTATTAGAATCCGACTTTCAATTCAAGAAAAAGGCGAAAAATTGTCTTGACTATTACGATGGTATTGTGGATAAAAAATTACATCTGGAGTGGAATTTGGCGTCAGGATATAAGTTTCTTTAGGGAATAGCTTATTTAGGTTGTCGCTTTTCAGCATATTATTCGGTGCCAGAATGGTCTTTTTGAATTTGGTACACTTCAAAATGGAAACCATTAGTTATTTGGAGTAATTCTATGTTGGCTACTTTACAAAACTGGGAAAGGTTGGCTTGGTTGTGCGGGGCGGCCGTATTGGTTGGGCTTGTGGGCCATTATTTTGTCTTTGGACTGCTGCGGAGGCTTGTTAAACGCATTAAAAGCAACCTGGATGACTCATTTGTCAAGTATTGCTTTAGACCTTTACTGTGGATTATCATTCTTATCATCATCCGACTGGTATCGAAATTAACTGCATTTCAAACTCAGGTGACTGATTTTCTTAATCACGTTCTGGGCTTGCTGCTTATCGGGTTGGTCTCATGGTTGTTAATCAGGTCCACTTATGTTTTAGAAGACTATATTCTCACCCGTTTTAATATTGACGTAAAAGATAATCTTAGAGCCAGGAAAATACATACGCAATTCAGGGTTCTTAAGAGAATAGTAATCGCAGTTGTTGTTATTGTGGCCTTCGCGACATGTCTGATGACTTTTGAAAGGGTTCGTCACTTGGGGACAACCATTTTGGCCTCGGCAGGTATTATTGGTATTGTCGTAGGCATGGCTGCTCAGCGAACTATTGCAACCTTTATTGCAGGCCTTCAGATTGTTATTACCCAACCTGTTCGTGTGGATGATGTTGTCATAGTGGAAAATGAATGGGGCCGCATCGAGGAGATTACTTTAACTTATGTGGTTGTGAAAATCTGGGATTTAAGGCGTTTAATTGTCCCCATTACGTATTTTATTGAAAAGCCTTTTCAGAACTGGACCCGTGTTACAGCCGACATCTTGGGCACTGTATTCATTTATGTTGACTATACTGTACCTATCGAGTCTATCAGAGCCGAGCTTCATCGTATCCTGAAAGATTCAGAATTTTGGGATGGCAAAGTCTGCGTCCTGCAAGTTACTAACACATCTGAGCGTACAGTTGAATTAAGGGCTCTTATGAGCGCTGCAGATGCCTCGACCGCATGGAGTCTTCGTTGCCAGGTCAGAGAAAAGATCATTGATTTCATTCAGAAAGACTATCCAGAGGCCTTGCCCAAGCTGAGAACCGAATTCCACCGGCTACAAGACTAAAGGACGAAAATCACTTATGGCATTAGATTCTTGAGTCCTTGTTTACGCTTTGCTTGAAGCAAATTTTAGTTTATTTAATTTATGCGGATTAACTTAAAATACATCTGGCAAAAGCTTTTGATGATTCTGCGGTTATCACCGCTGTCGCTGGCGAAAAAGTGCAGACTCACCTTTGGGGCCGCGGTGGTATTTACCTTAACTATCGCACTTCTTCTTCCTTACATCTGGATGGGTCAGCTCATCAAAAAAGACCTGCTCGATATGGGCAGAGCAAGGTCGCAGGCACTGCTCGACCGGCACTTCCAGCTAAAGGACCCCGGCCAAACTCTTCCTGCATTGGATAACACCGATCTGGCCATAGATGTAAACGACCCCGATATGAGATGGATTCGCTTCACACCTGTGCCTTCTCAACCACAGGTGCAGGCAACGGACAATGAAAATAGGTCCGTCTATAGTGGATTTACAGAGCAGGCCGGCCAGTTGGTTGAAACTCTAAAAGCCGACCAGAACAGGAACGATAATATCCTGTTAAAGAAAGAAGATGGCGTGCTCCAGAGCAATTATGTGAGAATTTTCAGAGCAACCGACCATTGCATAAGCTGCCACAATCAACAGGGTATTGCCAGCGCCTTTTCGTTAAATGAGCCGATAGGTGCGGTACTTATTCGCTTCCGGGGCATAGGCAGCGAAATCAGCAAAACAAAATTTATGAATCGCGTTTGGGTCATTGTTGCCGGCCTAATCGGCGGTATCGGTGCCGTTATTGCTTTCTACTGGATAACCCAGCGGGTTATCCTGCGGCCCATCCGGCAGCTAAGGGCAATAGCAAATAATGTCGCCGAGGGAAATCTCGACATCAGAAGCGCTATAAAGACAGGAGACGAATATGAAAGGCTGGCAAATGCCTTCAATAATATGCTCGATGGCCTGCGGGCTACACAGGAAAAACTCCGCCAGGCAAACAAACAGCTCGATGCAAAAATTGCCGAGCTGTCTGAGCGAAACATCGAGCTGTTCAAAGCCAACAAGGTTAAGGGTGAATTTTTGGCCAATATTTCACACGAGTTTAGAACTCCCTTGAATGCGATTCTGGGTTTTGCCCAGGTCCTGAGAGAAAAGCCGCAACTTTTGAAAAAGGAAAAGGCACAAAGGTACGCTGAAAACATTATCACCAGCGGAAACAGCTTGCTGAATATGATTAACGACCTGCTGGATTTGGCTAAAACTCAGGCCGGAAAAATGGAACTGCACATAGAAGAAACCTCTGTGTCAAAGTTATGTCAGGCTCTGGTATCCTCTTTCTCACTGCTGACAAAGAAAAAGAAAATCAAAGTCAAAGTCCTGGTCGATTCCGATATACCGATTCTTTCAACGGATGCCGGCAAAGTCCAGCAGATACTGTACAATTTCCTGAGTAATGCCATAAAGTTTACGCCCCAACGGGGCAGAATTGAAATTCGAGCCAAAATGGCGGATGAAAAGACGGTTCGGATTGCAGTAAGCGATACCGGCTGTGGCATTGCCGAGTCTGACAAGAAAAAAATATTTGAAAAATTTCGTAAGGCTGATGGTTCTATAACCCGCGAATCGACCGGCACCGGCCTGGGACTTACCATCAGCACTGAATTGGCTGCTATGCTCGCCGGCAGCATCGGGCTTGAAAGTGAGCTCGGCAAAGGCTCAACCTTCTGGCTCGATATCCCTGTTACACTCACAAAAGAGTCTTAGTGGCGAATTGTTGTTTAGTATTTAACCGAAACTATTAAGGAGAAGATGATGCGATCGACGCTGATGTCACTGCTTTTTGTTCTTTGGGTAAATCTTGCAGCTCTTTCTGCAGTGCCTTCCAACCAAACACATCCGTTTTCCGTTCACGATATGCTGGCGATGGACAGGCTCTCCGACCCTCAGATCTCACCGGACAGCAAATGGATTGTTTTCGTGCTGAGAGTAACCGACCTCGAAGCAAACAAGGGGCAGACCGACCTCTGGCTTCTCGGCGCTGATGGGACGGGCCTTCGTCGCCTGACGTCTCATCCTCAAGGTGACTCTAATCCCCGCTGGAAACCTGACGGCAAATCGGTATTCTTTATATCCACCCGCTCGGACTCCGCACAGGTTTGGCGTATTCGAATTGACGGCGGAGAAGCACAACAGGTCACGGATCTGCCTTTTGACCTCGGAAATCTGGTCATCTCACCCGATGGAAAACACATCGCTTTTACTATGGAAGTCTTTCCGGATTGCAAAACCATAGCCCAAACGAAGGAGAAGCTCGATGGAATCAAGCAGAGAAAAACTACCGGACGGATTTACGAGCGAATTTTTGTCAGGCACTGGGATACCTGGAAGGATGGCCGGCGCTCGCATCTGTTTGTAATGCCGTCGGCGGGTGGCGACCCGGTAGACGTTATGCAGGGTATGGATGCCGATACTCCTTCCAAACCCTTCGGCGGCCCGGAAGAGATTACATTCACCCCGGACGGCAAAGGACTTATTTTTACCGCAAGGGATGTGGGTCGAGCGGAACCCTGGTCAACAGACTTCGACCTTTACCTGTCACCTGTTGATGGTTCCGAACCGCTGATGTGTTTGACCGAGGAAAACCAGGCCTGGGATACGAATCCGGTTTTCTCACCCGACGGCAGGACCTTGGCTTACTTAGCTATGGCCAGGCCAGGCTATGAATCTGACCGTTTCCGAATTGTCCTGCGTCCCTGGCCAAACGGCCACTCACCAATTAACCAATTAACCACCCACCAATCAAAGCAGCGGATTCTGACGGAAAACTGGGACCGCAGCCCATCCTTGTTCTGTTTCTCGGCGGATGGAAAAACAATCTATGCCACAGCGACTAATGTGGGCCAAAAATCTCTATTCGCCATCAATGTAAAAACCGGTGCCATTCGAACCATTGTAAAACAAGGCAGCGTCAGTTCACCTAACATCGCAGCGGACAGGATTATCTTTGGCCTGAACAACCTGCAATCTCCTGTAGAATTGTATTCGGTTAAACCTGATGGTGACGATATGCGCAAAATCACCAATATCAATGCCGAAAGAATTGCCGCTGCCCGCATGGGTGAATATGAGCAGTTTACATTCGCCGGATGGAACGATGAAATGGTCTATTGCTATATAGTCAAGCCCGTGGATTTTGACCCTGCCAAGAATTACCCTGTGGCCTTTCTCATCCACGGAGGCCCTCAGGGCTCCTTCGGCAACAGCTTTCATTACCGCTGGAACCCACAGGCCTACGCAGGAGCAGGCTATGCTGTGGTTATGGTGGATTTCCACGGCTCTACCGGATATGGGCAGGCCTTCACCGATTCCATCCGGGGCGACTGGGGCGGCAAACCTCTAAAAGACCTGCAGAAAGGTCTGGCCGCCGCCTTAAAACGTTACCCCTGGATGGACCGCGACAGGGTCGGCGCCCTTGGTGCTTCTTTTGGCGGCTATATGATTAACTGGATAGCTGGCAATTGGCCCGACCGTTTCCGCTGCCTGGTGAACCACGACGGCAATATTGATGAACGCATGGCCTATTTCGACACCGAAGAACTCTGGTTCCCCGAGTGGGACCACCTCGGCACTCCCTGGGATAATCCCGCCGGCTATGAAAAGCACAATCCGGTAAACTTTGTTAAAAACTGGAAGACTCCAATGCTGGTTATCCACGGTGCACTGGACTTTCGGGTGGCCGATACTCACGGGCTCGGCACATTTAACACCCTCCAGCGCCTCGGAATTCCCAGCAAGCTGCTTTACTTCCCCGACGAAAATCACTGGGTGCTAAAGCCCGCCAACTCCATCCTCTGGCACGAAACAGTGATAAGCTGGCTGGACTGTTGGCTGAAGTAGCCTGCCATACGGGAATCCCAAAGATGATTATTGATGTTATAATACCAATTTCATTTATTAGTTGCCGATTGCATGAACTTGTCATTCCTGCGAAAGCAGGAATCCAGGCCTTCCCAGCCGGTATTTTGCGCAATCGTATGGGCATTTTTTTAATTAGTTCCTGTTGTGGAAACAGTATTTGTCATTCCCGCGACAGCGGGAATCCAGTTTTTCGCTTTGGGCCCCTGCTTTCGCAGGGGTGACATCGTCGATTTTCGTTTTCCGCAACAGCTACTAATTATTCTGTTACAAATGAAATTGTGCGCAAAATGGTCACAAAATAGTGATGTGAGCATATAAAACCCCCTTTACCCCCAAACCGGGTTGAAGGGGCTGATAAAACAAAACTATACTATGGAGTCCATTTAAAAAGTTGTGGCATAAAGCCTCCTGAGATAATCAGGTGATAGTAAGCGTCGGACTCAAAACGCGTATATTCCCATTTACGGGGTGTTCTCATATACCATTCTTTTATAGTGTTGGAATATTATGTTCAAAAACTTTATTGGTGCCGCTTCAGTTTGTTATTGGAGGGGCACCCCGGAGACAATATTAACTTTGATAGCATATAGATGATTCGAAGTTGATAAACCAAGGGGCGCTTCAAACGACATGCCAAATCGGTTTTTATTTGGCGTGGCGTTTGATCGACCCGGCAGCAGAAGCAAAGCTTTTCGTTTTCAGAACAAGCAATCTCCCTGCCTCGAAGGAGGGTGGGGAGAGAGATTGCGGTCGTGCGATTTAGATGGATGCTTAACAACAGAAGGCGGTTTCGGTAAGGCGTCAGCCTTTTATCTACCCTCTTTGGTTCCGGCTCGCCCGGGTTAGGATCTGGGCTCTGAGTGGTCTGGCAAAGTGCAGTGGATCAAAGTCCTTGCTGATGCACATCAGTTACATTATAATCACTACGCAATAAACAATTTACTACAGTATATGATCCTTTTGAAGCTTACTGTTTCTGCATGCAGTACCATCTCGTTCTTGTGGTTTTAGTGGGTTTGAAGTGAGTACGAAAGAATTGAATGAAGTTATTGCGTATTGGTTCGATTGTATCAAAAATGAAGATATTTTAGAGAAAGATATTTCAATAAGAGTCAGAAGCAAGGCAGTACTTTATTGGTAAAATGTTGCCAACTATACATTACACGACCTACTTGTTCTTGTGTGACGTTTTTGAGAGAGTAAAAAGTGCCCGAATTTGATAGAGAGAAATTCAACGAATGCTGGAGATCTACCGAGGTAATCCGGGAATACCAACGTATGCTTTTTACCTTCGGAGCTATGGAATTGCCTTACGTGCTCGTTGCTGAACACAGCCGACTCAGGGATAGGACCATCGTAATGAAAGGCCTTGTTCTCCTTCAGAGACCCCACATACTGTTGCCCCCATATTATGGGGGCCCGGAGTTCAAAGAAGGTTTTGAACATGCAAATGCAATTCCCCCCGAAGCATTGTACCTTCTAAGGGATATGCAAGTGCCTTATTCTCAGATAAGCAACAAGCCAATTGCCGAAGAACAGATAGAATACGGTAGTGTGCAGAGTGTTTTGGACAAGTTTGACAAGGAGATGGAAAACCAAGAGGACACAGAGACTGGGCTTATAAAAGGTGTCCTTGATGGAGCAGATATCTCTTTGATGAGGTATTCGTTGGGATTGGCGATCAAATCAGCTCCAGGAAATGTGAAGGAATTTTTTGAGCACTTGAGGAGGCAAAGGGGAGAGCCGATAAGGCCTGATGAAAGGATTACGGACGAGGATATAAGGAGGCTGTTTGGATAAAGAAAAGGATTAGATAGGAGATTAGTGATGGCACGTTTTCAATTGAAATGAGCTATGGGGGTGCGAAATCGTGATGCTCACTCTGTCTTTATCAACTGTGGCGGGCGAAACGCTGTACAATGGTATTATACTGCCAGATTCATGGCCCCCAGAGATAAAGCAGTTGACGCGGGAGCCAATGCGTGTGCCATATCTGGAGAACCCACCTGATATTATCCCTATCGACGTGGGTCGGCAGTTGTTTGTGGACGATTTCCTGATTGAGCATACGACGTTGAAACGAAGCTACCACAGACCAGAATATCACCCAGAAAATCCCATCTTAAGGCCGGACAAAGCCTGGGAGCGCGAGGACACTGCACGCGTAGGGTACAAAAACTCATATCTGGGTAGAATCCGGGAGTAGCCAGTGATTGTGAATGCTTTCAACTCGGATGAGCCGAGAGTAATTTGATCAGATGACAACAAAACCACCCTGTGTCGGTTCTCAGTTCCAAATCATACTATCTCCCAGGCGAGCACAAACCATTCCCACGACCTTGCTTGCAAGTTGGAGACATGATTTCTTGGAGCAACGTTACTCAGGCCGCTCTTCGAATGTATGATTTCAGTAACCCACCCAAGAATTCGTGACACCGTATATCACCCACATGCACCGAGTTAGTACCAACATCCTGTGCTTTGTCAACCATCAGGTGACCGAGCTGTTCCGGTATGCAATTCCCAATCCCCTGATGTGGCCTGTGCTGGTTGAAGAAATCCTTGTATTCATCGAGCACCTACTGCAGCCTGTTCAAGCCCAAGATGACCAGATGGTTGAGGCATTCCTCGCGAAGACTTCGAATCCAACGTTCGGCAAACGCATTGGCGTTGGTAGCTTGATACGGAGTTTTGACAGGCTTGAGTCCTGCGCTTTTCAGCAAGCCATCAAAACCTTCAGAATAGCAAGCATCATTGTCATGAAGGAAAAAGCGAGCCTTGATTCCTCTGTCTTGGCATTCCCAGAGAACATGACGGGCTTGTTGTTTCAGCCATCGACCATTCGGTGAGAATGTCGCTCGGGCAAGCAAGATCCGACGTGTATGCAGATGCAGAACGAAGAATACGAACGCCCGCTGCAAACCTTTGAAAGTCCATATCTCCTTCGTGAGCAGATCTGCGTAGAAAAAGACCTCTGCATGTCGAGAAAAGAACTCTCGCCAAGTCAAACCTTTGCGATCAGGCGATGAAGGCAAACCGTTTCTCCTCAGGACGTTGGCTACGGTGGTTTTAGAAATCTCAAAGCCTAACTTCTTCAGTTCCCCTTGGATCTTCTTATAACCTCAGACATTCTCTCTTGCAATTTGACAGATCAACTCCTCGACATTCCCAGGTGTTCTGAGCCTACCAGGCTTTCTCTTCCTTCTTTGGGAGTAATCCCACTTTGCCTTTTCAAGTCTTCGCTGCCAGGCAAGGATTGTAGTGGGCTTGACGATGTTGACAACTGTTTCCATGAGCTTCCTACCCATTGCCAGAGCAGCATCCACAAGCGATCTTCGCTCATCATCAGTAAATCGAATCCGACCTGGGAGTCTCGACTTAAGGATCTTGTTTTCCAAACGGAGATATTCGTTTTGTAGGGTCAACTCCCGGCACAGTAACCGAGCAATCGTGGCAATTACTGGCAAGCTAAGCCATTCGGCCGGTTGATTAGAAGGCGTTTCTATGGGCATCAATATCCTCCAAACACAACTTGAATATCAAAGGCTCAGAGGGTAACATAAACGAGTGATTTAGCAAAGGTTAATTCAGCTTTCCGATTCGCGTATGAATAAATGTACCCTACGCGATAATTAAATGATACACTGGAACCTTTGAGACAAGGAGTTGAACAATGAAACGGGAAAAAAGAGTTTTGATATGTGTGTTCATAGTGGGATTTATTTTGATAGGAACGAGTTACGGAAAATCCAAAGGACCGGCATATCTCGATACGGATCAGCCCATGGATGTGCGGGTAGAAGACCTTCTTTCCCGCATGACACTGGAAGAAAAGGTGGGACAACTGAATATGCCGTGTGTATATGTGGGTGGATTGGGAAAAACGGTTGAAGAAAAAATGGCGGCAGTCAAAGCATTTGCTGAAGGAACCTATCTGGATTATCTCGGGCCTGGGGGCGGATTCTTCACATTGCCCAACACTATCCTTTTCAAAGGCCCGGAGCAGCAGGCAAAGTTCCTGAACGAACTCCAGAAGATCGCCATTAAAAAGACCCGGCTGGGCATCCCTCTGCTACAAACCGAAGAAGGCACGCATGGGCTGATGTGCACGGGTGGAACCATTTTTCCGGAAGGGCCGGCGCTGGGCAGCACGTGGAATCTCGAACTTCTGTCTGAGATATACGCCGTAGTAGCAGAGGAGGCTCGGGCCATAGGGATTCATCAAATATTTACACTTGTGGTGGAACCTATCCGGGACCCTCGTTTGGGGCGAAATCAGGAGGCGCAAAGTGAAGATGCATTCCAATGTGCGCGAATTGCGGAGGTAATTGTTCGGGCCGTTCAGGGAGATGAACTGTGCGCGCCGGACAAGACCGTTGCCGGATTGTGCCATTACCCCGGTCAGAGCGAGCCGGTGAGCGGTCTGGAACGTGGTGCGATGGAAATTTCCGAACGTAAACTTCGGGAAGTGTTTCTACCTCCCTGGGAGGCAGGCATCAAAAAATGCGGCGGCCTGGGGGTGATGGCTACCTATCCGGCCATCGACGGCATTCCGGCTCATGCATCTAAAGATATCATGACGGGTATTTTACGGGAAGAGTTCGGATTTCAAGGGATTGTTCTTTCCGAAGGGGGCGGGATTGGAACGCTTGTGTATGAAGGCCTGGCGCCTACACAAAAAGAAGCCGGACAGCTCGCTTTAGCAGCGGGTGTGGATGTGGGGATTTCCTATGAATCCGGATACATGGAAGATATGATCCGGAGTGTTAAAGAAGGAAAGGTTTCAATGGCCGTCATTGACCGCTCGGTCCGCCGCGTCTTGAGGATGAAAATACGGCTGGGATTGTTTGAGAATCCATACGTTGATCCGAAACGTGCTGCAAAAATTGTCCACAATCCGGATCATCAGGCACTGGCCCTACAGGCAGCGCGGGAGGGAGTGGTGCTTTTAAAAAACGAGGGCAATTTACTGCCCCTTAGGAAAGATATTAAATCCATAGCAGTTATTGGGCCTAATGCCGACCATGCAAAAAATCAGCTTGGTGATTACACGGCGCTGAGAGTTTCACAGGAGATTACGACCATACTGGATGGTATCAGGGCAACAGTTCCTAAAGGAACAAGGGTCACTTATGTCAAAGGCTGTGACGTCATAGGTGATAAAGTGGATGAAATTGAAAAAGCAAAACGAGTGGCTAAAAATGCGGAATATGCGGTAGTTGTAGTCGGTGAAAATGAATGGCGGCAGCACAACGATGAAGGCGTCCGTGTCGCCACCAGCGGGGAGGGATTTGATGTGGCCAATCTTGATCTGACCGGCATGCAGCAGGACCTTGTCAAAGCGGTTGCGGCAACGGGAACACCAACTGTTGTGATCCTTGTGAATGGACGTCCCCTTTCCACCCGATGGATCGCAGACAACATTCCTGCAATAATTGAATCCTGGGTGTCGGGTGAAAAAGGCGGCCAAGCTATTGCTGAAATTCTGTTCGGGGATGTGAATCCCTCAGGCAAGCTCACAGTGACCATTCCGCGGCACTCCGGACAATTGCCTGTCTATTATAATGCGAAGAAATCCAAACAGTACTGGCTTGAAAAGGGATGGGGCAAACCCTACGCAGACATGGATTACAAGCCGCTTTATCCCTTTGGCCATGGATTAAGTTACACCACGTTCGAATACAGCAACCTTCGTTTTGACAAAACCGTCTCAGGTATTGCAGGCACAATTCAGGTGAGTGTGGACATTCAGAATACAGGAAAACGCGCCGGCCAGGAAGTTGTACAGCTCTACATCCAGGATGTCATTGCAACGGTTTCCACTTCCGAGATGGAGCTGCGGGGGTTTGAAAAAATCCGGCTCAATCCCGGGGAAAAGAAAGAAGTGACTTTCACCATTGGTCCAGAACACCTGGCTCTCTACAACCGCCATCTGGAAAGAGTGGTTGAACCCGGGGAATTCAAGGTGAAAGTTGGTGCTTCCTCCGACGACATCCGGCTTGAAGATTCGATTTGGGTAAAATGAATGGCCAAAATTCTGCTTTCAATTTTTAGGGGATTTGTATAGCTGCCATGAAATTAACGGCTTTTGAAACCGGGATTTTCATTGTTTACTTAGTCACCGTGATTGCGATCGGCTTTATTTCAGGCCGAAAAGGTAAGGAAAGCACTTCTGATTTTTTTCTTGCTGGCCGTGGATTACCATGGTTTGTAATCGGATTTTCCCTGATTGCTTCCAGTATCAGTTCCGAGCAGTTTATCGGTGAAGTTGGCTGGGGCTACAAATACGGCATGGCGGTTGCCAACTGGGAATGGCTGGTATGGCCGGCACAGGGGCTTCTTCTTTTTTTCTTTTTGCCTGTGTATTTGAAAAATAGAATTTTTACTATTCCCGAATATCTAACCCGCCGTTTCGGACGCATTGCGGGCTCCACATTTGCCCTCGTATGTATGGTCCAGTATTTGGTGATAAATCTTCCTCTGGTGCTGTATTCCGGAGGTTTTGCAATTAACAGAGTGTTCGGGCTGAATCTCTATCTGGCTATCTGGATTCTAGTAATTGCTGCTGGTTCGTACACCATTTTTGGCGGATTGTCTGCCGTTGCCTGGGTGGACTTGTTTAATGGCGTGGTGTTGATTGGGGGTGGCCTTCTGGTTTTTATTCTTGGTTTGTTTGCAGTTGACGGCGGATTTTCAGCCATTGTTGGCACAGGTGAGCGTGCTCACTTAATCTTACCGGCCGATCATCCGGAGTTGCCGTGGACAGGGATGATTGCCGTGGCTTTTGTGTTGAGCGGGTATTACTACTCGACCAATCAGTTTATCACCCAGCGGTGTCTTGCAGCAAAAAATGTATGGCACGGCAAAATGGGTGTGATTCTGGCCGCATTTCTGGCCATCCCCCTGGGTCTGAGTGTTACCTGGCCGGGGATGATTGCCTATGCGATGAATCCCAATCTGGCGCATCCGGATGATGCATATCCCTATCTAATCAAAACACTCATCCCTGTTGGTTTGAGGGGCTTTATGTTTGCGGTGCTGATTGGCGCGATCATGTCAACCATCGACTCTCTAATCAATTCAACATCATCTCTGTTGACGCTGGATATTTACAAAGGATTGATAAGAAAAAAAGCCTCGGATGAACAGCTTGTTAAATTTGCACAAATATCAGGAATCGGCCTGCTTGTTTTTGGTGCTGTGTGGTCGCCTATGGTCGGGAGATTCGGCTCCATCTTTTCCTATGCGCAGGATTGCTGGGCCTTAATGCTGGCACCGGTGATGGCTGTTTTTGTGATGGCCATTTTCTGGAAGCGAACTACCAGAGTAGCTGCCATTACCACATTATTTTTGGCCATTCCCATGTTGTTGATTGTTTTCCTGAGAGAATTGACAGGTTTGCTGTCTTCATTCAATATTTTCAACTTATCGGCCATTATTTTTATATGTTCTATAGGTGTAATTGCTCTTATCAACCGCTTTACATCAGCACCGGCTGAGGCGGAAATCGAGTCAACACTGTGGCACCTACGCATGCTTCATCCTACGAAAGAGGAATTGGCGCTGGGGTACCCGTGGTGGAAAAGAATTGGATTCTGGTTTACACTTGTTGTCTTGTGTTTCATGGTAATCTATACGGTTTTTTGGTAAACGTTTCATTGAGTTTATAAATCGAGAGGTGAGTGACGCCAAGTCCCGAAAGTTACTGGATTGGAAATCATTGTCACGCAGCAGCAGAGGTTATCTCGCTAAGCATATTAAAATTAAGGAAAATAATAATGAATAGAAGGGAAATGCTTTTTTCCGGAGGTTGTATAGTCGCATCGACGCTGAGAGTCCCGGCATGGGCAACCGAATATGCAATATCTGAGAATACAAGACTGGGCATTGATGACTTTTCCTATAACATTCGCAGCCGCGCAGAACAAGCCGGATACACACCCAAGGTAACGCATGACCCTCTAACCTTTCTCAAGTACTGCCATTCAATCGGGGCTGGCGGCCTCCAGTGCGTCATCGGGAGTCGAGACGAAGCGTATGCAAAAGAGCTACGCGCCTACGTAGAAGACAATGATTTGTTCATAGAAGATTCGGCATGGCTGGGTGGCAAGGTGGACCTGGAGCGCTTTGAAATGGGCGTCCGCAGCGTCAAGGCGGCAGGCGCCAGAGCAGTTCGCGGTTTCTGTGGCGGTCGACGTTACGAGCAATTCGACAAACGTGAGCAGTTTGACGAATTCGCCGGTCGCTCGTGGAAAACGATAGAGTCGATTGCGCCAATCGTCGAAAAACACCGAATTCCCTTGGCGATTGAGAACCACAAGGACTGGCTCATCCCTCATATGCTGGAGATGCTCAAGCGCATAGACAGCGAGTATGTTGGCGTGTGCATTGATACCGGCAACAGTTTTTCTCTTCTGGAAGACCCGATGGATACAGTGAAAGCCTATGCCCCTTGGGCGCACTCGGTTCATCTTAAGGACATGGCAGTCTGCGAATACGAGGACGGATTCTTGTTGGCTGATGTGGTTTTTGGCGAAGGTACACTCGACTTGCCCAGGATAGTCGAGATAATACGAAAGGCCAAACCCGGGATAAAGTTCAGCGTGGAAATGTCTACGCGCAACCCTCTCAAGGTGCCTTGTCTTAGCGAGAAATACTGGGCCACCATGGGCGATGTCCCCGGCGTGAATCTGGCCCGCACGCTGCGATATGTGCGTGCCCACGCAAGTGATAAAGATACCTTGCCGAATATCGATAATCTGTCGGTTAATGAGCAAGTAAAGCTGGAAGACCAAAACGTCAGAAAGTGTCTGCGCTATGCAGCAGAGCACCTGAATCTGTGACGGTACATATCTGTTACACTTACGCGGTAAGTAAACTGGTGCTGCCGATTTCGGTCACACTGTTTCAGGTACTACAAACGGCGGGCGGTAATTCCGGCTCAAAAACATATTCGCGTAATAACTGTCTTTGCCAACGAATTTCTCGCTCTCTGTGTCAAACGTCAGCATTGGGCCGACGGCTACGGGATTCTTAGCCAGATCGATTTCATTCGCTTGCAGATGCTGCAAAAGGCGGTCAAAAGACTCCGCCAGCAGGTCATTGCCTTCAACTATTCTATTGACTTGCTCGACAGGTTCTCTTTGGGCGAGTCGATAGGAAATATCGGCAGCATGAATCATACCTGCCGTGATATGCCCCTCGGGCACGTCGGCTTTCAGGTCGCTGACCCGGCGGCTGCGCATAGAATTGAGGAAGTTCGTCATGTGTCCGGCGCCGCCATCGCCTGCGAACTGCTTGAGCTTCTTGCCGTTGTTGTCGTAGGTCCAGCCTCCGCCGCGACCGCCGGCAAAGTAGCCATGCTCGCATTGAATCACCATACCGAAGTTGACGCCCCGATAGCGGTCCATCCCTCGCGAGGTAATCCCTTGATATGTATCGACCTTTTCAGTCTTGGCGCGAGGCAGGGCACGGATTTCATAAATGATGGGAAAGTCATCGTAGTCAAACAAAGATATGACAGTGTTGGGCGTTTGGCCGTCATCATCGTAGCCGAACCGCCCACCGAGGCTCACAACGCGCGGCGCCATTGTGGCTACGCCGGTTGTCCAGCGGCAGTCGTCCAACACGTGGCCGCCAAGATTGCCCATCTCGCCGGTACCGGTGGGCCAGCACCAGTGCCAGTCATAATGCAGGTTCTTGCGCATCAGCGGCACCAACGGAGCCGGCCCCTGGAACAAATTGTAGTCGCACGTTGCCGGGATCGGCTGGGGGCCGCTGACCTTGCCAATACTCAGGCGGGCATTGTAGGTGATGGCGTGGACATGCTGAACTTTGCCCAGGCCACCCTGTTTGATGTGCTCGGCGAGGGGCAGCAATCCTACGTCCGAGCGGTCCTGTGAGCCGACTCCCACGATGCGTTTGTACTTACGCGCCGCCTCCACCATTTTCCGGCCTTCCCAGATATTGTGTGAAGCTGGCTTTTCGACATACACATCCTTGCCCGCCTGGCAGGCCCAGACTGTCATCAGGGCATGCAAATGGTCGGGCACGGAGAGCACAACCGCATCGACGTTCTTGTTCTCCAGCAGCTTTCGGTAGTCAACGTAGGTGTCAACCTTAATGTTGCGCTCTTTGAACTTCGCAACTTCGATATCCAGGAATTGCGTATCCGCATCGCATATTGCGACCACGCGGACACCTGAGAGCCTGCGAAAGTCATGGATGTGTTCCTTGCCCTTCTTTCGAACACCCACAACTGCTATGCGGATGTCGTCGTTGGCCCCCCTGTTCCGGGACCACGTGCTGGACGCCATCGCGACACTACCAACAGCAGCCAACGAAGTCTTCATAAAGGTACGACGGGTACAATCGTTCATAGTCGTATGTCTCCTTTCTCTCAGAATGCCTTATGGCATGGAACAATCTCCATAAAGCAATGATTTTCCCGGGCCGCGTTCAGAATTACAACGGATTATTGCCAATCAGATAGGAAGTCCAGGTTAATATTCCGCGCCACACCAAAATCGAGAAGTGTTTTCGTCTCTGTGCAGCCAATCGGCTCGGCCGTCGAAGAAAAGATTGTTACAGCCATTACCACGATGCCTATCACGGGAGACTCGTCGGGTTAAGTTACTGCCCTTAGTGGTTTCTTCCGAAGCGGGCAAATGCGTCCTCGACCAAACGTCCAGATAGTTCATCCTGGACAGTATATCAAGCTCATATTTATTACGGACCACGGGGCGCCAATCGCCTGCCTCATTATCGGCCATATAAATTCGCTGGGCGGGCGACCTGACACTGCTGAGCTTGCTCGGCTCTTCCTTTTGGATTCCCTGCTCACCGCTTCTTAGACCCGGATTATCCATATCCCAGGCGTTCACGACATAATCCACTGTCTGCTCGGCGTTACTGTGGCCATATTGACCTATTCCGTTACGAGGAAAGGACGGGCACTGATAAACATCAACCTCCCTGTAATCCTGGATTTCTCTATATTCCTGGCCTAAGTATGGAATGAACACCAGTATCCATTTCACTTCATGGTCCAGTGCACGAGGGATAAAATCCTCGTTATCAAGGGCGTACGCTTGCATGGCAAGACCAAGCTGTCTCAAGCTGTTCAGGCAATAGACTGTTCTGGCCTGCTTCTTAACCCGCTGTAGGGCTGGCATCAATATCCCCATCAACAGCGCAATGATGGCGATAACTACTAAGAGTTCAATTAGTGTAAAGGCCTTATGCTTGCGTATCATTGCATTATCCTCGTTCAGTTCTAAACAGGGCCTGTACAGGTATTTATGCGATCGATATCATGATACAATCTTATGGCAAACACTGTCAAGCATTATTTGTATTTATAACGGGATAACGGGAAAAATGATGAAAAAATCTATTGACACCGTCAGAACTGCTCTGTAGAATGATAATGGGTTCGGTACCAATTTTTATTGTTTTTGTTTCACCTGCAGGGTCGTGGGCTTTTATGACCCTAGGGTAGTGGGGTGCGAGAGAAGAAAGGAGGAAGGTAAACGAAAAAACACTTTCTATACACCTGACGAAATCATAATTGTTTCAAGTCTATTTGCAAGAAGGAATACATAATGCACACGAAATTGATTTATCTGACTTGTCTTGTTCTGTTGCTGGGCCCGGCTTTGACGAGTACGGCAAGTGCTGAGATTGTGGGTTGGTGGAAGTTCGACGAAGGCTCCGGGACTATTGCCCAAGATTCCAGCCGCTACAATAACGATGTCTTCTTCAACGGTGACCCGCAGTGGGTGGAGGGATATTATAACAGCGGCCTGGAGTTTGACGGTACGGATGACTGTCTCGACCTCGGGGTGTACGAACCGGTTCTGGATATTGTAGGAGAACTTACAATGACGGCCTGGATCAAACCCGGTGCCACGCTTCGCGACCACGAAATCGGCGGAAATATCACCATCGGCCCAAACGGCGGCGGCTATGTGATGGGCATATACAGCAACGACAACCTCGAGTTCGAAGTCAGGAGCAGCGCAGGTACCTCGGCTCCGCCCAGCCGACCCGGCGGCGGAACAATGTTACAAACGGATACCTGGTATTTCGTCGCGGGTACCTATGCTCAGACTGCCGATGGGGGCGTTATCACGACATACGTCAACGGCGAGCTCGATGCAGAAATGGTCACTACGATTGTGATGGCGCCTTCGCCGGGGACATTTGTGATAGGTCGTGACCCCAGCGCCCCGGGGGCGGGCCAGTTTATAGGCGTTATAGACGACTTTCGTGTTTACAACCATATTTTGACGGAAAGTGAGCTTCGGGATGCCATGCTCGGGAAGTGGCCGCCATCCGAGATAGCGTTTGCCCCCGACCCGGAAGATGAGCAGGTCGATGTGCCTCGCGATGTGGCGCTTGGCTGGAGGGCGGGCATCTATGCATAGAAGCACGATGTGTATTTCGGAACAGGATTTGAGGATGTCAACAGTGCCGACAGGAACAATCCCCTGGATGTGTTAGTCAGACGGGACCAGGATGTTAATACGTATGAGCCCGGCCTTCTGGAATTCGGGCAGACTTACTTTTGGCGAATCGACGATGTTAGCGCTGTGGACTCATCAATCCATAGAGGTGACACCTGGAGATTTACGACCGAAACATTTGGGTACCCAATCCCTGCCGGTAAGATAACAGCTACGGCCTCCAGCTTTCAGGACGAGGATTCGAAGCCGGGGAACACTATCGACGGATCGGGACTTGTTAATGACCTGCACTCGATTGATACTACAGCTATGTGGCTCAGCGATACGGGCGAGCCCGGGTCGGCCTGGATTCAATATGATTTCGACAAACCCTATATGCTATATGAAATGCTGGTATGGAATTATAACGGACCGTTTCTGCTTACCGGATTCAGTATTAAGGATGTTACTATCGAGCATTCAACCGACGAAGCTACCTGGACTGTATTGTCCGGAGCAAATGAATTTGCCCAGGCTCCGGGTGCAGATGTCTATGAGTGCAATACCATTGTTGATTTTAGCGGTGTGGTGGCAAAGTCTGTCAGGATTACCGCCAACAGCAACTGGGGCGGGCCGATTTTTAACCAGTATGGTCTGAGCGAGGTGCGATTCCTTTATATTCCTGTCGATGCACGTGAGCCCAGCCCGGATTCAGGTGCAGCAGGTGTTGACCTGGACGTGACCCTTCGCTGGCGCGCGGGGAGAGGGGCGACGGGACACGAAGTGTACCTCAGCACAGACGAGCAAGCTGTGATAGACGGTACTGTCCGTGTCGAGACAGTAATCGGGGCGAGCTTTAGACCATTGTCACTCGATTTGGGCAGGACGTACTACTGGCGGGTGGACGAATTTGACGGGACTGAGACAATAGCCGGTGAAGTCTGGAGCTTTACGACTGATGAGTATATTATCGTGGACGATTTTGAAGGTTACGGTGACTATCCGCCCGATGAGATATGGAGCACGTGGATAGATGGATACGAAGACCCGATAAACGGTTCCACCGTAGGTTATCCTAATCCGAATTGGGGCGCCGGAGAGCATTACGTTGAGACTACGATTGTCCACGGCGGCAGGCAGGCGATGCCGCTGCTTTACAGCAACACGGCAGGTGCGGCATATTCAGAGGCCGAACGCACTTTTGCTGTTCCACAGGACTGGACTAAGGCCATCGTTCAGACGTTGGTGCTGTATTTCCACGGCTCTCCAGAGAACACCGGACAGTTGTATGTGAAGGTCAACGGCTTTAAGGTGGTCTATGACGGCGATGCGACTGATATAGCCAGACCGATATGGAATCAATGGAATATCGACCTTGCCTCGCTTGGCGTGAACCTGATGAATGTCACGACATTGAGTATCGGGATTGACGGCAATGATGCAAGCGGTACGTTGTACTTTGACGACATTCGGCTGTACGAGCTGGCACCTGCGCTTGCCGAGGAGGAAATGTGGATCGAGGCGGAGGCGGCTGAGGCGATTAGCGCACCTTTGCTGATTTTGTCAGATATTGCCGGTGCCTCCGGCGGTCAGTACATCCAGGTCGGGACCGACGCAGTTCTGGCCACTACCAATCCGCCGATCGAAGGCATTGCCACTTACAACTTGACTGTCCGGGGTGGTACTTATGTTATCCGGGCCCGAATTGCTATTCCCACCGCCAACCAGGACGCATTCTGGTTCAGGATTCAGGGAGCGACCATTGAGAGGAAACTTCACGCAAGCGGATGGTGTCAGTGTAATAAGTTAGCAGGGGGGACCGCCTGGCACTGGGACGAGGTTCACAGCAGCCAGTCTATTCCCGCTAATCAGACAGTGAACTGGACAATGCCGGCGGGGACATATAAACTTCAGATTGCTTACATGGACGTAGGGGCTATTCCACCGATGCTGGACGCCCTGATGATTGTTAAGGTGAACTAATTAGGAGTAAAATTTGTTGTTATTTGTAACTTATAAACCTTTTTTTGTAAGGAGGACTGCTATGTATAAAAGATTTGTTTATTTATTTTTGGTATTTGGCTTTTGTGTGGTGACAGCACGAGGTGACCTTACATTGGTACCTCTCTCTACCTGGGACATAACCGGCGACTTTGGTGACATACTGTCGCTTAATGATTACCCTGCGAGCAGTCTCATCACTGGAACGTCGGAGTTTGCCAGTCCTCCCGGCCAATCGGGGAACGAGCTTGCGCCGGCCGCCGACGACTTCACTCTCTATACGGCGGCATGCGCCGACGGCCAGGAATGGATGAAGACTGCCTTCAGTCAACCGGTTCACATAATCTTCATACTCGAGAAAAATGGAAATGATTCAGGCACTATACAGGGCTTGGACGCGAGCGGCAATCCTGCAGGAGACGCCATAACGTTTACAGGCGGCTCTTTGTACTGGACCGATACAGGTTACCTTGCCTCGTTCATGAGCACTCAACAAAAGACCTTCGGTGCGATTATCACTTCGGATATACCCATCTACGGCATTCTTATTACAGCACCAGGTATCGACCCGGTCAGCATCCTGGCTGTCCGTGGTGAGATCGGCTTATGTTCCGACCCAAAACCTGCAAAGGGAGCAACAGACGTGCCGAGGGATGTTGTAACAAGCTGGACGCCAGGAAGGTATGCACAAACACACGATGTGTACTTTGGGACAGTATTAGAGGATGTAGAAAACGCCGACAGGAACAATCCGCAGGGTGTATTAGTCAGCCAGGACCAGGATGCTAATATGTATGCTCCCGGCATTTTGGAATTCGGTCAGACATACTTTTGGCGGATTGATGAGGTCAACGCGCCCCCGGATTCCACAATATATAAGGGCAAAATCTGGAGTTTCACCGTCGAACCTTTTGCATACCCCATCCCTGCTGAGAATATAACACCTACAGCCTCAAGTTTCATGCAAGGTTATGGACCTGAAAATACTACGAATGGCTCTGGACTGGATGTTAATGAGCCGGACCTGCACTCGACTGATACTAAAGCTATGTGGTTCAGCGAAGCCGGCGAACCCGGGTCGGCCTGGATACAATATGATTTCGACAAAATCTATAAGCTGCACCAGATGCTAATATGGAACTATAATGGTTCGTCTATTCTTACCGGATATAGCTTAAAAGACGTTACGATTGAGTATTCTGAAGACGGCCAAACTTGGACTGTACTGCCCGAGGCAAATGAATTTGCACAGGCACCGGGTAAAGATGGTTATGAATACAATACCACTGTTGATTTTAAAGGTGCAGTGGCGCATTCTGTTAAAATTACCGCCAATAGCAACTGGGGTGGTGCTATGTACACACAGTATGGTCTGAGCGAAGTTCGCTTCCTCTATATCCCTGTCAATGCAAGAGAGCCCAATCCAGATTCAGGAGCAACAGAGGTAGCTGTGGATGTTACCCTTAGTTGGAGAGCAGGCAGAGAGGCGGCTGAACATAACGTGTACTTGAGTACTGACGAGCAGGCTGTGATAGATGGCACCGCGCCTGTTGCTACTATGACCGATGCCAGCTACAGTCCTTCAGAATCCCTGATTCTGGAAAATACATACTACTGGCGGATTGATGAGGTCAATAATGCCGAAACTCCTACAACTTGGCAGGGTGATATCTGGAGCTTATCGACACAGGAGTTTCTTATTGTAGATGATTTCGAGTCCTACAATGACCTTCCTGCCGAGGAAGAAGGCAGTAACCTGGTCTATGCGACGTGGACAGATGGCTTTGATGATCCGTCAACAAACGGCTCAACAATAGGTTATGTTGTACCGTTCCAGCCTACTATGGAGACTGATATCGTTCATGGTGGCGATCAGTCAGTGCCATTCCGATATGACAATACTACTGCCAGTTATTCAGAGGTTTCAGTTAATCCTGGCGAGCTTCCGATTGGCAGTGACTGGAGCATAGGCTCACCTCAGACGTTGGTCTTATCGTTCCATGGCAGTTCGGATAATGCTGCCACCGAGCAGATGTACGTGAAGATTAACGGCGTCAAGGTGGTCTATCCTGGCGATGCCGCTGACATAACCAGGTCCATTTGGAAGCAGTGGAATATTGACCTTGCGGCTTTAGGCATCGACCTGAGCAATGTAAACCAGATAAGTATTGGATTTGAGAGGACAGGAGCAATCGGTAGCTCAGGTATAGTGTTCATCGACGATATTCTTCTGTATCGTTCGGCTCCTGCGGTTCCTTCAGAAGAAATTTGGATCGAGGCAGAGTCGGCTGACACGATTAGCTCACCTCTGCTGATTATGTCTGATGTTCTCGGTACGTCCGGCGGTGAGTACATTACGGTAGTGACCGGCAACGAAAGTACCAACGAACCGCCTGCCGAAGGTGTGGCAACCTACGTTTTTACGGTCGAGGGAGGGACCTACAAGATTCTTGGTCGGGTGATCACGTACAACCTTGATACCGGCGATGACTCCTGCTGGTTCCGCATCCAGGGAGCAACCACCCAGACGACTAACCACAGTAGCGGCTGGGTGCGATGGAATGATATTGAATTGGGACAAGACTGGCATTGGGATGAGGTTCACAGCAGCGATGACGGCAATGAAACAGTGGAATTCACGATGGCTCCTGGGACATATACCCTTGAATTCGCCTACAGGGAGGACGGTTTGTTGCTGGATGCTATAGTGATTTCTAAGCTTGACTGAACGACGTTTGTGGGGAAGTGGCTTGAAGAGCAGCTCTGGCCGTAGACTAATGGCACATTCATCAGGTCTGAGCAGTCAAGCCAAAGACATTGTGTAGATTCGGGGCCTATACTTAGTTGCATAGGCCCCGGTTGTTTTGTGTACCCTGCTGCCGGGCATACTTACTCGGAGACAAAAGTCCTCCGCAGGTCCGACGGTGATCGGCCCTCGCTGGCTGGTAAGCCTTGGCAGTCTTCGTTATCCGCGTTCTGTAAGAATATGTTTCTTCCAAAAGTGTAACTACGTAGATTTGTGTAAGCGTTATCGTCGGTATGTAGTTGACACCGACCAATTTGTCTCTTTGAAGGAAAAAATCGCTCAGGAACCTCTTGTGGAGAAATTGATAGGAACCCCACATTTACGTCAGCATGCCTTGAGAAATTACAAGCCTGGTGGTCATCGCTACGATCCGAACAATCCGCAGAGAAATTATCGAGTAACGACCTTTGACGAGCTTGCACAACGTCTTCGTGACCTTAAAAGCAGTGGTATCGGACGATTGTATGTAACTCTGGCCGGCTGGCCTTATCTCGGATATGACCGTCAGCACCCGGATGTATTACCTCCGGCTCCGGATGCCGGCGGATGGGAAGGATTGAAACGATGGGCAGATACATGCAGAGAGCTCGGATATATTTATAATCTGCACGACCAGTATCGTGATTATTATATCGATGCCCCTTCTTATGACAGCCAGTTCGCAGTGCATGAAGAAGATACGCGAAGCCGGCCTAAAGCTTTTCCGGGAACCCGGTTAGGCACCTGGAAAGAGGCATATATCCCGTTTATGGACTATTGGGACGGAGGGGAAATGGCTTATTTAAATGCGCGTTTTGCACAGGGGCATTTAGAAAAGAACTATCAGTTAATATTCGAGCACGGTATAAAAATGCAGGGCAGCTATCTGGTCGTGTTCGGCTACGTCCCGCCAACCGAAGACTTTAACCGCGAGCATCCGCTAACGCGAGCCGATTGTATGAAATAGCGGGCGAGATGCTTCAAGTGGGCCCGCAACAATCTTGGGATTGTCGGCACGGAGGATGGGGCCGACTGGGTTATTCCCTATGTCGATTACTGCACAGGGGCGAACGCAGGCCGGTGTATTTCCGTGCCCCTTTACAGTCTGGTTTATCATGACGCAGTGATGACTCCCGAAGGAGGTCTGGGAGATTGTCTGCGTTGTCTGTTAAACGGAGGCTTTGCGAGCGTACCCAGGGACGTTAAGAATAAAAAGAATATGGACATGATGCGCCGGATTTGCGCTCTGCATAAGAGGGTGGCTCTGCTGGAGATGACTAATCACGAATTTTTGGATAAGAATTATCGCAAAGAGCGCAGCACTTTTGCAGATGGTACGACAGTGACTATCGACAGAGATAAAGGCAGCTTTGAAATAAAGCCGGGATTAAAATTTTGAAATATTTATGTGCCGACCATAAGGGACTGCCTTATGGCGGAGGCTTGAGGCCAATGAAGGGATTGATTCATCTTTCAAAACGAAATTTGTTGATTTGCATCATCGTAGTCTTATTTACTTTAACAGGCGGCTCAACCTAAATTTTACAAAACAGAGCAGCCTGGATGCAGGAGGCCCGGTGGGGTGTGATGGACCATTATCTGGCCGACTGGATAGCCCGCGTTGAGAAAATGGAAATGAATGTGGAGAAATGGAATAAGCTCATAAACGATTTCGATGTTGAAGGACTGGCAAAACAGTTGAAATCCGTCGGGGCGGGCTATTACCTCATCACTTTAGGTCAAAATTCCGGTTATTATCTGTCTCCGAACGAAACTTATGACAGATATGTCGGAATAAACCCAAGCAAGTGTTCACGGTGGGATTTGGTTGCGGATTTATAAGAAGCACTGCATAAACGCGGTATTAAGCTGATGGTTTACTTGCCATCGGGCGCACTCAGCGGAGATACGATTGCCGGAGAAAGGCTTCAATGGCAAAGAGTAGCTACCGGAATTGCGAATTACAGCTTAAATGGGAGCAGGCTATACGGGAATGGTCGCTGCGCACGCACAAATTGGTTGATAGCTCCAGGCATTCGTTGCTCGAAGTGGTGCTTCTTGGCTTCGATAGCTGAAGAGTCAGCTATTTTGCTTGCATGGTTAAATTCACAACCAGTGTTTTCTGTTTCTTTCCATATCTTGTTGGTGTATACTTCGGCAACTAATATTTCAGTTCGGAATATTACTCAGGACTAAAACATGCTTCCGGATTTTCCTAAAGTTCGTAAGTTTGCCGACGAGACCTTGATGAGGTGGTTTCGAAGGCGTGTATTTCAAAAAAGTGGGGTCCTGCAAGACATCCCAGCGGAGGTGCTATATGAGGGAAATCGTGTGAAGCTCCATCGGTACGATGGCTCGGTACAAATTATTTCGATGAAACCCACACAGTCAGAATTGCGGTTGGAGCAAAACGAGTTTAGGAAAAAAGGATTAGGGGCCGTAATAGACGCTATGGATAGAACAGCGGCAGATATGGCCAGAAAATAAACAAAATCTTTCTTTCGTCAACTTGACGAGATTTGTGAAGAGTCTGGTCAATCTCATGATGCCAAGGGGAGATCTTTTTCCTTTGATCTGATTTTAGAGGTACTTGAAACAATCGACATTGATTTTGATGCCAAAGGACAGCCGCTATTGCCTACACTTCTTGTGGGCTCCAAAATGATCGAGAAAATAAAGAACCTAAAAACGACCGATGAACAGGAGAAACGTTTTGAAGCACTTTTCGAAAGAAAACGCAACGACTGGCGTGAGCGAGAGAGCGATCGAAAACTGGTTAACTAAGGCTGGTGAAAGAAGCTACCAGACTGCCTTCTGTCATCTGCTGAACGCTATGGATTATGCTGTTATTCATAGCACGACACACGGCCCAGCAGAAGAAGGCAAGGACGTAATTGCAAGAGATCGTAGAGGAAAGGTAGCGGCCTTTCAATTAAAACGCGGAAACATCACCGTACCGAAGTTGAGAGCGTTTCGAGGCGAAATCAATGAGTTGGTCGAATTGCCAGTGCGGCATCCTTCTGTAGGACTTAGGGCAAAACATCAGCCGGTGCTTGTTACCACGGGCTACATCAACGAAAATGTGAGCTCTCGTATAGATGGAATGAATAAAAGTTGGCATCAGAGAGGGTATAACCCCCTTACGGCATGGGCAGGTTCCGAGCTATTGATGAAATTCAAAGAACATACAGGTAAATTTCTCCCACAGCCTGTGCCTGAATTTCACCGGCTTTTAGGCTTGATGATAAGCACCGGAAAAGGGCCGCTAGACAAGGCAGAATTTGACTTGCTTTTGAGATCGATTCTTCATTTTTCAGAAAGTCAAAACAAGGTTAGGAAAAAAGAGGCGGCAACGGCTATTGCAGCTTTCCCTATCATTGTCGAGTATGCTCTTGCTGGGTTTGACCAAGCAAGAAACCATTTTGCCAAGATCGAGGCCTACACAATGTTGTTTTGTTACATGCGTGCTTTGGCATTACGTTTAAGGCTCCCAGAAAAACTATGGATGGCCACTGTGAAACTTGTTGAACGTGCTGTTGATACTTTTGCTCGACAGCTGTCCGAGGAAACGCAATCCTTGAGAGGTTTTGGTCAGGGTAGTCCTTTTACGGAACCCGTTGTTGCACCGTATCGTAAGACGCTACTCGCGGGAGCGATAGCTGCTCATGGGCTTTGGTGTATCTTGGGTGGTACAAGCGATTGGTATAACAAAAGCAAAGATTCGGTTGTGAAAAACGTTCTTAGTTGTAGTCAGAAAACCTTGTTACCAGCCGAATCGTTTGTCCCTGCGAGATTCCTTGCTTCAGAGTTTTTGAGGCATAATGGACACATTGGCCCAGGTGACGCCATATTCCGAGATCTTCTAAGACACTGTATTTTGCGCAAACAAGATGTTAAGGGAGTAAAGCCTTTATGGGGACCGTACTTATCGATTGAGGAAGCTATAATGAAAGACTTGGGGGAAAGACAAGAAAGCCTGATTCCAGAAAGATGGGAGCATAATAGTTACACAGCTTATGGATTGATTCTCGTTGCGGCATCTCGCTTGCTTAGGCAGGATCTGGAATCATTGTGGCATCCAATCACTTCGTTGCATTTTAATGAGGTTGTTGCTGATCGAGCATGGCAAATGCTGCTTTGGCAGAATAAGAAAGGTACATTGGTTGAAAAAATGGTTCCTCGTCCCCAAAGTTGGCGAAAGCTTCGCGACGAAGCTCACAATCGCAAAAAGCTGCCGAGGGCCTTTACCAAGATGATCCACTGGTTACCGTACTATCTCCTTGTCTTTCCGCACCGTTTCAATCCTGGGCCAGTTTTAGCCTTAGCCAATGCTCTTGGCGCCGTCTCGCGGAGTTCGCAATAAAAAGTAGGAACCCACTTCCCTTCCAACGTAAACGGCCAAAATCACGGCTTCACACTCCGCAGACTATTTTGGATCGGTCACACCAGGTTTAAAACCAAGGCGCGCGCCAAAGTGCGCGCCAAACATGCACGTCTGGCGCTCGTCCGGCGCTCGGCTGATTCTCGGCCAGCGTTATAAGTCTTTATTTTACAAGCATAAGTCATTTGTTCAGAAACACTTACAAAGCCAGACTTCGGACTGAAAATCCGTGTGTCGCCGGTTCAATTCCGGCCCTGCCCATTTCGTTAAGCTTTTGGCCGTCAAGAACTTACACTTGACGGTCTTTTTATTCGGCCAATCAAACGCTGCCTTGTATTATTGTAAAGTCAGTAAGCTCTGCAAACGCCGCGGCGCAGCTCAAGTCTCATCGGGTTACGAAAAATAAATGTCGAGGATTTTATTGACAAAGAAGCTTTGCCGCCTAAACACGAACAGAAGACGGAGAGGTTCAAAAAACCGTGTCCGTTGTATCAGGAACTAAAGTGTGAAATATTATTTAAAAAACATCTGGACTTGGTGTAATATATCCGGATGTAGTTTCAGATATGGATACATACGCTTGCCCCTGTTGGATAGGGTCTTCGACTCACAGGCGTATTGTTATTCACATTGTGAATCACAGGCCATAAAATTTTGGAGTGCAGAATGAAGAAAGAAATTTTAGTTTCACCTGTCCCGCTATGGCTTCGACCTTCGCCGAGACGAGTGCCTGGGCAACCCCGGCGTTTTCTTGCGAAAGAAAGAGTGGGTGTGCAGGCAGCATTATTTCTGATTGTAATTGTTATTGCCGGCTGCAGGACTCAGGAAGAGGCTAAGACGCCTTACGATAATCCTTTGCCTCCGGGTCAGCCCGCCTTACGTAAAATAACGAATCCCCACGAAATTCCTGACTTTACGATGGCCTGCCTTGACCTGACCGACCTGCGCGCGGCGATAGACAACAGTCTGAATTATCTGGGGAAATCCTCCAGCCGGCAATTCTTCCCCCTCCGTTTTGGCACGCAAAATCAAATCATCGGGGGCGAGATTACTCATACCCTCGCGGTCGACAGCCTTAACGCATTCGCGGAGCTTTTGGATTCGGGTCTAATGGGCAGGCAACTGAACGAGGCAATTCGAGAGAAGTTTGACGTGTATATGTCGGTGGGATGCGATGACAGGGGGATGGTGCTGTTTACGGGCTATTACACGCCGATTTTCGACGGCTCAATGTCTCGAACCGAGCTTTTTCAATATCCGCTGTACAAAATGCCCGCTGATCTCGTGAAAGGCCCAGACGGCGAAATCCTTGGGAGACGCGGGGCAGACGGGCAGATCGGGCCATATCCGCCACGGTCTGTGATCGGAGATTCAAGGATGCTGCGCGGTACAGAATTGGCCTGGCTGGGTGACCCGTTTGAAGTTTATATAGCTCATGTGCAAGGCTCCGCCAAGCTCAGGCAGCCCGACGGTGAACTGATTACAGTGGGCTACGCCGCCAATAACGGGTATGAGTACAAAAGCGTTTCCAAAGAACTGGTCAAAGACGGCAGGATAAGCAGTGAGCAGCTCAGCCTGTCCGCAATGATAGATTACTTCAAACAAAACAAAGAGCTGGTCGATACATACGTCCGGCGGAATCCGCGATTTGTGTTTTTTAAGAAGGAAGATGGGCCGCCCCGGGGCAGTCTTAATGAGCCGGTAACGGCCTTTAGAAGTATCGCCACCGACAAATCGATTTTCCCGCGGGGATGCTTAACTTTCATCTCCACCACTTTACCCCAGGCAACCGGCGGGACAGTTTCTAACCGGTTCTACAGCGGCTTTGCCCTGGACCAGGATACAGGTGGTGCGATACGTGCGGCGGGCCGTTGCGACATCTATATGGGCATAGGCGAGACGGCGGGCAAATTGGCAGGACAAACTTATCAGGAAGGCAAACTATACTACCTGTTTCTAAAATCCGCGCAAGGCAGCGAGTACTTCGCAAAGTAGTATCAGCAATAAAACCACTGAAATACCGGACAAATAAATTATGTCAGACTTCGACGAGCTCTCGTCTCGGCGAAGGCCGAAGCCGGAACCCGGCAGTCGAGCCGAAAATTTAGACCCCCCGTTTTCGCGGGTACAAACCTGTTGCCGGGTAGGCAGGAGGAATTTTTTGAAAAAATCTGTTTTGGCCTCGGCCGGTGCCGGCCTGGGCTTGTCTCTGGAAGAGAAAATCCTGCTGGGTAAGCAAACAATGAAAGCGAACAAGGCCGAACGCAACACTTCAAGCAAAGCGCTGCCGATGGGCAGAATCGGCAAGCTTAAGATAAGCAGGCTGATATGCGGGGGCAATCTGATAAACGGCTTTGCACACGGCAGGGATTTGCTTTATGTCTCCGCCCTGCTGAGGCACTATTTTACAGATGAAAAGATTATGTAAACCTGGGAGCTCTGTGAAGAGAATGGCATAAACACTATAATATCAACCGTTAACAGCCCGCACGCCAACGGTAACGACCCGATCATCAGAGTCATCAATAAATAGCGGAACGAAAGAGGCGGTAAGATACAGTGGCTCGCACAGTGCTTTCCACAATCAAATGACCTGACCGGCAGGATAAAAATAGCGATTGATAATGGTGCCGTCGGCGCCTTTATACAGGGCCAGGTCGGGGATACCTGGACCAGGGTCGGCCGGGTTGACCTGCTGGCCAACGCGGTTTCATTTATCAAAGAAAACGGCCTGGTAGCAGGCGTCGCCTGTCACGATATCGCGGTACCTATGGCTCTCGAAAAGGCCGGCGTGGATGTTGACTTTTATATGAAGACCCTGCACAAGGACAATTACTGGTCCGCTACTCCTAAAGAGGAAAGGCCTGCCACCGGTCTGCCCGGGCACGATAATATGTGGTGTGTTCAGCCGGCGGAAATAATAGAATTTACGAATAAGGTCAGAAAGCCCTGGATTGCTTATAAGGTCTTAGCCGCTGGGGCTATCCATCCCAGAGACGGCTTCAAATTTGTCTTCGAGGGCGGCGGCGATTTTCTCTGGGTGGGGATGCTCGATTTTCAGGTCATAGAAGGTATACTCATCGCCAAGAACATATTAGCCAATAAACTCAACAGAAAACGCCCCTGGCGGGCGTAAGCGGATTTTTCACTTGTGCACTTGTGCATTATGCACTAAATTGTGTTGAGAAGTGAGATTTGCATTATGAAGGCACTTGAAACCAGATTTCTAAAGCTGATATTGGCGGTGTTGATTATCCTGCTTGTGTTTTGGCTTATGTCAATATTAAAATGTGAGATGGCTCCACCCGCTTATTGATTAATAGTACTGAGATTGAGTCAGCGGACTCCTGCTCTACGAACGGAGTCGAGGACAAGTTTCACGGGAGTGACAACTTGTGATTCGTTCCATTGGAAAGAGCGATAAAATCGGTATGAATGTATGACAACAATCTTAATCATATTATCTTCGGCCACCTTTTTAATTATTCTGATTTCCAATCTCGAGATATTTTTGGTGCGAAATTCTGTTGAATATTTGCGAGAGGTCAACCCGCAGTTCGATAAGAGCGCTCCGGTCGTTTCGATTATCGTACCGGCACTTAATGAGGAAAAGGAAATCGCCGCTGCACTTCAATCGCTTCTCAGGCAGGATTATCCCAACCTTGAAATCATTGTTATCAACGACCGTTCCACAGATAGAACCGGAGAAATTCTCGACGAACTTGACCGGAATCATTCCATCCTGCAGGTTATTCACAAAACGGAGCTTCCAGACGGTTGGCTTGGAAAAACCCACGCTTTGTATATTGGCAGCACTCAAGCCCGCGGGCAGTATCTGCTTTTCACCGATGCAGATGTGGTGATGGCCCCGACAACGATTAGTAAAGCTGTGCAGTTTATGCTGGACCATAATCTGGACCATC
>CAYUFX010000017.1:0-60258 GCA_964444135.1 uncultured Pirellulales bacterium | reverse complement strand
AACCTCAAGGGAGCGCATCTGGAAGGAGCGGACCTCAGCGATGCTTATCTGGCAAGGGCAGACCTGAGCAATTGCCATCTGGAAGGTGCGCACCTGCGTCACGCGCATCTGGAAGGCAGCTATCTGTATCATGCTCATCTGGAAGGTGCGTACTTATATGAAACCTATATGGAAGGCGCAGACCTCAGCAACTGCCATCTGGAAGACGCTGCGCTTGTGCAGTGCCATCTGGAAGACGCGAGCCTCAGCAGTGCCTATTTGTCAGGTGCGGACTTCAAGCGTGCCCACCTGGAGCACGCTAACCTTTGCTATACTCATCTGGAAAATGCGAATCTCAAGTATGCACATCTGGAACGTGCATTTCTTGTCAAGGCGCATCTGGAAAACTCGAACTTTGAACAGGCTATCGTCGATGGTTCCACGCTGTTTTGGGAGTGCCGTGTGGACCGCAATACAAATTTTCGCGGAGTGAGTTTAGACAGTGCACGGATAGATACCGGGACAAAACAGCTTCTGGAATACAATACCAGGCGGATGAACTGGGAGCAGTGGTATGAGGAACATCCCCGGCTGCGATTGCCGGTCAAAGCGTTCTGGCAGATAAGCGATTACGGTCTTTCTACCAACCAAATCATAACGATTTTCTTTAAGCTGGTAATACTCTTTGCGGCTATTTATTACGTCTGGGGTTCTATCGATTTCTATCTTAGGGACATCAAGGATTACCCCGGCATTGTCAGTAATCTGTTTGTGGACAGGCACGAAGTGACAGTAGTATGGTGGCTTGTGCCTTTGCGAACACTTTACTTTTCGATAGTTACAATGACAACGTTAGGGTTCGGGGATATATATGCAAACGCACAGAGCTTCTGGGGGCATATATTACTTAGCATACAGGTCATCTTAGGGTACGTTCTCTTGGGTGCCCTGGTTACGCGTTTTGCAGTTCTGTTCACGGCTGGTGGGCCCGCAGGCAGTTTTCATAGTGAGAAACGCTGAAAAGGGAGCCAGTACCGAAAGGCATCCTGCGGAGAAAAACGTCCAAATGGGGGCCACTGGAGTTATAAATAATAGCATCTGCTATGACGCTGTGAACTTGTAGTAGAAGAAGTAGCTGGTGCCGAACTCACGGAGCAGATGCTGGAGTACAACCTGGCGATTGTGCGCCTGCATTGAATTGTAGAGCTGCAAAAACCGCCTATATCTTTCAATTGTTTCACGCTTTATGTTGAGCTTGTTCAGGTCCAGTTGCCGGCCATGCAAACCATGGTATATTAGCATTGCCTCTTCATAAAGGGTCGGGACATCCTGATATCCAAATTGTTCAAGGCGCCCGATATTAGCCGCGATATTATCAAGCTGACCGGCCAACAGGTAGCAGGCCATAAGGTACTCAAATGCCATTCTATTATTGGGATTCTGCCTGAGCAGTCCTGTCAGCATTTCCTCTATGGATTCTTTGTAGAGCCTGGCACTTCCATTTGTTCGTATGTACGAATTGACCCGTTGAATGTAGGCATCCTTATCCGATCCAAATCCGTTCTCCAGGCCACTCAGCATTGATTCTGCCCTGTCACAATATATCAGGTCCTTCTTCAGAGCGTTTAGATATATTCGAGCTGTTGCTTCTTGTCCTTTAATTATGTTAATCCAGGCAAGCTTTTCCAGTATTATCCCGCACTCGCCTTCGATAACGAGGAATTCGGAGGCCAGCTTCTGAGCATAATCAACATTTCCCAGCTCTATGAAAGCATCACACATTTTCAATTGTGTCATAGAAGATTCTTCTTCCTCATGTGTGAGCAAAAGGGCGTGCGGATTTTGTGGGAAACATAACATGTCGTAGGGCAATCTGCCGGCATGATACAGAGCTCGATTAATGTCATGATTGCAGTAGATGTTGTAAATATTCTTCGGCAGACGGTTGCCGAGTTCAAGAACTTCGGACCATCGTCCCTGGCGGGAGAGATAGTTCATCAAGACGATTTGCCTGTGTACCTTGTCGGAGCTAAAATACAGACCGACAGCCATCACAGTTACTGGAACAACAGGCACTATGAATTTCTTGAAGTACGCCAGGATTGCTCCCCGGCGTCTAACAACGGCGCGGGTCTTTCTGCTCTTTTTCTTTCTGGTATGCGCTGCAGAAGTATCCCGATTCCTACTTAACTGCATTCTCCATAAGCATATAAGTAACACCGTGACAGGCACGAAGGCGTACAGCATTACGACCAGAATCTTGGAGAGCATCTTCATGTTCGCAGTCAAATCCCGACAAAACGGAGTCATTACCAGGAATGCCTCTTTGGGTGAGATATAAAATACATACTCGGCCAGGGCCCAGATGATAGCTGCTGCTGCCAGCAGTGTAATAGCTGCCGATAACCAATCTCGACGGAGAAAAATCAGGTAGAGTGTTGTCATAAGCGAGAAAATTAGAACGCCTCCGGCACCTGCAAGACAGTAGCCAATCGCAGCCATAAGACAGAAAAACACCATGCGAATTGGGGACCTGCGCAAAGGCAATCTCTCTAAGATAAAAGAAAGCAGCAATCCTATGAACAATGTCAGGCAGGCAGGAAGTGGATGGTCATAGTTGTTGTATATTACAAGAATCATTATAGCCGGAAAATAGTGCAAGATGGTTGAACGAGAATGGCCGGCATAAATATAATGCTTCCTTGAAAGCTCACAGAGACACAAAGCAACCAGCACAACAAGCAACGCCCCCAGCCATGAGTAGTAGTACCACTGTGAGAGGAAACCGTACACATAAATAACCAACCCACCGGGGATGCCAAGCGAGTCTTTCAGAAACTGCCATCCGGTAGAGAAAAGGGGAACATCGAGTATGATAGTGCCGAAACCGTGATAGATAAGATGCGGCTCAACAAAAAGCAAAATGTAGAGATAGCAGAGCAGGAAAAATATCAAATAAAGCAAAACTTGGCTTTTCCTGCTTTGCATTCTTCTATATCCCAAAACCATAAATAGCCTACTCACGCTCTTGCCAGGGTTCTGATTGCACGGCCTTTGGGGTGGCTGCCGTGATAGGAACCTCAACCTCAATACTATCCTTATTACGTGCGGCCCGGCCAAGTAAGGATTTACTCACTCTAAGTCTGTCACTGACCAGCTCGGGAACACTATACGTCTCCAACAGTGAGTCATAATATACAGGGTCTCGCTGCGGCAAAACAAAAGGTTTGTGTGCCATGCCATCGTCGTCAACATAGCTGATATACGTCCTTGTGAATAGGCCGCCTTGACGTTTACTGCTGAACACAATCCACCTGCTGTTACTCGACCAACTGTGCCATGATTCGGAATACTTGCTGTTGATGGCAAGGCTTCGATATCTGCCCGTAGAGAGATCCATTATGTAGAGGTCACTGCTGGGTTGAAAAGCCGGAAAACAGCCATATTTACACATGCAGAAGAGCAAAAATCTGCCATCCGGCGAAATCCTTGGCAGCAATATGCTCAGACCGGTTTCTTCGGCGGATAATACCGTCTCGACCTGGCCCCAGCTATTGTTCCGGGCATCATAGTGTACGCGGCGAAGGTCATATTTGAGTTTATCGTAATTCTCGGGTGGTATTGTGTCCCAGTCTTTCCACAGCACCGGTCCGCTGCAATAATAGAGATACTTGCCGTCCGGAGACCACGCGGGATAGGTTTCGAGCTGATCTTTTTCTGATAACTGAGCCGGGCAAATTGCTTTGCGGTCTTCAATCATATAACAGACTAATGCTGAGTCGAGATCGACAACATCACGCACCTCCATCCGGCCGGTATGAAAGAACTGGCGGACCTTGTTTATCGAATACACCGCCAATGTGCCACCCGGATGCCAAGCTGTGTAGCCCCACTTTGAGCCTATCTTGCTGACTGTGCCATTCTGTGCCAGCAGTGTAGAGCTTCCGTACACCGCGCTGCGCAGACCAATTGTCATTGTATCGGGGTCATTGCCGACAAAACTATGGCAGTTAAGACAGCCCTCTCCAAATGACCTGCCATGCATAACCAGTGACTCATCGTAGTTTACAAGGTTACGCTGATAAATCCCAATACTCTTCCACCAGTTAAATACGGGCTTCATACGCCGATATACAACATAGCCGTCAATCTCATCTTCAGCGATAGTATTTGATATACTCTGAAACTTCCTCCATCCGTGCTCCGCATCCTTGATATAGACATCAAAGAATATTTTGTTGCCCTTGTTTGCTCTGAGCAGGGCCCGCCATTCTTTCAAAGGAATGCGCACTGTGCCTGTCTTGCTGAAGATGTCTATTGCCTTGTCACCATTAGCATGGATTTTGGTGAAGTATTGTTGTGCCTGTTCGAGAATCCCGAAATTGATTGGGGCGATATTCGGTGGGATTACGATATCAGAGTAATCAGGGCTTATTCTCGGTTCAACTGCGACTTCGGTGTACTTCTCGATTGCCTTAGGTGAGCTTAAGACAAACCATAATCCCACAATGATAGTAACGCTGCCAAAGAGCATTATTACGGCAAATTTGCTTCGTAATCCACGTGCCATATTCGATTAGATAGTTGTCAATGTTCCTTGACCATATTGCACGCAGGGAACCGTAGCCGAGTCAAATCATACGCTATACGTTGCCAGCACCTCTGGGACAAGGCACATTGCTATGCGTTCGCCGGTAATTATACTCCCTTCTTGTCGGTATAGTACTACAAAAAGAGCTCAAAATACCGGCAGACAAATTCTCGTGAAAAGACTTGAAATTTGCAGGTCGATTCGATTAACATAAATGCCGGCTAACATAAAACGACTAATTTTATACCCTTCAGGGTAGAAAATTCCCGCGAGCAGGTTCGTAACATATTGTTTCAAAGTACCTTGCTCGCGAATGAATGGGAAATTTCAATCGTCAGCACTATATTTCGAAAATGTTAAACAGCGTTTTGAACGGAAACTTTTGATATTAAGTCGCGAAACTTCTGATGAAAGGAGGAAAATATGGATTGTAAAAATCTGTCCTGTCCGGTTTTTTTGTTACACGTGTTATTCCTATTACTTAATCCTGGATGTACCGTTGCGGGGCAGATCCAAGAACCGCAGGCCTTGATCGGGCATACGGTTGGAGCCGATTACAAACTTGCACGCTATGAGAAAATTCAGGAATATTTTCAACACGTGGGAAAATATTCTCGTCGAGTAAATATACGCGAGATTGGGCTGACCACGGAAGGCCAAAAAATGATCATTGCGGAGATTACAGATGATGCCACACCGGAACAAATCAGGCAGGCAATAACAAACCAAAAGGAAATTGCAGACCCGCGATTAATCAAAGACCAGGAGCATGAACGAAACCTTACCGCAAATGCAAAAGTGGTCGTACTGGTGAATTGCAACCTACATTCCTCGGAGATAGCGTCCAGCCAGATGGCAATGGAGCTACTGTATGATCTGGCTACCAGCACTTCTTCGGAAATACAGGAAATTCTCAAACGGACGGTAATTGTGCTAATACCCAGTGCCAACCCCGATGGGCTTAACAAAGTCATCGACTGGTACGAACGGTCGCTGGGCAAACCCTGGGAAGGTATGGGGATGCCGTGGCTTTATCAAAAATATGCAGGCCATGACAACAACCGGGACTGGTTCATGCTCAATCTGAAGGAAACCCGTTTAGTAACCAGAGTAATTTACAAGGAATGGCTGCCCAACATCGTATATGATATTCACCAGATGGGCAATTCCGGAGCGAGGCTTTTTGTTCCGCCGTTCTTCGACCCGAAGAATCCAAATGTCCATCCGCTGAACGACCATATGATGTTGATTATCGGGGGACATATGGCGGCGGAGCTTACCCGCGCGGGCAAGAAAGGGATTCTTAATAGCGCGATGTACGATAACTGGTGGCAGGGAGGTTTCCGTACTACAGCATATCGCCATAACATAACAGGAATACTCACTGAAGCGGCGAGTGTACTAATTGCCTCGCCTGTTTTTCAACGTAAAAGCGAGCTTCGCGGAGGAGCTCGAGGTATGCCGGATTATGCTATGGCGACCAACTTTCCCGACCCATGGCAGGGTGGCTGGTGGCGACTGCGCGATATCGTGGACTACGAAAAGATAGCCTGTATGAGCTTATTTACATTAGCGGCACGGTATCATGACCTGATAACAAGCAACACAATCAAACAGGCACGCGACGCGATAGAACGCGGCAAGACAGAGCCGCCGTTTGCATGGCTGGTTCCTCCGGACCAATTCGAGGCTCGAACCGCAGCGGAAATGCTGTCCGTTCTGCACGCCACGGGCGTCGAGGTACATCAGGCAGAGGACGAATTTTTAGCCGACGGCGTGCGCTATCCGGCCGGGACATACATCCTCTATTGTTCACAGCCATACCGTTCTCATCTGAACGATATGATGGAACGGCAGGTATATCCGAATCGATCCTCCTATCCCGAAGGGCCGCCCGAAGCCCCATATGACATGGCCGGCTGGACTCTGCCGTTACAGATGGGTGTGCGTAGTGTGAGTGTATTTCAGCCATTTGAATCCCGGGCGCGAAAACTCGATACTGTGGCAATGCCGCAAGGCAAGGTGACAGGGTTGTCCGAAGAAACCCGCGGTTATGTAGTGCAGGCCGGTGCTAATGATAACTATCGCCTGATAAACCGTTTGTTTAAGGCGGGCATCGCTTTTCAGCTAATTTCTTCGCAAACACGATGGAAGGACATAACCGGTCAGGAAACACCATACGGCTCTTTGTTTATACCTGATGCGAATAATGTGGCCAATGCATCGCCAAAACTTCTTGAAGGGATTTCCGCTGAATTAATTGGTGTACAACAACAATATTCGGAAGTAAAAGCTGCATGTAGAATCATGTCACCACCACGTCTGGGCCTTTATCAACCCTGGACGGCCAGCATAGACGAAGGGTGGACTCGGCTGGTATTGGATAATTTTGAGTTTGCTTACACTTCCTTGCATAACGCCGAGATCCGGGCCGGTAATCTAAGAAAAAGATATGACTGCCTGATTTTACCGTCCCTCAGTTCCGGCTCGATAATTAAGGGCCGAGCCGTGGACACGACCGAGCCACAATATGTCGGTGGGATCGGCTCTGAAGGAATTATCATGCTGCAAAACTTTGTACAGGATGGAGGGACATTGATATGCATAGACAACTCGTGTAATCTTCCGATAGAGTATTTCAATATCCCTGTCCGCAATGTCGTTAGAGGCAAAAAAACGAAAGAATTTTTCTGCCCGGGTTCCGTACTGCGCATCTGGATAGACCAGAAACATCCGGTCGGTTACGGAACGCCGGAATGGATATCCGGGTACTTTGCAAGGTCTCAAGCATTTGAATTAATTGGAGCGTCGAAAAAAGACAATAAGGATTCTCGAGACCCTGAAGTCCGTTTCCCTGCTCGCGTTGTGGCGCGATATTCGGATACTGTCCTGCTGGAAAGTGGATGGATCAGAGGAAAAGAGCTCATAGCCGACAAACCGGCAATTGTCGAAGTACAATACGGCAAAGGAAAAATCATTCTGTTAGGGTTTCGAGTCCAACATCGTGGGCAGTCACATGGGACTTTTCGTCTGCTGTTCAACGCAATCCTTTATAGCAATTAAAATCGTTATCACAATTATATGAGTGTGGTGATGCAGAGGGATTGAAGAATATGACCTGTCTTTCTCACAGGTATTAATGGCGTGTTGTCCTAATTCCTCGTAAGACTCAATCAGTAAGATGTCGGGCCAACGTATTATTAGTGGCCATCTGCCATGCACGGATCCTTTCCGTCAGGCGTGCAATAATGTTCTGATGCTTGCCGTCGTAAAAGAGATTTGTTGTCTCAAACGGGTCCCTGTTCAGATTAGAGAGCTGGCTCTTGTCCTTATCGGCAAGGCAAAGTTTCCAGCCGTCCGGCGAGACGACCGTGCGTATCGTTTCTTGCTCCGGGGAAGTTGCATTCCATTCGATAAACACATGATGCCGTGCCGGCTTTTCGCCCTTCATAAGCGGAATGAGGCTCCGACCCGGTAAGCCCGCGGAGGCCTTCGCTTTGCCCATCGCATCGAGAATCGTCGGCACCAGATCGATGTGGCTGACCGGCTGCTGAACGATGCGTCCCTCCGTTCCCAATTGCGGGATGTGCATTAGCCACGGAACCCTGGCGGACTCCTCATACATTACTCCTTTCTCAAGCATCCCTTATTCTCGCCGGAGGCGTCATTGAGAAGCTACTTAGACTATACCTGGAACATAAAAATATTAAGCTGAAAAACAAGAGGTTCGTTGACTATATTAAGGCCTGCGAGGACAACGGACTTCTGAAACGTGGAGTTTATCGTCTGTCAGATTCAATAAGTGATTTTAGAAATTTGGTTCATCTCGATAACGAAAAAACAAAAAGACATACCGTATCAAAGGTAACTGCAAAGGGTGCTGTTTCCTCTATATTCACTATTGCCAATGATTTTCAGTAGATTGTGGTGACTGGTAAGCGATTAGGCATCAAGTCATATTCAATAGGGACTGGTTAATTTGTTGTTGGCGTGATTAGATTGCTTAGGCCTGACGGCCTCCTAATGAACTAAGCAATCGCATTCGGCACGATGTTATCTGTGAGTGTTGTAATAGAATAACGTTAGCGTAATTCAGTCAATATTTTAGTTTATTTTACATTCCTCCTGAGAATCCGGTGAGGTGCTCGCAATGAGAGAGAGCGCAATGCTATTCCCCAACAATGTTATGTGTTGCCAGAAAAATTAGCCACACCCGTTACCTTGATGATTCTTTATTTAGTCAAGGCAATTGTCTTTTCTATGGCCGGAATTAGCTCGACCGGCCCCAGCAGGCCGGATTTACGCAACGGGATTTGCTTCCAGGGTTTTGCCGGAGTCCCGGAAGCCGTGATGTTCGTTCTGCAACAACGTTGGTCGGCTGGCAACTGCGCATCGCCCACGAGGCGGTTAGACCAGGTGTTGGTGATTTCAATTTCGAGCTTGTTTTGGCCGGCTCTTACAGCTTTAGTTATTTCAATCCGATAAGGTGGTTTCCATACAATACTTAGCGACTGGCCGTTGAGGATGACTTCGCCGAGGGCCCAGAGCCGGCCGAGGTCAAGATAAAGCTTCCTGGGTTCCCGCAAAGCGGGGTCCCTGCCTTTCCCGAACCACTCTCGGGGAACTTCAAACTCCGTTTCATAGCAAGCAGTACCGGAAAAATAGCGAATACCGGGATGCTCATGCTCGCTCCAGGACTTCAATTCCGTAAATATCACAGAGTCCGGCACTCCCCATCCGGCAGGAAAATAGACCTTCCAGGGACCGATTAATTTCATCGCGGATGGAACCTGGTCTATTTCGATTTTAGCAGCTCGCCCATCCGATGTCTTTATTTGGTACGAGCCGTTTTCGAAGGCAGTAACTCGGACTTCCCTTTCGGTAACTTTTGTCACATTGATTCCGGGATTTAATGAAATCAGATGGGACCGGTTATCGGGTTTGCGAAAAACAACGAAGAGCGAAGCCATCGGAGCAAGCTGCAATGGAACACGAACGCCTTCGGGCGTTTGCTCGTATACCGGCTGTTTTAGGATGGTTCCCGTATCGGGGAACCAAAGTTCAGGGGCCTTGGCAGAGATCCTGAAATGGGCATTGACGAATTCGGCGCGCATCTTCTTGTTGCGAATAAAATAGATATCCGCTTCCGGGGTTCGCCGATGAATGAAATCCAGCTCCGTTGCTCCTTTGGGTTCCCGCAAAGCGGGGTCACTCTCGCTTGTATAATGGAAGTCAGGTCCAATCCCACGTGCCAAAAGGATTTCTCGCAAGGAGCGGCCCCAGATGATTTTCCCGTTGCCATATTGGTGCTCCAACACATTTTTCCCGTCACAGTTTCCCCACAACAAATCGGCAAGTTCTTTAACTTGCTGGTTATTGGTGGGATAGTCAGTAAGTCCGTTTGATTCGGCAGGTTTCGGGCCGACCACTGTGCCACCGGCCTTCACCAGCTCTCTGATTTTCTGCAGGACATGCAGGTCCATGTCTTCGGTGTCCGGCAGAACCAGCAGCTCGTACTGCATCCCGTCGGGCAGAGTGAACCGACCGTCCCGAACATTCATCCGGTTCAGAATCACTTCGGGATTCACTACATCGTAGTCATACCCGTATCCGAGTGATGGGTCAATGTGTTTGGGAGGTACAAAATTAAAACCCTGGTCTCCATAGTAATAACATACATCTGCGACAAATAGTCCCTGTTGCAGCATGAACGAACATCGGGACAAGTAATCGATAAAAGGTTTGGCCTTGGACCACCACATTATGTTAGGAGTCAGATGGGTTCCGGCGCCATAGACCCAGCCGGGTTTTCCGGCCTCGGGGGGTTGATGGGAAGAGGTATGCCAGACGATATGATTCATTCCTTCGCAGAACGCCCGGTCGGCGGAAGGCTTGAGGTCAAAAGGACCATCCTGCCAATGGCGAAATCCGGTAAAGGCCTCCATGTGGACCCGCCGGCGACCATAGGTATGGGCGGCGCAGGCGGTTTCCTTTACGACCCAAATCTGGCTTCGGTCCGGCCTCCAGGGCCAGAATTCGCCACGCATTTCGTCGATGGCTCCTAAAGCTTTCAGTGCATCAACAGGGACCTGGTGTACAGGAGGGCCGGGACCTCCCGCTTCGGCCTCAATTCCCAGGTTCGCCCGTTTGGCGGTTTCGCTCGCTGTACGGTAATAAGCATCTACAAGAAGATCACCAAGCATTTTTCGATAGTCATAAAGGAACCGGGAAGTAATGTCATCATTTTCTATTAGACAACCGGCCAGGGCAGGTAGATAGGGCGTCATATCGTAATGACGGTATTTCCTGAACTGTTCAATGAAGTCTGATGTCCATGTGGCTCCCTTCACCTCATAACTCGGCAGGTAGAGTTGCTTCAAGGCTGTTTGCTGTAAATCGCCAAGTTTTTGTTCCAGGCGATCGATAATATATTGAATAAAAACCTGGGTAGCCTCATGGCTGAAATGATCTGTCGCCAGCCCATCTGAGTTCGGACTGGGGACCTTTAGCCTCTCGCCGGTATTGGCGCAGACGAACCGCATGATAGTCCATTCGCCGGGCGGGATTTTCCATTTCAGGTTTCCTTTAGGATTAATCCGCTCCGTAAGGTCTATGATTCTGGAACGGTCTTCAATAACAAGGGGGGGTAATCCGGCCGAAGCCCAGGACCCATCCGCTCCGGATTTTTTCCCGTCATGAAGGTTGGCCGCACACCATTTATTGCCGGAGCCCCGCTGGGAATTAAAACGGATTATATATGCCGAATCATTTATCCGGTCGATTTCTTTCGAGGCGGCTATGTTGCGCCCACCGGTAGTATAGACCTCAAACTCAGCGAGCTGGACCACGTCGAAATCCGGGTTATAACCGTTGTAGATTCGAAGCCGGACATAGCGTGCGCCTACCGGTGCAAAGTTAAAGCGTTGGGGTTTTGTATTCGGCTTTAACGTGTCACGGAGAATTTCTTTGAAGGACTGTCCTTCGAGACGACCCGTGCTTACAGCGACAGAAAAATCCTTAGTGAAAAGATGAAGTTCTCCGTAGCGCTTGGGACTATCGCTTTGAGCGTTATAGAGAATGATATGGTCGATGTGATGAATGTCGGTGCGTGGCAATTTGAAGATGAATTCATAGGCTGGTTGTCTCTTAGTTTCCAGTATAGCTAATACTACAATGTTTTTAAAAAAAGCGGGTTTACCATCCGGGGCCCTTGGGGCTGCGGGAGGAAGTTCCGGAAACGGAAGCACTCTGTCGTAATCGGCAGGTCCCTTGACCCTGATTTCCGTATGGTACAGCCCCATACTTGCGTGGTGTGGTTGTACCCAGGAACCGCCCAGGTCCCAGCTACTGCAGGCCGCAAGCTGGACATCGAGATCAAACTTGGCGGCGAGCTCCAGGGCATAGGCAATGTTCTCGACGAATTCATCACTCATAAACGCAGGACCCGGTGGAGGAACGGCCTTCTTATCGCCCCGTGCCCCCATGTCAAAGATGCAGAGACCACCAATACCTTTTTCACTGAACTGCTTCAGCTCCATTTCCAGGTAAGCGCGGTTTATATATCCATTCAGCCAGAGCCAGTATATCGATGGCTTGGCGGCTTTGGGCGGATGTAGAAATCCGGCAATTAGCGGGTTGGTAAAATCTATCTGTTCAGCCGCTTGTGCCTGTATGGGGATTGATAAAATTACCAGTGACAACAACAGACTAATAGTATTACTATATTTCATGTTCATTTATGCTCCGATGTAACAATGACACTTTCTAAATTCAATATCTCTGCGATATGTTGAATGGTACGGGCATGGTGACCCACGCCCAGAGCAAAATGATGGGTCGGTCCTTCGGCCACCCACCTTTTAAGAAAAGACCGGACATCCGGTTTGAAGAATCCGCGGGTACTCGTATTGCCGGTGGGCGGTATGGGGCCGTGCACGCTTTCGCCTTCTGCAAGGATAAACTTGAACCGGCCATTGGCTGTAACTCCGATACTGAGTATAGTAATCGGGCCCTCCTTGATCTTAAATTCCACGCCGGCTCCGGACCCCGGTTTTCCGTGATATTTGGTCAGGCTGCGAAGAACGGGTTTGCCCTCAGCGATATTGATATGATGCGGTCCATCATGGCCGACCAGGACAAAGCCCTCGTTAAAATCGATGGGATGGAATTCCGCAAAGCTTCCCCCGATATCCAGACGATCCATAATCAACATAGCAATGCAGGTTTTCAAATCGGACTCACCGCACATGGGAAAGCCGGCGGCGGTGAGCAGGGAATTGCCTACAATCAAATTAGTAACCAATTCCCGCATCGGACTGGCCTTTTCTCCTTCGTAATAGTAGGCCAGCCCGTCCAGGTCGTATGTGTCGACGAATTTATCTAAGGCTACTGCCACCCGGGCGGCAACCTCGAGGTCTTCGTCAGTCAGTTTTTCCGTGATTGGGTCGGATTTTGGGTCAGGTGTGTCAAAGAGATCGAGAATCTGCATCTTCTTGGCCTTTATTTGGCTTTCAGTAACTGTACGTTCCAGCTTCAGGAGCTCATCGGCCTCCGTCTGGACAACGTGACAACCAAACGCTGCGGTGAGCGCGGTATGATCCGTCTGCATATCCAGCATATGTTCGATGGGATGGCCAAAATGACCGATCCGGGCCCGTTTAAGGTCATGCAGGACCATGGCGATGCTGCACCATTCCGCGATTTCTCTGTCTGCCGTTGGGTCATCTTCGAGGCTGCCTAAGATAACCGGCGGGGGCTTTTTCCCCATGCGGATTGCCACGCCGGTGAATTCAGGGACAGCACAGAAATCGTCATTGCACAACTGCATGTAGGTGGAGGCCTTGGAATAGTCCAAAGCCTTTAAGGGCTGAAGCGCAACCAGGACCAACGGGATGTCCAGTCCGCGAATAATCGCGCCGAATGATGCCGACGTGGCGTAGGTTAGCATGTGGCAGAATACCAAGTCAAGGTCCGCAGCCTTGAGCTTTGGCAAAAGGGCATAAGCAGAGGCAGCGTCGTCTGCGATGCCGAAATTTGTGACCTCCACTTCGTGGGGCTTGACCCGGTCGATGAAGACGTCCAGCTTGTGACTGAGCTCCTCGAGCAGACCTTCGAACTGTGACCAGTATGTATGAAAACCAACTCCGAAAATACCGATATTGGCTGTTCTTTTTTTTCTTCGCGTAACTTTCATACTTTTTGCTCCTTTTTCCCTCTTAATAGCGTGTCCTCCAACGCGGATTCAGGGGGCCGTGGAAAGAAGAGGCTGGCCAAAGCTCCCACGATGAAGGTGGGAACTATGGTGAAGGCCCCGAACCACCATTTGGGGATATTCGTGTATAACCAAACGATTGCAAGGCATACAAGTCCAACTGCAAGCCCGATAAGAACCCCCGGTAAATTCACGCGCGGGAGCAGCATCCCCAGTAGATAAATGGCCAGCAGCATACCCAAAGATGTCCCGGCAATTGCCGTAATGATTCCAAAGACCGTATCGCCGAGAACGGGAACAAGGATAGCTGCACCGATGACCACTATACCTAATACAGTGGTAAGAATCCTGCCAACCTTTAATGGTAGTTCCTTACCGGACAGCCAGTCGTAGACAATGACTGACGTCACCCCATTGATTCCGCTGTCTATGGTACTCATGGCCGCTGCAAACAGCCCGGCCAGGATGAGCCCGACCAGCCCTACTCCCGGTATTTGCTTAGCTACGAAATATGGCAGGATTTGATCCTGCTTTGCGATCTCGAGACCGGCAGCCGGTAAGCCAATACCCCCCGGCTGGCTGTAGAAGGCGAATAGCGCCGTGCCGACCAACAGAAAAAGGAGGCCGAACCCGGTATTAATCACGGCACTAAGGAGCACCACGCCCCGTCCTCCAGCCAGGCTGCCGGCGCAAACATAACGCTGAATCATGTTTTGAGAGACCGCATAGCCGGGCAAATACATGAACAGGCCAAAAGCTGCGGCCGTGAAAACGGTATTTCTGCCTGTGAAATTCTCCGGTGCGAGGAGGTTGGCGTTGAGGTGGAACATTTGAAATTTATTGTGTTCCGTCGCGGTCGCCCAAAAACCCGACCAGCCTCCATCTATGCGACCGATGGCCAGGAACATGACCGCCACGATCGCTGTGCCCATCACGACTGCCTGCAAGACATCGGTCCAAACCACCGCTTTCAACCCGCCCATGACGGTATAGAGAGTGGCAAAGGCCCCGATACCAACGAGCGCCCAGAAATATTGGGCCTCGTTGAGTCCCATCACGGTTTGTAAGGTAAGGGCCATCGCATAAAGCATAGTGCCCATCCAGCCGATGGCGTACACGCAGTACAGACCCGAGCCAATGCGTTGTGCGGGCAGACCAAACCGTCGGCCCAGATATTCGTATCCGCTGCTGACCTTAAGCCGCACGAACATCGGTACGAAAATCCACCACAGAATGGGAGTTATGACAAACGGGATGAACAGGATGGTCAGGTAGAAACTAAAGTCCTGGTAGGCCCCTCGTTGAGGAAGTCCCAGGAAGGAGATGGAGCTGAAACTGGTGGCGAACATCGAGACGCCGACCACGAACCAGCTCATGTTCCGGCCACCGAGAAAAAAGTCTTCGTTATCCTGCTGTCCCCTGGCGCTTCTGCAAGCCAGGCCAAAGACCACCGCAAGATACGCGGCGCAAACGCACCAATCTATGAAGCTCAAATCGGTCATTAAGCTGAGCGCCAACCGTAGAGAACAATCCGGAGATGTTTCCAATATAGTAACACTCTATATCCTACAGAAAGGTGCCTGGACGAGTCAAGGCATAATTTGCTGAATTGATTATGACGGCCCCAGATGTATCAGAAGCTTTCGGACCAGCCCTGCCAACCTGCGAGGGCCGGCGCTCGCCCGAAACATGCTCTGGAAGAAACGGATTGCCGGGGCTGGAAGAGCGGCATTGCAAAACTCAAAATCACTGATGCAATAAATGACCATTTAGCAAAAACTCTTTTTTGGCGATTTTCCAGAGCATATCAGATTTTCCTCATTTATTATCTTACATCGTATCTCATGAACCCCGCGAACGCCGCCACAAAAAACACCACGTTAAACAAAACGAGTATCCCCCAGTAAGGCAGTATTTCGCCTAATTTGTCTTTCAACGCCTCCTCTTTGAACACAAAGCGTGGGTAATCACCTAAATCAAGAAAAGAAGAGTTTTCTCTAAATGTCGGATCATTTTTCTTCGCATCCCTTTCCTTCTTGTACACATGTCGCCAAAAACGCTGATAATGCTCGGCTTTAGCTCGGTCGAAGTACTCCAAACTGCGCAAGCCTGTTCCCGTCAGATCTCTGGCAACATAAACAAAATTCGCAAAAGGTGAAATACAGGCCAGGTTTTTTGCAAGCCGCGTCTGGGCAGCAGCTTTTGTATTCAAGTCTCCCCAAAGCTTTTTAATTGCGTCCTTTCTCACGCCCTGAGACTCAAGCCACGCCCGGTCGATCTCACGACGAAAGGCATCCACCATGGCCTTAAAGTCGGGGTCGGCAGCGGCTAATTCCTCTACCTTTTCCTTATCGCCAATCTCGTCGTCCAATATCCCGCCAAAACCTAACGATTCTAATTTGGAGAAGAGTCCGCCATAATCGCCCCTGAATTTGCTGACAACCGCTTTTCTACGTTGCCGCTTTACTTCGTTGTCAGCCTGCTCGATTTCTTCCTCCTGTCTTTGAGTTTCCCTAATCGATGGAACACGGCGAAGCTGGGCGGAGATATAGGGACATACATTGGGAATCACCAGAATCAGCAGTACCCAAAGGAAGAGGCAGTTCAGAATCGAGATGGCCGAGTACTTGGAAAACGCAGATACCATAAGCCCCAGGAGATAAAACAACGTGATGAAAGTAATCGAAGCTGCGGTCAATAAACCAAATTCCGCCCATGCCGAGCTATCCCACTGGATAACTGGATTTATGGAAATATAAAGTACGCCGACCAAAAGCGCCAGGATAAATGGGATTAGCAGGCTGGCGGTGCCCCCGATGAATTTGCCAAAGAGAATTGTTGTTCTGGATATGGAATTGGATATTACCAATCTCAGAGTACCCCTCTGGCGCTCTCCTGTTACGGCATCGTAAGAAAATAAAATCGCCAGCAAACTCATAATAATCGTCACGATGAATAAGAAGTCAAGAGAAGGAAAGAGTATCGGTAGTGGATTATCATCAAAAGACTTCGAATTTTCGTTGCCTGAAATGCCAATGATTAACGGCCGAAAACGTTCCGGCGGCTTCTGCTGCGGAATCATTCGGAACATTCGACCGCGGGTAGCATAGTTGCTCAGGAATTCATCCTGCAAATTGACCCGACGGTTGTAATCGGCCAGTTCCTGCTGGTAATCATGGGCCAAAATCATAATGCAAGCAATAGTGACAATGATGCACAAAACAAGCCCTATCATAAACCGTAAATTGAGGATATTGTTCAAAAACTCTCTTGCAATAATTGTTTTTAACATCGAAATTCTCCTTCGATTAAATTAGCGTACATCATACCGCAGGAAAGCCACATACGCCCCTGCTAAAAACAGTACGTTAAACAAAATGAGAATTAAACAATTGCTCAGGCCTCCCTGGCCTAAAACCTCTCTGAATGAACTGCGCTGATAACGAAAAGCCGGACGATTGCCCTTTTCATCATCCCAATCCCCTGCAAATTGCATGTATTTCAAAACTGCCCTTTTTAACCTGCGTTCTTCTAACATGCCGGTTCCCATAATGTCGGTTGCCTGGAAAGTAAATGCGGCAGCAGGGGAAATTCGGGTGATATTTTGAGATACCTTTACCAGTCTATTGAAACGGTTGCGGTAATCTTCACCGAGCATTTCATTTTCTAAGTTAAAACGTTTATGGGCTTCCCTTCTCTCAGGCCAGGTCCGCGTCCGCAGTCTTTCGTAGACCTCGAGTTCTCTCCTGATCTGGATTTGTTCGCGTTTTAGCTCAAGCTGCTGAACCGTTGGAATCCGGACAAGCTGACGGGCCAGAATATTACCAAGATTCGGGATGAGAAATACAAGAATGGTCCAGACAAATAAAGAAACAACCAGCGATGAGGAAGATTGGTGCGTGAGGCAGGAAATCAGCAGCCCCAGGGAGAAGAAAACGGCTAAATAGAGCACACTGATTAGGAGGAACAGCCCCAGCTTTTCCCAATTCTGGGCGTTCATATCTACCATAGGCGATAAGGTCACAAAAATTGTGCCTAAAAGTACAGCTATGAAGAAAGGTAAGATAAAGCTAATAAATCCGCCGACCCATTCGCCAATTATCAGAATTGGCCTTTTCAGGCTGTTGCTCAGCGATTGCCGCAGTGTCCCTATTTCTTTTTCACCGCAAACTATGTCAAAAGCAAAGAGCGTCGCACAAAGAGATAGTATGACCTTGATGATATACAGCAGGTCCGGCGCTGTGAATAGCTTGAAAAGATTGTTCAGCGACTTCTGTTTACTGCTGGCGTTGATTCGTCCACCAGATCCGCCTTCATAGGATCGACATAAATTCTCGTCCAGCCCCTTGGCAAAGATGCCCAATGGTGTTGGCGGAATAACTACAACAGGATCATCGGATTTCGTCCGCCGCAAGATTTCATAATTTTCCAGGGCCAGGCAGTAATCGCGATACATAACGAATATGCTGACAAGAATCAATATTGTGGAAAGAATAATTATGATCGAAAACTTGTAACTGAGAAGGTTATTAAGTATTTCTTTTCTGATTATTGACTTAAGCATAGTCTTTCCTCTAATAACTTTTTAAAATCGATAACTCCCCATGGCTTGCCACAGGGTAAAAAACAACGTATTTTTCCCTATTGAAATTCTTACATATCCAGCAGCTTGCTGCAGGGTGGCTCAATTCACGATTTAATGGACCGGCAGTCGCGACTGTTGAAAATTCCAACAATCGTCCCGGCTTCCACAACTGTCACCTCTGCTTATAAAACAGCCTCTTCCATCATATCGTCTCGGCTGCCTGCATCTCGTGCATGTAGATTTCCTCGAGGTCTGCGTGTTTGAAATCCTGCTTCTTTCGAATGGCAACTAAGCGACCCTGCTTCATTATGCCGACCCTATCTGCTATGAGCTTGGCTCTGAATATATCATGGGTGGTCATCAGAATAGCCTTGCCCCGCTCCCGTAATCGCCGCAATTGAGCCAGGAATTCCTGTGCGCTTGTGGGATCGAGCCCGCTCGTTGGCTCGTCCATCAGGATAGCCGGGGGGTCTTTGAGCAGCGCAATAGCAATACCCAGCTTTTGGCGCATACCTTTGGAGAAATGCTTGAGCCGCATCCTCAGCGCCTTTTCCGGTAAACCCACGGTGCGCATCACATCGTCATAATCCTTCTTTTTGAGTCCCGTTTTGCCTGCCAACTCTGCGAAGAATGCAAGGTTCTGTCTTGCTGTAAACATCCCGTAAAGCTGAACATTCTCCGAGACGTAGGAAACATACTTTTTGGCCTCCAGTGGAAATTTATTGCAGTCATGTTCGTTGATAGTGGCCGAACCGCTGGTTGGCGGGATGAAATCCAGCAGGATGTTGATGGTTGTTGTTTTGCCGGCACCATTTGCACCCAGCAGGCAGAAAATCTCACCCGGCGCCACGGCATAACTTACATGGTCCAGGGCCAGAACGCCATCCTCATACCTTTTTGTCAATTCGTTAATCTCAATCATTTTTCTTTTCCTTTCGTTAAAAGTTAATATTCTTTAGATTTCTGAATGGTTTCGCATTAACGCACGTCGTAATTATTGAAACGCCAAAAAGCGACCGCAAAGAACAAGATGTTGAACACAAAAAGCAGCAGGATATCGACCCAACCTGCTCGCAACACTTCCGCAATAGGTGTGTATTCATACTTCATCTCAGGGACAGAAGCCTTCGATTGGTCAAATCCCTCTGTCTGTCGTACTCGTATGTTTGGCAGCGGCTCTCCCATACGATAGGTCTTTACCACCCAATTGTCGTAAATGGCGGCTTTGACTTGCTCCTGGTACCGTTCGGCATTCCAGATGAATCGGTCGGGCTCGTCGGGACCCGTTCCACAGAGTCCTGAAACGAGGTACGTGCAGCAGCTCACAGGCGAGATCCTGGATAGATTCACAGCAAGAGATGCCTGGACGTTGCGTCTGTTTCTGTAATCCTGTTCCAGCTTCCTGATGGCATCGGCCACGCGCTTCTGGCATTCACTATCAAGGGCCAGCACCTCGCGGTCATATTTAGCGTATGCCTGTTTCTCAGCGTCAGTTCTGGGCTCTACCGCAATGTCTTCCCAGGTCGTTCCAAATTCCGTACAGCATTTCTCGAATAGCTCCTCTTTCTTCTTGTTGAACTCTCCTTCGATATCCTCTCGTGCAATTCTCGCCGCAAGGTCAACGACTTTCCTAGACTCGATGGGATAGACGGCTTCTGCAATCATGGGACTGATCTTGGGTATCCCCAGTACCGCAATAATCCAGACGAGAAACAGCATCATAATTGAGGCAATAGAGCCATACGTAAGAGTGGATACGCAGATGCCAAGACTAACCATTACCAGAATTAACAGCAGCGTAACAATTATAATGACCAACAAGGCAGGCCAGAGCCCTGATGACCAAACCGATATGACGGATGAAGCATTCAGGATTATCAGAGCAGCCAAGAAAGCGATGACGAATGGAACGAGCAAAACAAGGTAGTTGCCTACGATCTTCGCCAGAAGTATCTCGCCCCGGCGTATAGAGCCTGAAATCATTAAGCGCAGCGTCCCTTTCTCTCGCTCACCTGAAATACGATTAAAGGTGAAAATCAACGCTGCCAACGAGACAATGAAACTCACGTTGAAAAGGTAATCGGCCTTTCCAAATAGGAGCGATTCAGGATTGTCAATCCCCGGCTCCTTGGCGGCACGAACCAGGCCGGACCGGGAGGTAATGGCTTTGTCAGGCATGAAAGGATCGAGGCCCAGTGCAAATATGCTCAGCAGGGATGGCGGTCTGAATCCTTGCGCTTCCACGTAAGGCCCCACGTCCTTGCCATAATGTTGACGATACATCTGTTGTTCCTGCTGGTAATTGGCCAGCCGACGCTCATAGTCTTTCCGGCTGACGTACATGCCCAGGGGAATCAGAATCAAGAATAGTGCCGTCACGACCCAAAAACGCAAGTCCAGCATTGTCTCAGTGATTTCCTTTTTGATAAGTATTCCTAACATTTTCGTATCTCCAAACCGATCTAGCGCACGTCGTATCTCATGAACCCCGCAAATGCCGCCACAAAAAACACGACATTAAACAAAACGAGTATCCCCCAGTAAGGCAGTACTGCATCCAATTTGTCTCTTAATGGTTCCTCTTTGAATACAAAACGAGGGCGGTCGCTTATATCCAGAAAAGAATTTGTCTCAAATGTCGGATCCTTTTTCATCGCATCTTGAACCTTTCTTTGCAAATACGGCCAAAACATTTTACCGTATTCTCCATCGAGCCAATCAAAATAGTCGAAACTGCGCAGACCCGTTCCCGTCAGGTCTGTAGCAACATAAATGAAATTTGCGCAGGGAGAAATACAGGTAAGGTTTTTAGCAATTTTGTTCTGGGCAGCAACTTTCGTATCCCTATCATGGCTGATTTTCTCGGCTTTCTCTCTTTGAATACGATTGGCCTTGGTCCATGCCTGATTGATCTGCTCCCGAAAAGCATCTACCATGGCCTTAAATTCAGGGTCGGCAGCCGCTCGCTGTTGTGTTGCTTTGCGATTCTCGGGACTGCATCTGCCCCAGAGCCCGCCAAATTCCAGCGATTCAAATTCAGAATAAATGACGCCATACTGAGTGGCAAATTTTTTAAGTACTTCTCTCGAAAACTTCCTTCCCAATTCGTCACGCTCAGTGTCAAGAAGATGTTCGACCTGCCTTTCAATCTTATTAATTGAAGGAATACGATAAAGCTGGGCTGAGATAAAGGGGCACATATTGGGAATTACCAGAATCAGCAATACCCAGAGGAAAAGGCAGGTCAGGATTGATGTAGAAGAATATCGAGAAAATGTTGAAACCATAAGTCCTAACAGATAAAACAATGAAATAAAGGTAACGGAAGCTGCTATTAATAGAGAAAACTCTGCCCATGCTGAACCATCCCATTGGATAGCCGGATTTATGGAGATATAAAGCGCCCCGGCGAGAAGCGATAAAATAAACGGGATGAGCAGACTGGCGGTACCGCCAATGAATTTGGCCAAAAGTATTTTTGCTCTTGGTATGGAGTTGGATATTACCAATCTTAAAGTCCCCCGCTGGCGTTCTCCGGTTATAGCGTCGTAAGAAAATAACATCGCCAACAAACTCATAATAATCGTCACGATGAATAGAAAATCAAGCGGAGGAAATAGCACGGGCAATGGATTATCATCAAAAGAACCCAAATTCGCTTCTCTCGGAATCCCAATGATTAAGGGCCGAAACCGTTCAGGGGGCTTCTGTGAAGTAATCATCCCGCCTATACGATTTCTATGAGCGTATTTGCTCAAGAATTCATCCTGTAAATTTACGCGAAGATTGTAATCGGCCATTTCCTGCTGGTAGTCATGAGTCAAAATCATGACACAAGCCACACTGATAATCACGCACAAAACAAGCCCAACTATAAATCGTAAATTAAGAATATTGCTTAAACATTCTCTGGAAATGATCGCGCTTAACATAGTCTTCTCCTTTGGTTGTTTCCAATCTAAAATTATCGCACATCATACTGCAGAAAAGCTGCATACGCAGAGACGAAAAAAAGCATATTGAACAAAATAAGAATCATAAGATTGGCCAGCCCTCCGAAACCCAATACCTCCTTGATTGAACTGCGATGAAAAGCAAAAGCCGGTAAATCGCCTTCGAGATTCCAGACAAGATTTTTATATTGCAGAACGGCCGTCTTTAATCTGCGCTCCTCTGATATGCCTGTTCCCATCAGGTCGGTTGCCAGACAGGTGAAAGCCGCAGCCGGTGAAAATCGGGTGATATTTTGAGACACTGAGACTAACCTATCAAAACGATTGCGGTAATCGGCAATAAGCTTATCGTTTTCTGAGTTAATGGACCCCACCACTTCGCGGACATTCTTCCCTCTATTAATTCTCTCAAAAACCTCCTTGATCCAAATTTGCGAACGTTTTACCTCAAGCTGCTGTACCGTGGGTATCTCCACCAATTGACGAGCCATGATATTGCCAAGATTCGGAATGAAGAAGACCAGCATTGCCCAAAGGAACAAAGAAATAACCAGCGATGAGGAAGATTGGTGCGTGAGGCAGGAAATCAACAATCCTAAAGAGAAAAAAACTGCCAAATAGAGCACGCTGCTAAAGAGAAACATGCCCAGTTTTGCCCAATTCTCTCCATCCATCTGTACCAGAGGAGACATAGTCACCAGGATAGTGCTTAAAAGAACAGCGATGAAAAAAGGAACAACGAAACTGATAAACCCGCCAATCCATTTCCCAACCATCAGAATTGGTCTTTTCACGCTGTTGCTCAAGGATTGGCGGAGCGTTCCTACTTCTTTTTCACCCGAAACCATGTCGAAAGCAAAGAGCATGGCGCAAAGGGCCAGTATGACTTTAACAATGTACAGCAGGTCAGGCGTTGTAAACAACCTGAAAAGATTGTTCACCGATTCCTGTTTGCTGCCAACCTTGATTTGTCCAGCAAATCCTATTTCATAAGAGCGGCATAAATTCTTATCCAGCCCTTTGGCAAAAATAGACAGTGGAGTGGGTGGAACAATCGCAATGGCCTCATTGGATTTCGGCTGCAATATCCCATAATTCTCCAAGGCCAGACAGTAATCGCGATACATAACGAATATGCTGACGAGAATCAATATTGTGGAAAGAATAATGATTATCGAAAACTTGTAACTGAAAAGGTTATTAAGTATTTCTTTTCTGATTATTGACTTAAGCATGGTTTCTGTCCTTTCTTACCGCAGGTCGTATTTGTTGAACTTTATAAAGGCCGCGGCTAAGAATAGAATTTTAAAAAGGAAAAGTAATAATATGTCGACCCAACTTGTACCGAAGGCTTCTGCCAAGGTCTGATGGCGATAACGAACCTGGCTGAGAATAAATTCAGCAGAAACTCTTTCTTAGCGATTTTCCATATCATTTCCTGTTCTCTATCTTTCTATCTTCGGCTTAGTTTTACTCCCATGAATACTATTCCGGTTATCAGTGCAACCAGCCCCAAAACGAGTATCAGTGTAGCGGTAATATTCGTCTTGGCGCTGATGCGGATTTTGAGCCGTTTCTCCAGTGCCTCCACGACCTCACTGCCGCTTTGGCCCCTTGCCTCGATCTGGGCCTCGTATTCGCCTACGCCGACGTCCTCACCAGGGCTAAGATGTATTTGTATCGGTCGCTTATCGTTCGGCGACAGTTCTTCCACCAGCTTCGGCAAAACTTCAGCCGTCCAGCCCAGCGGGGGCGATATCTCCGGAGCGATATTAAACAACGTTAGAGTGCCATCATTGTGCAGGTCAGCCTTGATATGGACGTCCTGCTGCGGCTTTATTTCCTCGAAGAGATTGTTTATCAGAATCTCCAGCCGACCGGTTCCTTTGGGAATCAGGGTAAGGTCCACTCGAGCAGCCCCTATTGCTTCAAGTTCCTGGACCGGGATAGTACCAGCTATATATTGACGTTTGAGCTTATTGATACTATCAAGCTGAGTAGATGTGGCTATCCATGCCTGAAAGTCGATCTTTTTGTCGATCATACTAACATCGAGTTTTTGTGGGATTGAAGCGTTTAGGGTCAGGTTGTGTTTGCTGACTTCTTTGGAAAAACGGACACTGGTGATGCGAGAACCGCTTTCGCGAAAGAAACAGTTGATTTGTGGCGGCATATTGGTCACGCATAAAGTAAAGTTGTGCTCGGACGTCACCAGCATCTCAAGACTCAATTCGTAGCCAATATCACTTCCGAGCTGGCCTTCGAGAGAAAACTGCAATGCTACAGCGGTGGGTTTCTCTTGTAGCGATTCCTTTTCAAGGAAAATCATTTCCGTTACGGTATGGTCCAGGTATTGTAATTTCACTCCCGCCTCCTGGACATCCGTTAGTAATGTAAAGGTAAGCTTTTCTTGCTTACCGTAAGGCAGTACGGGTATTATTTCTTCATAAGGTTTGCCTATGCTCGATAAGTTATTGACGATCGAGACAAAAATATTCTCAATGTTAAGCAAGGCCCGTATCTGCTCAGGGCTTTGCCAGTCTGATTTTAATTGTGATTCACTTCCACCTTCAGTCAAACCCAGCGCTGATTCGGCCAGCGCCAAGTTGGACGTATTTCTGAGAACCAGGTCAAGCTTTCGCTGGCCTTGGCTGTCGAAGTACATCTTGGCTTCCATAATGGTAATATGTGTTGCGTTTGCGAGAAAATTCAGCTTCGTTTGTTCAAGCTGGATTTCAGCCTGCTTGAGCTGCTGCTGGGCCTGGGTATAGTCCGACAGAGCATCGTCAAGTTCTTTCTGGGACACAATCTGCTTTTTAAAAAGCCTTTGGGCGTCTTCGTACATGCTTTTGTAGCGCTCGTATGTTTCTTTGGCGTGTTCCAGGTCAACCAGAGCCGCTCTAAGACTAAGCTCATTCAAAAGTTCTGTGCGGGTGCGGGTCTTAGTTATCTGTTCCGTTTCTGTTATTGGTGCCTCTGGCTCTTCCTGCTGTGCGTATGCTGAAATGGTCAATAATGACATAAATATTACCAGCAAAACACATCTGAATTTATTGACTCTGCTCATTTCAAATAAACTCCTACTTAAAATAACGTATTTCCAAACGCAGGTCTTCCTGACTTTCAATCAATCGCTCCTGCTGACTGAATAAGCTATCTTGAGCACCAAAGAACTTCCCACGAAAAGTCTCCAATTCATCATCAGTGATTCTGCCGACATCTCTCAGTTCGGTCTTTATTGAGAATCTCTGGTTCTCGATATTGACATTTTCCTGCGCCAACTCAACCTGGAATTTCTGCTCCGCGAGGAACTTGTAACTCTGGCGCACCGCCAGCTCGATTAAATCCTTTTGGTCTTCGACTGCAGCTTTTAAGCCGTTGAGCACAGCCTTGGCCTTGATTTGCCTGCCCTTGCGCGAGTCCCCTTCCCAGATGGGTATCCGCAATTGTAAGCCTGCGAACCACCCGGGGTCGGGCCCACCTAAAGTTAATTCATTGCCGAATATACCCAGGCTTTGCGTTCTATCTTCTTTCAATCCCGGTACCATTGGCTGACCAAATATGTCTAAACCCCAGGTATCATCCTGGTTAATAAGGTCTGCGCCGACCTTACTGTTTTTATCCTGATAGCCCCCGGTGATACGCAGGTCCGGGACGTATTCATAACGTAATTGGTCCAGAAGCCTTTGCTTCTCGGCCACATAGGCTTCGACTAATGCCACCTGGCTGCTCTGGGCAAGGGCAAGGCGAATCATTCCATCCATATCAAAATCGTCGAGACCAAAACTGTCCCTTTGGCCATCGAATTCCACCTGGTCGGCACCGACCGGCAAGCCAATAAATCGTAATAAGTCCATCTTACGATTGAATCTTTCACGCTCTAAAGCATTTATCTCCGATTTTTCATTGAGGACATTTGAGTAGGCCGTCAGAACCTCCATTCTGACACTCAGATTATTCGCGTCCATCCTCTGCTGCTTTATTTGGTATTGCCTCTCGAACTGCTTAAGCAGGTCCTGGCGGGTGGCAATCTGCTGTTCTTTTAGCTTTATGAAAAAGAATGCTCTGCGCACATCCGAGAATATACCGGCGACCTTATTTTCATAATTGAACAGCGCACTACGCTGCTCGTCACGCAAGCTAACATCGAGAGGGTGGTCTTTACCATATTCAAGAATCCGCTGGCTGATTATCGCACTTATATTATGTGCATCATCAGTGACATTGTCGGACCCGAAGTTTCTAAAATGCTCATATTGGCTGATTAGCTCAATTGTGGGCAAAAACCTTGAATTGTTAACCAGCTTACTTCCTCCTACGGCAAGTATTTGCTGGCGTGCTTGATTGATTTCGTTACTGTTAGCGAAGGCTAATTGCAGGCATTCTTCGAGAGTCAGCACGCGTTTGGCTTTCATCTGTCTGGGAGATACGGTTCGCGCCGGCCGTTCTCCAACTGCCCGCAGGTATGTGAGCGAGTTAGGCTCCGAAGGACCCGTTTTAGTTTCTTCTTCAAGGCGTTGTTCAATCTGCAAAAGTGAAGGGTCAAGCTTCTTGTCCGCAAGAACATCGCCCTGTCCCAAATGTAACCAACACAATACGATGGCCATCAAAAAAACAACTCTGTAGGTTTGCCTAATTTCCATTTTTCTCTCTCTCTAAATTTCGCATTTTCCCGGCTTGCCGGGATTTGAATTTCGTATCTTCTTTCTTATCGTACGTCGTATCTCATGAACTCCGCAAACGCCGACACAAAAAACACCACATTAAACAAAACGAGTATTCCCCAGTAAGGCAGCACTTCGACTAATTTGTCTTTCAACGCCTCCTCTTTGAACTCAAGGCGTGGGTAATCACCTAAATCAAGAAAAGAGGCCCATGTAAACTTTGGGTCATTTTTCTGCGCATCCTGAACCTTTTTATTCGCATATAGCCCAAACTGATTTCCATATTCATCTTTAACTTGCTCAAAGTACTCCAAACTACGCAGCCCCGTTCCCGTCAGATCTCTGGCAACATAAACAAAATTTGCCAAAGGTGAAATGCAGGCAAGGTTTTTAGCAAGCTTTGTTTGAAAGGCGGCTTTTGCATGAAAGTCGTACCAAAGCTTATCAGATTCCCCTCGGATACGTATAAGTTCTTTCCGTGCCTTTTCAACCTCCTCACGGAATGCATCCATCATGGCCTTAAAGTTAGGATCGGCGGCTGCTCGCTGATGGGCTGCTTCTAGATACTTAGGGTCAACTTTTGAAAAAAAGTCACCAATACCCCCGAATTGCATTGATTCAAATTCAGACCATAGTTTGCCATAATGGCTTTTCAATCTCTTTTTAGCTTCATCCCTAAGTTCCCGAAATACTTCAAGAGAAGGACTCCGAATTTCCTTAACCTTCCTTTCAGTTTCTTTGATCGAAGGAATACGACAAAGCTGCGCTGAGATATGGGGGCATAAGTTGGGAATCACCAGAATCAGAAGTACCCAGAGGAAAAGACAATTCAAAATTGAAGTAGCCGGATATCGGGAAAACGTAGATATCATAAGCCCCAAAAGATAAAACAACGTGATGAAAGTAACCGAAGCTGCGGTTAATAGGCCAAATTCCGCCCATGCCGAGCCATCCCACTGGATAGACGGATTTACTGAAATATAAAGTGCCCCAACCAGAAGTGATAAGATAAATGGTATTAGGAGGCTGGCGGCACCTCCTATGAATTTACCAAAAAGAATCTTTGTTCTGGATATGGAATTGGCTATCACTAATCTCAACGTGCCGCTTTGTCGTTCGCCGGCTATAGCATCGTAAGAAAATAAAATCGCCAGCAAGCTCATAATAATCGTCACAATAAATAAGAAGTCAAAAGGAGGAAAGAGTATGGGTAAGGGATTATCATCAAAAGACTCCACATTCTCGTCGCCTGAAATGCCAATTATGAGCGGTCGAAACCTTTCCGGCGGCTTCTGCCGGGGAATCAGCCGGAAAAGCCCATCTCGGTAGGCATAATTTCTCAGGAATTCATCCTGCAAATTGACTCGAAGATTGTAATCGGCCAGTTCTTTCTGATAATCATGGGCCAGAATGATAATACAGACAAAGGTGACAATGATGCACAAAACAAGCCCTATCATAAACCGCAAATTAAGGATATTGTTCAAAAACTCTCTTGTTATGATTGTTTTTAACATCGATATTCTCCTTTGATTAAAATTAGCGCACATCATATCGCAGGAAAGCCACATGCGCCCCTACGAAAAACAGTATGTTAAACAAAATGAGAATTAAACAACTACTCAAGCCCTCTGGGCCTAAAACCTCTCTGATTGAACTGCGCCGATAACTAAAAACCGGCTTATCGCCCTTATCATCATCCCCATCCTTTAGGTATTCCAAAACCGCCCTTTTTAACTTTCGTTCTTCTGCCATACCAGTTCCCGTAATGTCTGTCGCCAGGAAGGTAAATGCAGCAGCCGGGGAAAATCGGGTGATATTTTGAGATACTTTTACCAGTCTATTGAAACGGTTGCGATAATCTTCGGTTAATTTATCGTTTTCTGCCCCCATGCGGCTATACATTTTCTCATGCTCAGATGGATCCGCCCAGTGTTCCTCAAACCTATTCTTGGTCCAACTTTGTTCAAGTTTTAGCTCAAGCTGCTGAACCGTCGGAATTTCGACAAATTGACGGGCCAGAATATTGCCCAGATTCGGAATGAGAAAGACAAGAATAGTCCAGACAAATAAAGAAATAACCAAAGATGTAGAAGAACGATGTGTAAGGCAGGAAATCAACAAGCCCAAAGAAAAGAAAACAGCTAAATAGATCATGCTGCTTAAGAGGAACAGCCCCAGTTTTAGCCAATTGTTCGGATTCATATCTACCATAGGCGATAAGGTGACGAAAATTGTGCCCAAAAGTACAGCGATAAAGAAAGGCAGGATAAAGCTGCTAAATCCGCCGATCCATTTGCCGATAATAAGGATCGGCCTTTTTAAACTACAGCTCAGCGATTGCCGCAATGTTCCTATTTCTTTTTCACCGCAAACTATGTTAAAAGCAAAGAGCGTCGCACAAAGAGACAGTATGACCTTGATGACATACAGCAAGTCCGGTGCTGTGAAAAGCTTGAAAAGTTTGTTCACCGACTGCTGTTTGCTGCTTACGCTGATTTGTCCACTTAATCCGATTCCATAGGAGCGACATAAATTCTCGTCCAGCCCCTTGGCAAAGATGCCCAATGGTGTTGGCGGAATAACTACAACAGGACCCTCGGATTTCATCTGCAAGATTTCATAATTTTCCAGGGCCAGCCAGTAATCGCGATACATAACGAATATGCTGACGAGAATCAATATTGTGGAAAGAATAATTATTATCGAAAACTTGTAACTGAGAAGGTTATTAAGTATCTCTTTTCTGATTATTGACTTTAGCATGATTTCCTTCCTTTCTTACCGCACGTCGTATTTCTTGAACTTTATAAAGGCCGCGACTAAGAATAGAATGTTAAAAAGAAAAAGTAATAATATGTCGACCCAACCTGTACCGAAGGCTTCTGCAAAGGTCTGATAGCGATAACGAATCTCGCTGAGAATAAATTCAGCAGGGACCCTTTCTTGGCAATCTTCCAAATCATGTCGGATTCCTCTTACGCGGTCGAACCTTTGACATAATGTATATTAAGACGCTCTGATGATAAGCTTTTACATTATGAGAATCATTCTTTTGAGGCATCCACTTTCCCGGCAGGTTCCATACCATAGAATTTCCACTGCCCATCTTCTTGAATGAAGAACATATAATAAACTTCGTCGTCAGGGGTCGTAATATGTAATCCCACACGACCCTCAATGATAATGGTAGACTCCGGTTCTATAATTAATCTCATCAGTTCAGCTAGAAAAGCTTGAAGATTGCCAGCCATTTTCTTTTTGAAGTCCTCAAAGCTTTCCTGACCTTTGTCGTGTTCCGAAATCGACTGCCATACCTTCTCATAATCTTCACTCTTGAGGGCACTTTTAAATTCGCTAAAGGCTTTGATAACGGCTTCGACCTGGGCAGCAGGAACATCGACCTGAACAACAGGACGATCAGAACCAGAATCTTCTTCAGGTGTTGCCTTATCAGTGTTATCAGCATTTATTTGTTTTGCACTTTGCGTCTCTTGAGCCCGGCTATTCGCATTTTGGTTTTGTGACATGCTTTGGTATTCTGACATGCTAAGTTTAACAATTGCATACACAAGACAGCACATCAATATGACAGCTATGGCAATCCACTTCTTCATAATTCCGCCCTTTCTGAATCTTATAAGATTGAATTTAACTGCTTAATTACTCCACTGTTTCATGATAGCTTTGTGTTTTTACCCATTTTACAAATTACCGCTCTATTGCTTTTTATCTTCTACTAAGCTTTACTCCCAACTTTTGAAAATTCCAACAATTGTCTCGGTTTCCACGATTGTTACCACTGCGAACTTGAACGTCATCAGGTTCAGCAGAAATTCTTTTTTAGCTATTTTCCAGACCATATCAGATTTTCCTCCTTTATTATCTTACATCGTATCGCAAGAACGATACAAAAGAAGCTGCAAAGAAGACAAGGTTGAATAGTGCCAGAAGTCCAATATCCCAGATGGCCAATTTTAGAGATTGGCCGAGGGCAAGGTCTAGCTCCTGAAACTTCGGCACGGTATCAAAATCGACAGGTTTATGAGATATGGTTCTCCACAAACTTGCAGTATACATTTCGTCATATAGTAGATGAAGACTATTTGGATCTTCGGCATCCCTGCTGCGAATGTATTCTTTGAAATCTCCCTGATACCGGCTAATCTGGCGACGCAGTTCCGAAAAGCGTCCAATACCGGTCCCGGTAATTGTCTCAGATGCCTGTCTGTAGATCTCGGTGGGTGAAATTCGTGTGAACCGACGTCCAATTACCACCTGGGCCGTCATTTGGTTGAGGTGCTCATCCATAATCTTATTTCTTTCCTCAATTCCAGCATTGTAGAAACGAGCCCGTGCAGGCGGGTTACAAATTCCGCTCTCAAGAGGAGCGGCGCTACCTGCGTTCTCGCCATATTTTCCGGATAACATATCTTGAAACATTTGTTCCATCAATTCGCTAAGTCTCCTTTGCATTTCTGCCTGTGTTGTAACTTTTTGGAATGTTTTGGAAACAATCCTTCCAAAACTTGGAACCAATATGACTAAGCCGACCCAAAGAAACAGGAGAATTACCATACTATTTGCCGAACGACTTGTTCTGCTGGATATAAACATCCCCAACAGCACGAAAATGGACAGATATAAAAACGAGAAAATGATAATGACAAAAATCTTATACCATTGCCCTGCATCGATACTAATATTCTCGGAGGAAGTGACTATGATAAGATTAATCAAAATACCCAATAGAATAGGCACTCCAAGTGTGAACATTAGAGCGAGGTACTTACCCAAGAGAACCTTGTGACGAGGTATTGATCCTGCCAACATTAGTCTCAAGGTTCCGGTCTCTTTTTCTCCGCAGATACTGTTATAAGCAAAAATAAGGGCACCAAAGCTAAGAAAGAGAGAAATGATGAACACCCAATCCACGTCGCAGAAACGAAAGAGCAAAGCATTTGTTCTTACTCTGATCTGAGGATAGTCTCCTGAAAACGCATTGAATCTGAAGTGATTGGGAATGGATTTTTCAAATCCTTCTGCGCAAAGAGCCAGTACTTTCGGCTTTCTATAAACTTCTTGCTTGTTAATAGCTAATCTATAGAGTCTACTGGTTTGGTCTCTTAGATTCGACAGGCTCCTGTTAGTATCTTTCGAGTAGTCCTGCAACTGCTGTTCGTGTTTACTTATAAACACAAAGCCACTAACAGCAAAGATTAAGATGACTAAAAGTAGCGACAGGACAAAACGCAAACTCAAAAAATTCTCTAAGATTTCCTTACGCACTATCTGGCTGATCATAATACTTCTCCACGAATACCAATTTCATATTCAATATAATTGCAGTTCATCTCACGTCGTATTTGAGAAACGCCACAAAGGATAACGCGAAAAAGAGAATACTTGCGAAGATCAAAAGTCCTATGTTGGAAATTGCTTGTTGAAGAGTCTCCCTGATGCCTTGCGGCTGATAAGTGAATTCGGGAAAATCCTGCAAGTCAAGAGAAGGCGTTTCTTTCAGCATTTGCTCATACCGCTTCGTAGCGGCTTCCATAAGTTTAGCTTTCTTCTCTTTGTCTTTGGCCTCCAGGATCGGTTTATAAAGTACTCCTATAACTTTTTCGTAATCTCCTTCCTTGCATGGTGTGAAGTAAGAAGTCAAAGCAAAATTTTCTGTTTTGGAACGAATATAATCAGAAACCTCATTTCCATAAGTCCTTACATTGTTTTTGAAACATTTGAAATTTCCGAAATCCGTTCCTGTCAACACTGACATTAAATTCTCGTAAAGAACTATTGGTGAACCGCCCGCAATGTTGTCTGCAAACTGTTTTTGCCTTATGAGGTCATTCAGATGCATCTCCTTCACACCCAACACCTTGTCAAAATACTTGATCTTAACAGGTTCCGTGATAGGGTATGTTTTACGGTCGTAGTCCATAGAGCTTTTATTGCATAGATGATAATATGTGTGCCCAAAGGCCCCAGGTGCATCGGTTGCTGCTTCACTTCCATCGCCTTTAATGTCTTTGGTCAATTCTTTGATTTCACTACCACGCCGGTCTGTAACCGCTTTGACTTTTCCAGAAAACTCTTCCGGTGATTCGATGGGTTTTAATTGGGAAGCAATATAAGCACTTGCATTGGGAAGGATAGTTGCAAGCAACAGCCAGAGGAACAGCCCAAAGACCAGGCAGATTGCAGAGTTTTTACTTAAACATGAAAGTAACAAACCAAGGTTGAACATTGCAGTAACAAAAACTAAGGAAGCAAAATACATTAACGCAATGCGAAACCACTGTGCACCAGTCAAGCTGACCATATTTGAAGACAGAAGAATTAAAAGACACAATATAAATGAGGCTGTCACAGGCACAATCAATGTCATCAGCCCTGCAACAAGTTTGCCGAGAAGCACCTTATAACGAGCTGCCGTATTTGATAGAATAAGCTTAAGTGTTCCCTGTTCTCTCTCACCCGAGATGACATCGTAAGCCATCAGAATGGCCAGAATACTCATTAAGATTTTGAAGATCAGTGTTACATCTAAAACGGGAAAAACCGAAAGCAAGGAATTGTCTCCTTTTGCTTCGGCTTCCAAAAAGACGTTACTTCCGGCAAGAATGTCGATTTTCTCTGAACTGTCCAACTGGTTATCTATCCCCTCGCTGAAGACCGACAAAACGTTTGGTGGTCGATAAACAGTAGGCGTTATGTTCTTGTAAACTTTGACTTTTCGAAGCTCAGCCTCATTAGCAGCCACATTCTCATTGTAGTCCTTCAATCTTTGCTGATAGTCACCAACCAGGATGGGCATAAAGACGGCTGTCAGGACCACACAAACTATTGTCCCCACGGCAAATTTGAACGTCATCAGGTTCAGCAAAAACTCCTTTTTAGCTATTTTCCAAATCATGGGGGGCTTCCTTTCTTTATTGTACGTTATATCATATCTCAAGAATTTAGCTTCTTGATGCCCGATTTACTTCACTAAACCTGTAGTTTTGTTTTTGCAAAAGGCGTGCCAAAATAGGCCTGGTCCTGTGCAACTTTCGTAAGTCGTTGAGTTGAAAAGAGATAGAGACCAAAAATACCTTTAAGAGATGCTGCCGTTGCGGTATCCAGTGGGTCACGAATGACACACTTGGGTCATCAATGACACACTTGGGTCACGAATGACACGCTAATATCAAACAAGTGAATTATTCTGTTCCGTATTGTCTCAACTTGCGGTAAAGAGTTTTCCTGCCGATGCCAAGCAGCTCAGCAGCCTTTTCACGATTGCCCCCGCTCTCCAAAAGGGCCTTGTTAATCGCTTCCTGCTCGGCTTTCGCTGTGGCCTGAGCGGCAGTCTCGGCGAGTGATATTCGCCCTGATATAACACTGGTTACTTCTGACGGCTCCGAATCAAGGTAAATTCGCCTTGGCAGGTCAGCAGGTTCAATGGTCGGGCCGCTCGCGATCGTCATCGCGCTATAAATGCAATTTTGCAGTTCTCTTACGTTGCCCGGCCAATCATAAGCCATCAATAATTCCATCGCTTTATCAGAAACGGCAGGCTGTTCTATTCCCAGCGGTGTAGCATACCTCTCAAGGAAGTAATCCACCAGTATTGGAATATCCTCTTTGCGCTGACGCAGTGAACAAACATTCAAGCTCAGAACATTCAATCGCCAGTAAAGGTCCTCCCTGAATTTTCCTTGCTCAACCATATCTGCCAAGTCTCGGTTCGTTGCTGCCATTACACGGACATCGACCGCAATGGGCATGTTACTACCCACACGAGAAAAAGTCCCTTCCTCGATAACCCTCAAAAGCTTCACTTGTGCTTCAAGAGTCAGTTCGCTGATCTCGTCAAGAAACAAAGTTCCGCCGTTAGCAGATTCAAATTTGCCTACCCTAAGCTCCTTGGCATCGGTAAATGAACCTGCCTCGTGACCAAAAAACTCACTCTCGATTAGATTCGGGGGTATGGCGCCACAGTTGACTACAACAAATGGCCCGGATTTACGTTTACTGGCCTGATGAATTGCCCGCACTATTAACTCTTTGCCTGTACCGCTCTGGCCGCAGACTAATACCGTGCCGTCAGTGGCAGCAAATTTACGCATGAGAGCGAATGTTGACTTCATCTTGTCCGAGACACCTACAATATTTTCAAACCGGTAGGTCTCTTCAAGCTGGTCTTCCAACTGCTTGACCCTCCGTTTGAGTGTTACCATCTCTATCGCCCGAGATATTATGGCCAGAAGCTCGTCGTTATCAAAAGGCTTCTCGAGATAGTCGAAAGCTCCCTTCTTCATTGCTTCAACTGCAGAACGAACCTCTCCGTGTGCGGTCATTATTATAATTTTGCAGTCGGCGTCGAGCTGTTTATTAAGTATTTCCATTACCTTTATGCCATCGATTCCCGGCATTTTAAGGTCTAACAGAATAACGGCCGGCATAAATTGAGCATACGCGTCAAGCCCCGACTCACCGGAATTGGCAACCTCTGCTTCGTAACCGTTCTTCGTTAATAGTGCGGACAAGATGGAAGATATGCCAGCCTCATCATCAATAATAAGAACCTTGGGTTTCTTCATGTGACTTGACTCCAGAGAGCTGTGTTTAGCTTACAGGCAATGTTATATTGACTTCTGTACCGCCACTTTTAGCTTTCTTTACCCAGATTTCTCCATTATATCGTTTGACAATACTATTGCAAATGGCCAGTCCGAGACCTGTCCCGCCGGCTTTTGTCGTGAAAAAAGGCTCAAAAACCTTTTCATGCAGGTTAGAGTCTATTCCGGCTCCTTCATCTTCAACCCGTATCAACAGCCTGTTGAGGCCTGAGGTATAGCCAGGGCCTCCATCCGTCAACTGATTAGTTCTGATTGAGAGTGTTCCACCTTTGGGCATAGCTTGCAGAGCATTCATCACGACATTCAAAAGCAGTTGACGTAACTCGGCCGGGTCGAAGGTAAGCTTGGGGAGGTTGTTCTCGAAATCTGTTTGTAACTTGACATTCTGACTTTTAGCTTTAGCCTTAATGAAATTCAGGCAGTGTTCGATTTCTTGAGAAATATCTATCTCTTCCGGGTTACTCTCGGCAGGCTGGGCAAGCGAAAGTAGATTACCCACAATATTATTGAGTCTATCGACTTCATCCAATATGTCATTAGCGAGTTTCCTTTGGTCCGTGTCTCCAGCAAAATCGCCCGCAAGGTACTGTATCGTGCTGCGAATCGCCGTCAGGGGATTTCGAAGCTCGTGTGCGATCCCCGCAGCAAACTGGCCCATTGTGGCTAATTGCTCGGCGCGGAACATTCGTTCATTCTGGCGTAAGCGCTCCTTGAAAAGAAGGGCATTTTCAAACGCTAAACCAGCCTGTTTGCCGAGCACTTGCAAATTCGCAATCTGAATCTTATTCAGCGGCTCCCGACTTATATGCAGGAACACTATGCCAATTAATCTATCCATCGAAATAAGAGGGAAAGCCAGATTAACAGACAAATCCAGAAACGGTTGAAGTTCTGAGCTCAAATAGTTTATCACCTCTTTGTCTCCCCCAAAAAATAAGATTTGACGATTTGCACGGAACCATTGTACTATTCTGCTATTAATGGTGAGAACCGGCAGCCGGGATGCGCCTTCAGAGACCTTATCCACCAGAGAGAAATTTCGAGACGACTCACTCTGATTTACAAGATATACAAAGGCTTTTTCCACACTTATCAGCTCCTTGAGTTTGCTAAGCAAATTATTGGTTAGCTGCTCAGGATCAACTATGAGCATTAGAGTGTCTTCGAACTCGGCCAGGAGGTTGTCGCTCTCTGCCGGCTTACGAAAGAAATGGAGAATTCTCCGCCACATATTAAATTCCTCGAAACTCTCAGAAACGCTTCACTCGATTATACAAAGCATAGAACATTATATATTTACGACAGGCAAAGTCAATATGAAAGAGTCAGGCTGTGACCTGCCGCCCATTCTATGTATCAATTCTGAGGCGTTCAGCTTTGTGTTCAAGTAAAGATATGAAGGAAAAAAGGTTATTTCTTCGTACTATTTGGGACAGACGTTATTAGATAGCAATTCTAAATCGAAGACCGGACGAACGTGATTTGCACGCCGCAGAAACACAAGAAGATGTAGAGCTCAAGCGCTACAAACTGCGGAAGGTGCCAAGCGATTATCGTCCACAATTAATGTTCCTGCACTACAAAGCTACAAGGTCCATTCACTTCTTCTAATAGATCGAGAGATATTATTGAAAATTTGTCTCCACGGCTTACTTTGGGCTTAAAGAATATAATCATCCCGCAAGAAAGGAATCGCTCAAAGCATCTCCTGATAAAAAAGTCCCTACAATAGCCCCGGAGATAATTAGATCATAATCATGTTATTTTTCGCTGTCGAGATTGATGGGTTTTATGCCCGGTGCCGAAATGCCCCGGCGTTGCAACAGCGAGCCTTCCATCCTGTAAAGAGCAACCAGAGCCTTTAGATAATTAGCGAAGGCCTGTATCTCGGCAATCTGACTGGCAAGAAGGTCCCTCTGGGCCTGGGCAACGAGCAATGAAGTGGATTTGCCCACCCGGAACTTTTCGGTTTCGGTGCGGAGTTTTTCCTCCTGGAAATTACGAGTGGCGGCCGTCGCGGCAATTTGTTCGCGTGCACGAGTCGCCTCAATGTAAGCAGAGCGGACGTCGACCTGTACAAGCTGGGTGAGATTTTTTAGGGCTTCGAGTAACTGCTGACTGCTGATAATAGCCCGACTATGCCGGGCACGAGCGCCTCGACTTATCGGAGGATATTCGAATACAAGGCCGCCGGTAACATCGTAACTATCACCGAATATATTATTTGTAGAGCGATTGAAGGTATTTGCATAGCCTGTCTTGCCAAAAGCAATAAAGAAATCCATCTTAGGAAGCAGCCCGTTTTTGGTTTTTATCACTTCCAGCTCCCCTTGTTGTATCTGTAGTCGGGCCTGATTCAGGTCCGGACGCATTTTCAGCGCAACCTGGACGTGCTGTTCGACATCATCAAGTTCAATGCTGGGCAACGCAGTCTCATATTCAAGAATGATGTCCCTGTTCCAATTAACATTCTCTGACGGGTTCAGCAGCCGTAGCAGATCCAAACGTTCCTTGGCAAGGTCACTTCTTGCATTTATGAGGTTTTCCCGCCTGAGTGCGACCTCGGCCTGTGCAGCAGCCAGCTCGGTCTCGGCGAGTTGTCCAATATTGATTCGTTCCTGAACCTCGCCCATCTGCTGTTCGGCGAGATTGAGTGAGTTGGTATAGATTTCAATTTGCCTTTGAGCAAGGGCGTAATCCCAAAACTTTGATTCGACATCTTCTAAGAGAATCTCAGTAAAACCACGCAGCTCATACTCTGAAATAAGCGCCTCGATTCTGGCCTGATGTACGCGTGCCAAATTCGCACGGATATCCATCCCTTGCAGAAGCGCCTGAGTAACACTGACTCCAAGACGAGTGGACGTGAATGTATCGCTATATAGAGATGAGTCCGTATAACTTGTGCTGCCCTCAAGTCCGATGTTTGTGCCGGTGGGGAAAAGTTTGTTCAGCGAAATCAAGCCTGTAACGGCATCCACAATTTGACTTTCGGTACCGGATGTGGCTCGCCCCATCCTCTCAGCCACAGACCTTCTGGATGATACTTCAGAGCCTAAGACCGGGTCAAATACCGAAAGCTCCTCCTTTTCGAAAGTTTGGCTTATTTCAGGATTCATTTTTTCCACAATAAGCGACCGGTTGTTTTCCATAGCGAGAAGAATCGCCTTCTGGATACCTATTTCGAGAGGAGCTTTGGTTATAGTAGTATCGTTCGCATCAATAGGTTTATTCACTGGACGCTTTTGTTGGTCCTTTGGTAAATCACCTCCAGTTGCAGGCCCGATATAATCAGAGTAGGGTTCCGGATCGAGTGACAAGCATGAGGACAGCAAGACAGCCTTGATAAACAATATTATGCCACAAAATATTGTGGTTGAATTTTTAACAAACACTTTTTCTATCGCCATTAATCTGAAATATTTTCCATATCACTGTCACCGCCGGATGTTCCGCCAAGGCTGCGGCGTTCAAAAATAGAATAGACAACAGGGACAAATACGAGTGTAATCAACGTTGAGCTTAGCAAACCTCCGATAACGGCTCTTGCCAGAGGGGCCTGAGCTTCGCCTCCTTCACCGAGGCCGAGGGCCAAAGGTACCAGGGCAGTAATAGTTGTCATTGCAGTCATAAGAATCGGCCGGAGGCGTCTTCGGCCTGCTTCTTCAATAGCGTCTCGAATCGGCATAGAGGCTTTGCGACGCAGCAGGTTGGTATGGTCAACAAGAAGAATCGCATTGTTGACGACAATTCCTCCCAGCATAATACATCCGATGAAAGACTGAACGTTAAAAGTTGTACCCGTGAGGAAAAGCATCAGAATAACTCCTATCGCGGCCAGCGGCACCGAAAACATCACAACGAAAGGGTCGCGTAAAGACTCATACTGGCAGGCCATCACCATATAAACCAGCACCAGTGCCAGAACGCAGCTGAGCAAGAGTTCGCGAAATGACTTCTGCTGCTCTTCATAATCACCACCGAAGGCGATAGTAAAATCTGCCGGTACAGGGATGCCTCGCAGCAGTCCACGTATGTCCGAGATAACCGAACCCATGTCCCTTCCGCTGATGTCAGCCGAGATGGTAACGATGCGTTCCTGGTCCTTTCGTTCAATTACTACAGGACCGCTTTGAGGAGCCACATTTACGACATTTCTAAGGACAACGGGCTGACCTCTGGAACTGACAAGTGTTAGGTCAAGAATATCTCTCAAGTCCATTTTCTCAGCGTCTCTGAGCTTAACAAGAATCGTGTATTCGTCCCCAGCCTGGCGATAGTAGCCGGCCCTTGTCCCTGAGATGATAGTTTGAAGGGCATTTGCGATTTTTGAAACGGTCAGACTCATATCGGCGGCTTTCTGGCGGTCTATGAAAATCAGCTCTTCAGGACTTCCTAATTCACGGCTGATTCGGGCATCGGTGATTCCTTCCACTGATTCCACAATTTCTTTGACCTGTGCGGCCAACACGTCTGCCATCTGCAGGTCGTGCCCACGAACCTCGACCTGAATCCTGTCAGCTCCCGAGGTGCCTATGCGTAATATAAACAATCCCTGACCGGCGCGGGTTCTAATAATCATTCCTGGTATGTTGCTTAATTTGCGTCGCATCTCAGCAGAAATCTGCTCACTGGACCTCGACCGCCGAGACTGAGGTTTCAGTGAGATACGAATACTGCCGGTATGTCCGCCACTTCCGCGCCAGCGGGAGCCACCTATACTTGTAACTACATTTTGGATTTCAGGTATGGAGTCGTTGACGATTTCCTCGATGACTTTAAATTTCCCATCCATCAAGTCCAGGCGAGTGCCGACCTGCATTTCGCCGTCGATCCGGACCTCACCCTCATCAGTGCTGGGCATAAGTTCTACACCGACATAGGGAATAAGCATCAGACTTGCAATCAAAACTAAAACCGCGACAATTACAACAAAGGTACGATTATCTAAAGCAAGGTGGAGGAGCCTTTTATAGCTGTCTTCCAGACGTTTGAAAAATCGTGCACTAATTTCGAATATCCTGCTTCCGAACGTTTGCCTAAACTGTGTATCTTTTGAAGCAGCAGGAAGAATACGTGCAGAGAGCATCGGCACCACCGTCAGCGCTACTGCAAGGGAGCATAGAAGCGAGAAGCTGACCACGATTGAGAGCTGTTTGAACATCACACCAGACATGCCTCTCATAAAGACCAGCGGCAAAAAGACAACCATTGTAGTCAGTGTGCTTGCTATGATGGCATTTGTAACCTCTTCAGTGCCATTGACGGCGGCATGCTCCAATAAGTCGCCGGATTCCCGCATTCGAAAGACGTTTTCGAGAACGACAATTGCATTATCAACGAGCATCCCGATTCCAAGAGCCAATCCGCCAAGTGTCATTATATTGAGAGTAAGATTACCGAAATACAACAAGGCAAAAGTTGCTATGATTGAGACCGGAATTGCGGTCGCAATAACAATAGTGCTTCGCAGGTTGCGTAAAAACAAAAGCAGCACGATTACAGCCAATATCCCTCCATAAATTGCAGAAGCGCCCACATTTTTGATGGAGCGCTTGATATAATCGGATGTGTCAAGAATAGGTGTTATTTTAATTTGTGGTATATCACGGTTGATGCGTTCAAGTTCCTCAAGTGCACCACGTGCAACCTCAACGGTATTTTTTCCTGATTGTTTATTGACCGAGAGCCGCATTCCCGGCATGCCGTTAACTCGGACAATCCTTGTAATCTTCTGCCAGGAATCCTCTACGGAAGCGATTTCCCTCAATTGAATGGGCACACCCTGCCGAATCGCTATTACAGTGTCCTGTAGCTGCGTGAGGTCGGTATATTCGCCTGGTGTTCTGATAGTAACCTCAAAATTTCCCCTTTCGATAGTGCCCGCCGGAATGTTTACGTTTCCCTCGAGTATATGCCCCATAATCTCGTCCAGCGGTATGGCCAGCGCATTTATCTTGGCTGGGTCGAGATTAACATGAATCTCACGTTCGAGGCCTCCCCATATATCAACGGCAGCCACTCCGGGCACACGCTCGAGCCGATATTTTATTTGGTCTTCGATAATCTGTCGGGTCTGGACGGGGTCGAGGTTACTATAGGCACCAAGAATTAAGATTGGGAAGCTTGCGAGGTCAAATTTTCGAAGTGTGGGTCGGTCGGCATCATCAGGCAAACGTTGGATAACACGGTCCAAACGGTCACGGATATCATTCGCTGCGGCGTCGAGGTCGGTTCCCCAGCTGAAAGTTACCCGAACGGTGCCCTGGCCTTCGACGGAAACGGAGGTTACCTCATCCACTCCGGGCACAGCACTCATGGCTTCTTCGATTGGACGCGTGATAAGCTCCTCGATTTCCTCAGGGCCGGCGTTTTCGTAAGCACAGGAAATGCTGAGAGTCGGGTATGAAATATCCGGCATAAGGTCGATAGGAAGTCTTAATAGCGAGATAGTGCCAAGGAGGACTACAATCAAAACCACCATAATCGTGAATATCGGGCGGTGGACAGCAAAGCGTGAGATTCTCATCGCGAATCTCCTGACCTGGTATTGACTGATGCCGAATTAGATTTAATGTCCATATTTTGGGGAACCTTTTCCGAGTCCTTATTCTCGGGTAGCATAATATCTGAGCCATCCTCGAGAAGATGATTACCCAAAGTGACCACCAAACCTGAAATTTTTGGTTCTATTACCTCAGCTAATTCGCCGTTTATGATGCCTGTTGTTACGGGAACAAAACGAGCCTTGAGATTGCTCGCCTCGGCAATAAAAATCCCTTCTTTGCCCTCTCTTCTGACCAGAGCGGCGAACGGAATCAGCATGGCGTTATCATGCCTGGCGAACTCAATTTTTGCCCTTACAAACATTCCCGGCTTGAGCAGACGATCGGGATTTGGGACTTCCATTTCAACTCTGGCCTGACGGGAACTTTCTTTGAGAAGCGGTGCTATGCGGACAACGCCGCCGGTAAAAGTTTTGTCGGGATAGGCGTCGGTAGTTACTATAGACTGCTGACCTACCTTGACTTTTTGATAGTCCCTTTCAATGACGTAAACCACTGCGGTCAACGGGTTGTTTTCGAGAATAGAAACAATAGGTTCATTCACCTGCAGCAGCGCTCCTTCGTCCACAAATCTTTCACCAACAACTCTGGTCTGGTCGCCGTTCTCCCAGAACGCCTGAACCTTGGTATAGGAAAGTCGAACATCAGCAGTTTTTAGAGCAGCTTCCTTTTGAGCCACCTGAGCGAATGAGACTTTGAGCCTTGTCTGGCAGGCATTAAACGCAGCCTCGGATTCATCCAATTCAGAAGCGGAGGCGATCTTTTTTTCACGAAGCGCCTTTGCCCTTTCATACTCACGTTTGGCAATGTCAAGGTCGCTGGTACAGTTTTCGGCGTTTGCCTTAGCGACCTGTAATTCAGCCCTGGCCTGTTGAACCTGCTGGGTAAATTCCTCGTCATCTAAGATTGCTATCACCTGATTTTGTTGAACCGTATCACCGATATTGACTAAGATTTTTTTGAGCCAGCCGGCCACCTTTGGTGCGACAATAAACTGTGACTTCGGTAGCAGAGAGCCGGTAAAAATTCCAATATCTCTGATTACATCTTTGCGAATCGGTCTGGTCTCAATAGCCACAGGGGCAGCCGAACGGCCCAGATCCTTCTTATCGGCAGAGGCGATGATTCGCTTGTATGCTTGCCAGCCGGCTATCCCGAAAATTACAAGAACAAGCAGAGCTGAAAAGAACTTTTTCATTTATGTATCCGAAATTACGCGTTATAAAATATATCCGAAATCGCTTCTTACGGACAAATAAGCCTGATTCATAATAGGGATAATACAAGAATTTTTCATTTGGTTCAACTCTTTTTTAAAATACTATGATAATAGCCGGCATAGTCATTTTCGGGATGATGGTTGGCGGCATTTGTACATCAATTCGCCTCTTTTCGTTTGTACACAACCTTTCCGCCTACAATTGTATAGTCCACCTTTGCAGACATAATTTGGTCATACGGTATGGTCATCAGGTCGTTATTGAATATCACTACATCGCCCAGATAACCTTCTTTAATGATACCTTTGCGATCTTCCATGAATTCCGCGTACGCCGAGCCGAGGGTGTACAACTCGATGGCTTTCTCCATACTTAGTTTTTGGTCAGGGAACCATCCGTCACCATTTTACACGATATACAACCGAGAAGCAGACATAACGCTTGCATTCTCAGGAGAGACTTGATATTTTATTGCACATAAGGCTCAACAGCGTAGCTGAGCGGCCCTAAATGGGAATTTCAGATAAAACTTCCAAAACCTGATATCATTTGCATTATGAAAGATTCTGTCTCTTCGAAACATTTGCCAAAAGGTTACCACAAAACAGATTCGCAAGCCAGCATCTTGCCGCCGGGACATAATTGTCTGACTCGTCGCAACGTTATCAAAGCGTTGCTGGCTTCCAGGAGCGCGGCGACGTTTTGGAGCCCAGCTCAGGCGAAGACGACGAAACGCAGGCCCGACCCGCGAAAGGGTTCGCCCAAACGCTATGCAATGATTAAATCCATCAACCAGTGGGCGTTTCCTTATCCCCAACGAATGAATCGGCATCCAGATTAGCGGGCTTTGCTCCTTTCTTTTCTGGCCTTATCCTTTGACAAGCAACAATCCGGACAAACGCGCGAAAGGCATCGAACTGGCTGGAAAAATCGCGCATGCCGCTCACGACCTCGGGGTGGAAAACGTGCTGCTGGTGCCGGGTGCGGTTGATATTCCCTGGCGAGACGACTATGAGCCGGTGCCTAACGACGTCTGTGACCGTCGCGCCAAAGAAGCCGTCAGAAAGTTAGCTCGCCAGGCCGAAAAACTAAAGGTCTCCCTGAACATCGAGAACATTTTTTTTAACGGCTACCTCATGACTCCCATGGAAATGAACGATTTTGTCGACTCGTTCCAAAGTGAACATGTGAAGATTCATTTAGACACGGGAAATATCTCGATATTTCAACATCCTGAGCACTGGGTGCCGATAATGGGTAAACGCATTAAGAATATCCACTTCAAGGAATTCACGAAGAAAGGCACTGATTATTCACTGGAAACGTTTCGCCCGCTGCTGGACGGCACTACCAATTGGCCCGCCGTAATGGAGGAATTAGATAAGGTAGGGTATCGCGGATACGTCACCTTTGAGTATTTTCATCCCTATACTCACTACCCGGAGGCCTTGATTTACCAGACGTCGGACTCTCTGGATCGCATCTTGGGGCGGATTTCATAGCAGGTACTCGCTCGGTCAGAACCGTTGACGCATGGTGTTACAAAGGGATAATAATCTTTGTTACATAGTGCCTGTACATTTTCCGCAAAACTTATGCAAAATGGCCGGACATGGTTAACGGGATGACATATCTTCAACTTCATCTATGGTCTTCGGTATTTTTTTGCCCAACACTCGATGGCCGTTTGCTGTCACCAGAACATCGTCTTCTATTCTAAGACCACCAAAATCCTCATATTTCTTAACCATATCATAGTTTATATATTGCGAGTTTTTTTTCTCAGCCATCCACCGGTCTATCAATTCGGGAATGAAATAAACTCCCGGCTCTACTGTTACCACAAAACCTGCCTCGAGCGCCCTGCCGAGTCTCAAAGACCTCCAGCCAAACTCGGGATTCCGTCTAATTGTATCAGTATAACCGACATAATCTTCTCCCAGCCCTTCCATATCGTGCACATCCAAGCCTAACATGTGGCCTAATCCGCATTGGAAAAACAATGTATGCGCACCTGCATCAACAGCTTCTTTAACATCTCCTTTCATTAACCCAATCTCTTTTAAGCCGGTTGCAAGAGTCCTGCAGGCGAGAAGATGGACGTTTCTGAATTCAACGCCCGGCTTTATAGATTCAATCGCTCTTTCTTGTGCATTAAGGACAATAGCATAAATTTCCTTTTGTCTTTCTGAAAATTTTCCACTCACGGGAATTGTCCTGCTGATATCACTGGCATAGCCAAGAGTGGTTTCTGCACCCGAATCATTGATAGCGATATCGCCTTGCTTCATTACGTTTCCATAATAGTGGTTATGAAGTATCTCTCCTCGGACTGAGAAAATGGTGGGAAAGGCAAGACGACATCCACTCGATATGGCAATTCCCTCCATCGCACCGACGACCTCCATTTCAAGCATACCGGGTCTTGACATTTTCATCGCCATCGTCTGCATTTCATAACAAACGTCAAGGGCCGCTTCAATTTGTTCAATCTCTTCCCTTCTTTTTAAGGACCTCTGCGCTACTACAGCTCTTATTAAACTTTCTGAGACATAGTCCTGGATTACTGTTGGATGTATTCCCAATAATCTTTCGATTTTCAAAGTATTTTCCGCTCTGTACTGGGGAAGAAAATGGATTTCTCTGCCTTGTCGAACAGCTTTTTTTAATGTGACCTGCAATTTATCAGACGGAGCAGTTTCACGAACACCGACTTCCTGACATCGTTCACTCAGAGCTGGGTGTGGCCCCGTCCAGATAATATCATCAACCGTCAAATCATCACCGAAGATAACTTCTTTGTCCCGGTCGATGTCGATAATCGCAGCCAGAGATGGAAAATCGAGTCCGAAAAAGTAAAGAAATGAGCTGTCCTGCCGGAAAGAATACTGATTGTCCTGATAATTCATCGGGCTTTCTTCATTGCCTAAGAAAAGGATCAATCCGGATTGAATCTGCTCTTTTAAACGGCTTCTTCTCTCAACGTACACGTTTGCTGGAAACATTTCTTAGTCCTCGTCAGAGGTCTGTTTTTTCTTGGTTAACAAGCTAACAACAATCAGAGCAAACACCGACAGCGAGATTGCCGGCAATACTGCATCCAGGTCTGAGAGGTAAGCCGGCAGGGACTCTTTTATAAAATCCATTTCTTCCCAGGCCAAAGCCATTGCCGTTCCTGAAACTATTGAGGCGATAGCACCCTGTTTGGTGGCGCCTTTCCAGAACAAAGCGGCCACCAGGCACGGAGTAATTGCTGAACCATAAATAGTAAATGCATAGAGTGCTTTTTCAAAGACCGTTGTGGATTCGGCAAATGCCAGAGAAACCAACCAGGCAATTATGCCAAAGGTCAATACCATAATTCTGCTGAGGAAAATGACTCTCTTTTCACTTGCTCTGGGATTGATATAGTTCAGGTATATATCTCGAATGACGCAGGTGGCGGGCACCAACAAAAAGGAATCAGCGGTGGAAATAATAATGCCCACGACGGTTATCATAAAGAAGGTGCCCAGGATTAGCGGCATGAATTGTTTGGCCGCATAGATAAGCACATACTTTCCATACTCGGCGTTCGGTATCATGCTCGAACATATCCATGCCTCCAAAATAATCAGACTTTCGACAACCAGTACCGCTAATATCATGAAGGTGACAGCGGTTTTCGCACCCTTGGCATCCCTGCTGGCAAAGAACCGCTGATACTGGTTGGCATCACCCATAATAAGCAGAAACACCGGCAGACAATAATTGATTATCTCGGTCTTGCTGTAAACGCCCCAGAACTGCATGTGATGAGGTCTGTTGCCCATAGCCGCAAAGGAAGCTTCCATATCGCTCCATCCGCCGGCCTTGAACCATAGCACTGGAAAGGCGATAATAAGAGTCACGGTTACAACAATTCCGGTGACAATATCCGTATAAGCAAGGCTCATAAGCCCCGCCAGGATGGTATAGGTGATAATAAAAACCGCTGCGATGATTGTCGCAAAGTGAGCGGTTATAAGGGGCTTTCCCTCCGCATTTGTCAGGATAACTTCCAGCACCATCCCGCCGGCATTGAACTGATAGCTCACAATCACCATATATGCTATCACCAGAGCAATCACGGCCAACAGCCGAGCCGCTTGACCATAACGCGTTCCGATGATTTCAGGCACCGAATATACTTCATAGCTGCGGGCTTTTCCGGCAATTTGGGTCAGAATAATCATCCCAATAACACTGCCAACCGGCAGGATTAAAGCAGCCAATCCGGTCTCGTAGGTCTTACCGGCGTTTCCTACAATCGAACCGGTGCCGATCCAACAGGCTAACATCGTACAAACCAGAATCCAGGGTGAAAGAGTCCTGCCGGCCACTGAGAAATCGGCCTGTGTCTTGACCTGACGGGATTTATAAATTCCGATTCCGGTCAGTGCAAATAAATAAACGAATATGGCAATTAAGTAAGTCACAACTCTCTTATTTTATAAACTGATTCACAAAGTATTTCGGTGTCAATGGTTCTCCGGTCGCCCGCGTTATCATCTCGTTCCAACGATAAAGATCTCCCGGTTGGAAAACTTTCTTGCGTAGATAATCCCCGACCCTTCTATCTCCGACATAACTTACCCCCTCATCCGAATCGAGCATCAAGACTTTGTGAACAAGATGGTTATGCAGTTGAGATGCCAACAGCTCGCCCAACATATAGTTGTGATAATAACAGGGTGCGGTTGTGAAATGAAGCTTAGACGCCCAGCCTGCATCGACAGGTCCGGGTGGTCTCTTTACGAATTGATATTTCTCAACCAGGTCCCACCATAGTGTGTTAAGGTCCTGGTCGGGGTCGGCATATAATTGCTTTTCAAAATTATACATAACTGCAGCCCAGCGCACAAAGAGAACCTGTTGACATTGCAGATATTTTTCACTGACTTTCTCAATCTTCGCTCGTTGTTCATCCGGCAGACCCAACATTTGCTGCATCCAGTTTGCATTGCGGCTTAATCGCCCGAAAAACATCGCGATGGCCTCGGTGGTAAAGCTGTGAGCCGGCTCCCTTAGCAGCCAGGGCTCCTTCCGGTCGTGGTATTTACTATAAATCGCATGACCCAGCTCGTGTAAAATGGTCTCCATCCATCGCTCGGTATTTTGAAGATTGCATAAGATACGAACATCTCCATCGCGGTCCGCCTCAAAGCTGAATGCATGTGGATATTTACCTTCCCGGTCATATAAGTCACTTCTTACCAGGATATCATCCACGGGCAGGCCAACACCGGCGTAATATTTTTCCGCTAATTCCTTCACGTCCCGGTCCTGGTAATAGATGTCCAAATTTAGTTCATAAACCAGAGGGGTTCTTTGAAAGAAGGGGTCGTGATAATGCCAGGGCATTAAATCCTCGGGGTCAATGCCGTAACTTTCCGCCAGGATCTGGTCCAGCTCTTTCTTCAATAGGGCAAAGGGCTCGCTGGTTAATTTACAAAGCTCTTCGAAGATGCAGTCGAGCTCTTCCTCACTTTGCTCGCCCGTAACGATAGAAAGAGTATGGTAATTGTCGAAACCAACCTTTCGAGCGGCCTCGTTACGCAGCTTGACAAGTTGAATGAGGTCATCTGCAATCGCATCTCCAACCTGTTTGCTCGCCCTCCAGGCCAGCTCCCTCTTGCGGCAGTCCTTCTCCGTCGTTAAGATTGTATAAATGTCACTCATGGTGACTTTTTGGCCGTCAATAGTGCCGCGAAAAGTGTTGTACTTTTCCTGGATTTTACCGTCCGAATCAACGAGTTTCTGCAACAGCTCCGGCTCTATCTGGTTCCTCAGATAAGCATAGTATAATTTATCCAATTGTCGGGCCAGCCTGGCATTGCCGACCTGACCGGATTCTTTTATGTCTTTAAGAAAAGCGAATTCATTAGGATCGTTATATATTCGCCGAATCTCTAATTGCAATTTTTTAACTCGTTCATAATCTTCCGGTTTACCTGTTGTGGAAGCATCCCAATAAGCATGATTCGCCTGCGTCGTCAAAGGTTCTACTTTGGCGACATGAATGTCAATAAACTGCTCCAATTGTTTTTCCCTTGCTACAGTCACACAGCCAACAAGAAAAAGGAGTATAACAAACACAGTTATAACGACAAATATTCTCTCCATAATAAATCTCCACTTTCCCAGGGAATCAGGTGTTCAGGAAATCAAGCAGCCTGATAACCTGGTACCCCGATACTCTGATAACTTGGTACCCTGATAACTTAGTGTCCCAATTCTCTATAATGATTGCTGCTCGGTGCGGGCGATGATTTCGTTTTGCAGGTCTCGGCCTACATCTACGAAGTAATCACTGAAACCGGCTACCCTTACAATCAGGTCACGATACCGTTCAGGATTTTGCTGGGCTTTCCGAAGCGTTTCCGCGCCGATGACATTGAATTGAACGTGATGGCCATCGAGCTTGAAGTAGGACCTGATTAGATGAGCAAGCTTATCGATACCATCGCCGGCCAGCACATCCGGATTGAATTTCATATTTAAGAGTGTTCCGCCCGTGCGGGCGTGGTCTATTCTGGCCGTTGACTTGAAAACAGCGGTTGGACCCTTTGTATCGGAACCTTGTGTGGGCGAAATGCCCTCAGAGACCGGCTCACCGGCTTTTCGGCCGTTAGGCAGCGCGCCTACAACAGAGCCGAAATAGATATGTACCGTTGTGGGCAGCAGATTGACTCGATACTTTCCGCCCTTGGTATTCGGTCGGCCGTTGAGCAAATCGTAGTAAGCATTAAATACTTCCTCGGCAATGCTGTCTGCATAATCATCGTCGTTGCCGTATTTTGGTGTGCGATACAGTAGCCTCTGCTGTAGGCGTTCGTGTCCTTCAAAATTAGCCTGCATCGCCGTCAGCAATTCATCCATAGTGATGTTTTGCTGCTCGAAAACATGATATTTCACCGCTGTCAGCGCGTCGGTTGTCGTGCCGATGCCAACGCCCTGGATGTAGGTTGGATTATACCTCGGACCTCCGTTGTGGTAATCGAGCCCGCGGGCGATGCAGTCGTCCATCAGAATTGACATAAAGGGAGCCGGCATGTAATTAGCATAGAGCCGTTCGATGACATTATTAGTTCTGATTTTCAGGTCAATGAAATACCTGAGTTGTTCCTTGTAGGCATCCATTAGCTGCTGATAAGAATCGAATTTACTGGCATCACCGGTCGGAAGACCAACCTGCTCGCCTGTATTCGGGTCAATCCCGTTATTGCAGGCCAGTTCAAAAATCTTGGGCCAGTTTATGTAGCCGGTCAGGGTGCAGCTTTCCTTGCCAAACGAGCTGATTGTCACGCAACCGCTGGGACCACCTGCACGGGCATCCGTCATGTTCTTGCCGTCCTGAAGCATTTCCTGGATGATGACGTCGGTGTTGAATACCGATGGCTGGCCAAATCCGGTGCGAATCACCTCGCAGGCACGCTTCAGGAACCGGTCCGGATTCTTCTTGCTGATTTGAACGCAGGAGCTGGGCTGGGGCAGACGCATCTCTTCGACAACATCCAAAATCATATATGAAATATCGTTGACTGCGTTACTTCCATCGGCCGGCCTTAACCCGCCGGTATTAATCAATGCAAAGTCAACGTAGGTCCCGCTTTGTTCTTCGGTAACTCCAACTTTCGGAGGTGCAGGCTGATTATTGAACTTTATCCAGAAACACTGAAGCAGTTCTTTGGCCTGTTCGGGCGTCAAAGTTCCTTCCTGAAGGCCCTGTTCATAGAACGGCAATAAGTGCTGGTCAAGTCGGCCGGGATTGAAAGAGTCCCACGTATTCAATTCCGTAATCACGGATAAATGCACAAACCAGTACGACTGCAATGCCTCCCAAAAATTTCGCGGCGCATTGGCGGGTATATGTGAACAGACCTCGGCTATCTGTTCCAATTCGCTACGGCGGATAGGGTCGTTTTCCGTTTTTGCTAATTCCTTCGCCTTCTCCGCGTGTCGCCAAGCAAAGATAATAACAGCATCAGCACAAATGTCCATCGCCTGATATTCCTGGTCCTTATCATAGGCGCGCAGGTCATTAAAATAATCGAGTTTCTTCCGGTTCTCCGAAATATCGCGTTTAAAATCCAGCATACCTTTTCTGTAAATCTTATCATCAAGAATAGCGTGGCCGGGGGCACGCTGCTCCATAAACTCGGTGAACACTCCCGCGTTGAATGCCTGATGCCACTTTTGGTCCATCGCGCCGAAAAGTTTTTCCCGTATGGTTTTGCCTTTCCAGAACGGAATTATTTTCTCGCTGTAGATTTTCCTGACCTCTTCCGTAACCACAAAGGGTGTTCTTTCCCGGCTGTTGAGAATGCGCAGGTCTTCCAGGCTGTGGCAGCACAGCTCGGGGTAAGTAGGCGTGGCCTTGGGGGCCGGGCCACGCTCACCCACAATCAGCTCACCATCATTAATACATATCGTCTTGTTCTCCATAAGGTGCTTGAATGATAAAGCCCGGCAGACCGGAACAGATTCGCGCTGGGGAATATCGCTTTTATAAAACTCGGTCATCAGCTCCGCCCGTTCGGTGGAGATGTACGGCCTGGTCTCAACACTTTGTTTGCGCAGTTTCGCCACTCTTTCGTTCATATTTTTAACCGCCAATCTTGACCTCGAATCCGTATTTGCTAAGCTCCTTCGCAATCGAGTTCATTTCCTCCTCGCCGGGAGTTTCAACTTGCATGAGTTTGCTTTCGGCTGTGAGTCGTGCCAATTTCTCTTTTCCGCCACGGTTGAAGGGCAGGATATCTACTCTAATGACACCCGGCAGTGACGCTGTAAATTTGCCTGTCGCTTCAATATTTGCCTTCTCGTCATTAAAGCCTGGAATGACCGGCACCCTGATAACGATTTCTTTGCCGGCCTCAGAGAGACGCCTGATATTATCCAATATCAAAGTATTTCCCACGCCGGTAAAACGCTCGTGAATTTCGTTGTCCATGTGTTTGAGGTCACAAAGAAACAGGTCGGTTCTTTCGCTGACCATTTCTACAATCTTCGGCTCTGCGTAACAGCTCGTATCCACCGCATTGTGTATCTGCTTGGCTTGGCATTGATTCAACAATGCAAGAAGGAACTCCGGCTGCATCAGCGGCTCGCCTCCGGAGAATGTAACTCCCCCGTCGGACTGGTCGTAGAAAATAATATCTTTTTCAACTTCAAACATAACCTCACTTACGGTCATCTGACGCCCAATAATCTCTCTCGCTCTGTTCATACAGGCATCCACGCATCGGCCACATAGATTGCATTTGTCTACATCTGTTACAGGCCTGTTTTCAACAAGCGAAATTGCTTGCTCGGGACACGCCTCTGCGCATTGACCGCAACCGATACATCGGTCCCTGCGCAGGCCGTGTTCAGTGGAACTGCTCCAGCTTTCCGGATTATGGCACCACTGACACTGCAATGGACAGCCTTTGAAGAACACTGTTGTGCGGATACCTGGGCCGTCATGTATTGCATACTTCTTGATGTCGAATACGAGTCCCTTTATATCTAATTCCCATTTAAGATTAACTTAGATTTGCGCTTAATTTTTCTTTACACTAAGATACCAAATCTGCCTGATAATAGCAACTATCTTGGCCGTCGTTTTGCAGATTCTGTCTCATTTCGAATAGACCAGTTTTCGGGGAGCAGGTCACAGCCCACCCGCTGTCCTCTATCAAAACCTGTCATTATCAAGCACAACTCATCGAAAAATGTACCCCCTATGGGGCAGGTGTATACCTTTAATTTCCCTGAAACGACCTCAATGAGAGGGAGAAATAAGTAACGTGACTGGAACCGGCCCGAACGTAATCGACTGGCGCCCCGGAATCGACTGATGCCGAATAGATGTTTGTAATTCCCGTGAAAAAATCCCGCGAACGTCTTGACAAACGCTTGCTCATAGATGTCCCCCGATTTGTTGGTCTAAATCCAAGTCTTCATGACGCTGTGAACAAACTCACTTTTACAGCTCTCACTGTCAGCAGTCACGACCAGACCCCAGGCGAAGTCGAGAAAATCGGAAGTCAATGGAACATACGCACTGTATACGATGAAAACGGTTGTATCAAGTTGGTCTCGTGTGGGGGAAGTTCCTTGGAGTACCTCCAGAGCGAGCGCAGAGCCGTGTGTGAAATGGGACAACTGAGCATAATAGCACCGTTGTTCCAACCCTCCATATTTCTCAACCAACTTGCTGATGCCTCCTTGTTCTGGTGCCCAATGTATGCGCCTTTTCTCACGCCAATTGTCTCCGAAAGCCTTTTGCAGATCCGGCTCCAATTTAGCCAATTTTGAGCTAAGACCCAATTTCTCAAGAACTGTACCGTAGTATGCCCTCGCTCTGTCTGGGAACTCAAGGTAAGCCTTGGCAAGTCCGGCGTCTGCCATGACACCCATAAGAGAAGCGTCGCATTCGAGACACGACCTCGCGATGACATAAATGTCTGGAATATAGCGGGGCTCACAAATTCGGTGGAATGTGTGGATTGACATCGTATAGCGAGCCCAAATGTAAAAGCTTGCCTTGCGTTGGTCATCTCCGAGACACCTGTCTTGAATCTTTTCTGTCCAGTTGTCGAGGAACTTTTGCAGGCAAATGTACGACTGCTGAAACTTGGTAGTGAAATTCTCCACTTCAATCTCCTTATTAGAAATAATAGGGACGAACCATTATTGGTACCGTTTCGTTTTCATAAAATCGTGCGTCCCTAATTACTTCCCGTAGCCGTCTTCGCTGCGGGGGTGAGCTACTTACGGAGATCAGACAAAACCACTACAGTCTCCTCAAGATTCTTAATCCTTTCGTCGATAGAGCGTTGGGATACGATTTCTCCGTCCTTATTCCTAAGAAATACTATATCTGACTTAGAATTCGGGAAGCCCAAACCGATAGTGTTGTCACCGCCAGTAACCATTATCCCGCCAGTGTCGTCAATGACGCCCAGAGAAAGCAGAGAGTTTCCATTGCTATCGTCCAATATTATCGCGGAACCACCATCTCGATCCACCATCAAATTGAGTGAGGCCTTGCTTACTTCATCTAAGAGTCTGAAACCAACAGTATTTGAGTCAACTGCCCAATAACCCCGCATATTGTTATTTGTGTCTACAAGCTCGAATCTGGGTGCTCGCACCAAATCTTTTGTGTAATACGCGGTCTCGCCACTTTCTTCAACTTTTATAACGGGATGAGAGTCGATGACCTGTAAGTTGATTCCATCGTCACCCTGACCGAGTACCAAATAGGCTGCTTTTTGGTCTATTCTCACAACAAACACACGTTCGCTGGCTTTATCCCTAAGCACGAGAGAAACACCATTTGAATCGGATGTCCAAGCACCCAAGATTTTACCGGCCTCATCAACAAGCTCAAATCGTGTGGCCCGCATGGTTTTACTTCCATGTTTGGTTGTTGCCCCGACAGTAATAATGGCTACCAATAACACTAACGCTAACACTTTCCAATTTTTCATTTTACACCTCCGTTGAGAAAAGAGTTTTGTCAAAGAGGTTTAATGGACGCACCAGTTATTATAGAGTGCCCTGGTCGTAAATAGGGGCTGCCCCTACTGTCTCTACTGTCTTAGCACCATCTATTACTACTTGGTGGTGTGCTTCAATTGGCGTAATTAACCTTGCTCAGTCAATCGTATGTTTTCACATTAACAACCAGATGGTGCTGTTTTAAATATAATGGTCCTATCTTTGTCGTCCGCGTATTCACATATGTCTGACTTTGTTGCTTCCGGCACCTCTTTATCAGTGGTTACAGTCTCCACAGTATCATCTGTACCATCTTTGTCTATTTCAGTGAGTTTGATTCCCACCTCGTCCAATTTAGTTTTAATATATACGTGAACAAGTTCGTCATCATCATCAGTTGATTTTGGAAATTCTCCACTTTCACTCATTTTGCATCTCCTTCTTATTGATACCGCTTCGTTTTCATAAAATCGGGTGCGTCCCTAATTATTTCGCCGTTTTTGCTATCGGCTACAATGCGAGATCAGATAACCAGTATTTTGTTAGGGAAGTTAGGATTTTATTAGGTTTTATTGGGCACATGTACTGATTTCCACAGATTTAGCCGGAAAATAAAAAAAATCTTTTACCACGAAACTCACGCCTGCCCCATTCGGCTTTGCTCAGAGCTTGCCCTGAACACAGTTGAAGGGGCAGGCTCTGAGCCCTTTCGAAGGAGTAAAAAGTCCCGGAACTTCCTAAACTCTATCCGCTGCACGCTATACGCGATACACGATACGCAATACGAACTTCGAGCAGTTGGCATCTTACTTGGTAAATCTGTGCAATCCGCGGCGTTAAGATAGTTAATATTTTCCGTCAGTTTTCAATCAAAAGCGATGATACCTTCGAGCAAAAATCAAATTTTTTAAAAAATTTTTAACTGCTCTGCTGACATCAAGTTATGTTAATCCCGAATCGAGAATCAAGGACTTTTTTCGCATCAAAAGTGCAGGTAGCCCCAATTATAGAGGGAGTGTTTTTTACTCCCTGAGTTTACCCCCGCTGTGTGCTTACTTGCTTTTCTGCCGGGGGCTGCTTTTTTAGCCTCTGCAAAAAAGCGGCCAAAAATGAAAGATAATCTATCTACAAGTCCTGATATGAGGCAATTACCAATCATGAGCATCGAGAATCTAACTTTAGCTCACTTTAGGCACTTTATCCCCAAGGGATTTAGCTCACTTTTCACTCCCCCCGCCCTCTACAAATGTAGAGGATTCTCTACAAATCAACCTTTTTATGCAAAACAAACCCAATTTCCGAAAAAGTCAAATGAACTTAAATATCTATAATACAACGGATTATGAAAATATTGCCAATTGGCCACTTGGTCAAAACAAACCCAATTCAAACCCAAACAAACCCAATTCCCGAAAAGCCAAAATGAATGTAAACTTAACTTTAACAAGGGATTACAGAAAAAAAGATGATTTTATAGTCCGAATAAACAAACCCAATTTCTTCAAATGCCAAAATGAACGTAAACTTAACTTTAACAAAGGATTACAGAAAAAACGATTGTTTAGCACCCCAAAAAACAAACCCAATTCAAACCCAATTCAAAGTAAATCGGCTGAACAAAACGTTTCGTTTTGCGCATTTTGTAGGTTGAGTAAATAGTGATTTTTCGATAGAATAAACAGATGAACATTATGGACAAACCAAGAGGATTTACTACGTCAGAAATAGGAATTCCCAATCGGGAAAGGAGAAGATTTCTAACGGGGTTCACATTAATAGAACTTTTAGTCGTTATTGCCATAATTGCTCTTTTGATGGGAATTCTCTTGCCATCCTTTCAGAAAGCCAGACAACAGGCAAAGATGGTCTCGTGCGGCAGCAATATGCGCCAGTTGATCTTTGGCCTGGTGACCTATGCGGAGGACAATGATTCACGTTTGCCCCCTCATCCTTCTACGATTCAAGCTCCCGTGAACTACCATCGGCCCTTCGAGCTGAACTGGAATCACAACAACGTGGGTCCCGTGGCAGATGTTGACAGCAAGGATTACCACCACGCCGGCAGGTATTTGTATTCTTACCTGAAGGACGTTCGCGTTTTCAACTGCACGCTCTCGGCTATCAGAGACAATACGCCTTGGCCTCCAGCGGGCTCCGGACAGTCCGCACAGGGAACCTATGGCCAATTCTACTCGACCGGCTCCTTCGCCCCTCTGCACTCAACCTACATGTTGTTGTGGTGCTATCAAGGGTATAATCACAAAACGTCCGGGCATGTGGATAAAGCTCAGGGGCATTTCGAGGGCGCCAACCGGCTCGATTCCAAGACAAAACTTGTTGTGCAGGATGCACTCTTCTATCTCACAAACAACACCAATTTGCTCTGGCCGAGCCCACAGCAGACCTGGTACTCATCTCACCCATTCAGGAATGGTGCAAGAAGCCATCCGTACTGGGTTTCCAAGGACCCCGCTATGCAGAGACAGCCTAAGATTCGACTCAATGCCGGCTATCTTGATGGTCGTGTGGAGGCTTTCAGTGCCTGGGACTCCAAGGGGGTGAAGAACTATGGTGCTCAGGCGTTTATTACGCCAAAGTATCGTTAGAAGAAACATTATACCAATTCTATTTATTGATTGCCGATTACCTGACTCTGTCATTCCTGCGAAAGCAGGAATCCAGGCTTTCCCATTTTGTATAATGTAAAATTTTTTCGGCAATTTTTAACTATAATTGGTATTACAATCCAGACATGGATTTTTCGGTAAACTTAATGATTTCGTTCATCATTAGGACCGACTGATACGGGAAACGGCCGACAGCAGTTTCCGCCGAAAGCATGACGAAGTCGGTGCCATCGATGATTGCATTGGCGACGTCAGCGACCTCGGCACGCGTCGGTCTGCTGTGCTCGGTCATGTGTTCCAGCATCTGTGTGGCTGTAATTACGAACTTTCCCGCGGCATTAGACTTTTTTATTATACGCTTTTGGATTATGGGGACTTCATAAATTGGAATGGCAACACCCATATCACCGCGGGCTATCATTATTCCATCCGCGGCTTCAAGTATCCCGTCTATATTTTCTATCGCCTGTCTATTCTCTATTTTTGCCACGAGCCGACAGTCGGGTAATCTCGGCTTTATCAGCGCAGCGGCCTGCCGAACATCATTTTCATCCCGTACAAACGACAAAGCGATGTAGTCAACGCTGTGTTTTATACCGAACTCGATGTCCTTTTTGTCCTTCTCGGTTATTCCTTCAAATTCAAGGTCCACATCAGGAATATTTATGCCTTTTCTCTCCTTAAGGATACCACCTTCGGCAACGACTGCTTTTATGCTATTGACGGAGTTACTCTTAACACGAAGGGAAAGATTTCCATCGTCAATATATATGAGTTGTCGTGGTTTTATCCGGTCCAAATCACCTTTGTAGTCAAATGGTATTGTTCTTGGCCCATACGCCTCGGCGTCGTTGGTCAGCCACACTACTGTGCGGTTCTTTAAGAATCTCGTTTTGGCACCTTTGAACCGCCCGATTCTGATTCGCAAGCCCTCCAGGTCCTGCATTATCCGGATGTGTCGTCTGTACTTTCTGTTTAGCCCACGGACAAGCTCTATCAAGTTGAGATGCTGTTTGTGGCTGCCATGCGAGAAATTCAGCCTGACGACATCCAGGCCGGCTGTGAACATCTTCCGCAGGACAGTGTAGTTGCTGCTCGCAGGGCCTAATGTCGCGATGATTTTTGTTCTTGGCATTCTATCAAGTTCCGACTCGACTGAGCTCGCCGAAGTCTATCCGAATGTATTATACAAAGATGGAAAACTCAGAGCCACTTCAGTTGCCGGTTGGGACATGCTCTTGCAGACTCTACTTATCCAATGGGATTCCGCGCAGCACCAACCTATCAAAACGATAAGGAGATTCTCCAGCCGCCCACGCCATACCACGGAGTAAAAGGATGCGGCAATATGGGTCATCAAATGTCCAGGTATAATGTCCAAGTATGCAGCTAAAAACACGCCCTTTACCGCATTCGTAAGCATAAAACATCGGTTCCGGCTTAGTCTCCGGGGAGCCTTCGCTGATTGTCTCATTGGAGGTAGCCAATACAGTGACCTTGCTGAGGTCCCCTTTCAAGGGCCAATAAGCCTCGTCCAGTAAATGAATTGTCTCGGGCAGACCCAAACATATAGGGTGCTCCGGGGCGGCAATCTTCAAGTCTATCGGACCATGACGCCAGCGGGTATAATCATATTCCCACGCTAACCCTATGAGCTTTGCCAATTGACCTACGATATCCTTACCCTCGGGAACGATTACAGCCGGGTGCAGGATGACAAAACCTCCACCTCGCGACAAAAATTCTTCCAGATCCTCAAGCTTCTGTTCGTCCCACTGGACATAACAGAACGCGGCAATCAAATCGGCTGTTTTGAGCTGCTCTTTGCTCGGCCATCCGTTGGCCGTTGAGACTTTCACTTTTGGTGCGCCGGCCAGAGCCCTTTTCTGTCTGGCCTTGGGAGCTGGACCATAGAGGTTTACCTGTTGCTCTTGCCCAGCCTCTTTGCCCCCGAGCAAAACTGCCCATCGCTTCTGCCATAAGGGATAATCGTGCTCGTTTGGGCCGTGGTCCTTCTTGAACGCAACAAGAACAACATTGAGCTCGCGAAGCTCCCGTCTTGCCGGCGGCTTTGGAGCCTTGGCAAGGACCGCTTCGACTTCGCTGCGGCTGCGCGGTTTTGGCGCCTCAGCCGCCCATAAACCTGAGGCAATCTGTGAGCTAATAGACGCTACAATCAATACATGGATAGCCGCTTTGTTTCTCATATTTTTTCCCTTTCACTTCACAACTTCTATGGTAAATGATTTGTACTGCACAGCACTTGCATTGCCTTGTTGTCACTTACAAAACGATGACCACAAATCTCGCTATATTTTGCTACAATCAGACCAAATTGCAAGCCAAATATGTGGGATAACCTACAACGGGTGTGGCCGGATTTTCCGGCAAACGATTTTGGCCTTTGAAGAAATTGGCTTTGTTTTGGGTTTGTTTTTTTGGGGCCTGAAGGCGGTTTCATTTTCATAATCCTTTGCGGTAAAGAGGGTTGCATTCGTTTTTGTCCTTAAGAAAATTGGGTTTGAATTGGGTTTGTTTATTCGGACTACGAAATCATCTTTTTTTCTGTAATCCTTTGTTAAAGTTAAGTTTACATTCATTTTGGCTTTTCGGAGATTGGCCCATTCCCTTCGATTACACTCAGGGTAAACTAAATACGCTCAGGACAAGGTTTGATTGGGTTTGAATTGGGTTTGTTTTTTCCACTTAGCCAAGTGTCCAATT
>CAYUFX010000016.1:0-61746 GCA_964444135.1 uncultured Pirellulales bacterium | reverse complement strand
TTTTTATTTTTACAGTTTTTCATGATGAACCCAAAAAGTGCGAAAGTTAACTATATCAGACGGTTTATATTGTCAAGGCAGATTCTGGCGTTCCTTTTTAATCGTTCAAGGTCTATGCGTCTAATCGTGGAATCGGCGAACTCGGAGTCGAAGTCCTGCTGTGTTAAATTCAAAATCCGCACCAAGTCAAGTTTTGCCCTGTCATTATAGAGTTTGAACTGTTTATTTTTGCATACGGGCGCATCCTCTTGATAGGGACAGGCAAGGACACAATCGTCACAGCCGAAGAGTCGGTCGGCAATTTTTTCAGCTAAGCCGGGAGGTATCCGGCCTTTGTATTCTATCGTCAGATAGTTTATGCACTTATTAGCGTTGAATTGGCCGTCAGGCATCAAGGCGCCTGTCGGACAGGCGCTGATGCACTTATCGCAGTTTGAACAATTGTTTGTAATTGGTTCATCAGTTGGAAGTTTTAGAGTCGTTATGATTTCACCCAGGAATATCTGGGGGCCGAGCTTGGGATTGATAAGCATGCGGTTTTTTCCGATGAAACCCAGTCCGGCCCTTGCAGCCAATGTTCGCTCGGCTAATGGTGCTGAATCAACACAAATTTTGAATTTGTGGTCCCGTCCGGCAACAGAACTAATAAATTCAGATAGCTTGCGCAATCGTTTCTTTATGAACGGATGATAATCTTCGTATTGGGCGTAGTTTGCTACTTTGCCCATTGAGGCAGTGAAGTGTGAGAGATGAGATTGCCGCGTCCGCCTATGGCGGACTCGCAATGACGAAAGGATGCTTTTTTTGATAGATTCCTCGGCTCCGCTTCGCTGCGCTCGGAATGACTGTGGAGGGGTGCTTTGCTGCGCTTGGTACGACAAGATATGTTTGGGTGGTTTATAATTCAGGCCGACACAGATTATTGATTGCGCGTTTGCCAAAAGTCTGGCGGGCTGAGTACGTTTTTCAAAATTTCTGTGCAGGTAGCTCATCTGCCCGGCATAGCCGGACTTTAGCCAGTCAGTAAACATTTCGACCTGCTCAGTGTGTAACGGCGAGGCGTCTGTTATCCCGATCAGGTCGAAGCCTAATTCAAGCGCTTTGCTTTTTATCTCTTGAGACAAACTCATAAAAGCGATTATACTAAATCCGGTTGTGAGTTTTTAGTTTCATTGTTGTAATCAGGGGATAAAATGTATGGTGCAATGTCCATTGAAACTTGCCAGTTGATAAGCTGTATTGCGTCTGCGTCACCCGCCACTCGGCGTCCGGCGACGGGTGATGAACCGTTTCTGCGTCCGGAAATCGGCTTTACGCCGAATTGGTACCGGACCGCGATTGGGATTGACTTCGGCCGGCGGTGGCATACCGACCCGGCATACCGGCGTCAAACGCTCCTGGTTATGCGTAGTGAATTAAAACGCCGATTTCCCGAGACAAGAATCGGTGGCATCGACCGTCCCGATAAACCTCTGGATGTGCTGACCGGCACCTACGGCTGCAACAGTGTGGCCGCAATTTACGGGGTTCCGATTATATATGCTGAGGACAACTGGCCGAACTGTGAACATTGCTACCTCAGCGATGATGAGGTTGAGAATCTCGAACCGCCTGAACTTGACGGAAATCCTTTCTTTCAGGAGCTTATGGCGCAGGTGGACTGGATAGCCTCTTGTGAGGGCAGGGTTGAAGGATTCATTAACTGGCAGGGCGTGCTCAACAATGCCTACCGCTTGCGTGGTGAGAAACTTTTCTATGATATGATTGATTCGCCGCAGTGCTGCCGCCACCTCTTCGATTGCATCTGTACCACAATGACTGGGGCGGCGAAGCGGCTTTATGAGCGACAATTAGAGAGCGGCGTGAAGGTTGATTTCTTCACGGTGAGCAACTGCCTGGTCAATATGGTATCACCAGAGCAGTACCGTGACATTCTCCTTCCTTTCGATTGTCGGATTGCCGAGACCTTTGGCTGTATCGGCATCCACAACTGTGCCTGGAACGCCGACCCATACATTGCTGATTATGCCGGCGTTCCTTACCTGGGCTATATTGACATGGGGCTGGATTCAGACCTGGCCAAGGCGAGAAAAACATTTACTCATGCTCGGCGTGCGCTGATGTACCAGCCCACAGACCTTGTGAATAAATCGCTGGAGACGATACAAGCAGAGCTGAAAAGGGTCGCGCGCGAATATGCCCCGTGTGATGTTATTGTTGCAGATATTGAGGCCGACACGCCGGACGAACGGGTCCTGGCGTTTCTCGAGTTGTGCAGTCAAATTAATAGTAGTGCCGTTTCCAATAAATCAGTTTAACTTTTTGATTCGCCCTCGGCGAAGCTGTTAAAATAGAATCCTCCGCTTCGCCCGGTGCTTTCTAACGAAAGCAAGAACGGGGGCTTCGGTCGGAATGACGGTAAGTATAGAATGTTACACTCAATTTTTAGAAACGGCAGTAGAATGGAGAACTAATAAAGATGAGATCGAACACGAATGTATTGCCGAGACCGCTGCGAGGTATCATTCCGCCTCTGGTTACGCCGCTTCTGGACAGGGATACGCTTGATGTAGCCGGCTTAGAGCGGCTGATAGAGCATATTCTTGCCGGCGGCGTTCACGGTCTTTTTATCTTAGGGACAACGGGTGAGGCGCCGAGTCTTAGCTACCGGCTACGGTATGAACTTATTGAACTCGTCTGCAGGCAGGTTAAGGGGCGCGTACCGGTGTTGGTCGGAATAACCGACACGTCCTTTGTGGAGTCGGTAAACGTTGCCCGCAAAGCCCAGGATGCCGGTGCTCAGGCGGTTGTGCTGGCGCCGCCATATTACTTTCCTGCGGGGCAATCGGAACTTCTCGAATACCTCAAGCATCTCACGCCTGAATTGCCTCTGCCGGTGTTTCTGTACAATATGCCAAGCTACACCAAGCTGGTTTTCGAGCCGGAGACTATACGGGCTGCTGCTGAATTTCCGGGTATTGTGGGTATAAAGGACAGCTCCGGAAACATGATTTATTTTCGCCGGCTTCAGTCCCTACTCAAAGAGAACGCGGAGTTTTCACTTCTTATAGGTCAGGAAGAGCTGCTGGCTGAGGCGGTTTTGTTAGGTGGGCACGGATGTGTGTGTGGAGGGGCTAACCTGATTCCAGAGCTTTATGTGGACCTTTACAATGCAGCGTTTTCAAAAGACCTGCCGAAGGTGGAGTCTCTGCACAAAAAGGTAATGCATCTCAGTACCACCATCTATAATGTGGGACGGTATGAATCGAGTTTTCTGAAAGGTATTAAGTGTGCGCTTTCGTGTATCGGTATTTGCAGTGATTTCTTAGCCGAGCCTTTTCATCGTTTTCGCCGAGCAGAGCATGAGGTGATTCAGCGGTACGTTAAAGAGCTTGGAATTACACCATAAAAATAGAATGAGTATGGATGGATTAAAAAATTATGCAGGGAAATCTTAGTACAATTGATATCGGCATCCTTTTTCTCTATAGTTGCGTACTAATTGGGATGGGGATTTATTACACACGTAAATGTCGAACGGCGGAACAATTCATGGTTGCCGGGCGTTCTATTCCTGCGTGGGCGGCCGGCTTGGCCGTGATGAGCGCTTATACGAGCAGCATTTCATATATCGCCACGCCGGGCAAAGCCTTCGATAGTAATTGGCATCCTTTCATTTTCTCGCTTTGCATTTTACCTGTGGCCTGGCTGGTTTGCAAATACGCCGTGCCTTATTATCGAAAAACACAACTGATTAGCGTTTATAGCTTCCTGGAGGAAAGACTCGGGTCCTGGGGGCGAATATATGCAGCACTTGCATTTGTGCTTTATATGATAGGGCGTGTTGCGGTAATTCTTTACTTAGCCAGCTTGCTATTAAGTACGTTTGTTTCGTGGAATATTGCTGTTGTGATTATAGTTATCGGCCTGATTACCATTATTTATACACTGCTTGGTGGGATGGAGGCCGTGATTTGGACAGATGTTATGCAATCAGTGATTATGATTGTGGGCATCCTGTTTTGCGCCGTTAGTTTGTCAATCCATGTTTTTTCGGGGCCGGAACCGTTAATACAAGCGGCTATTGACAATAATAAATTTAGCTTCGGCAGCTTGAAATTTACTCTGGCTTCCCAGAAGCATCTGTTCGACCGAACGGTATGGGTGATGCTCATCTACGGAATCACAGAGGCTCTTCGGAGTTTGTTGGCCGACCAGAACTACGTGCAGAAATACTGCTCTGTTCCTACGGAGCGTGAAGCGAAACGCTCAATCTGGATTGCTATGCTGATATATATTCCACTGACTGCTGTTTTTCTTTATATCGGGACAACACTCTTTGCCTTCTACTCTCGGGGCGACGAATTAGCACAGGCGGGCATAGTCAAGGGTGACGAGGTATTCCCATACTATATCGCGACACAGGTTCCGGCAGGTCTCAAAGGATTGATTATCGCTGCTATTTTAGCGGCTGCAATGAGCACTGTTGATTCGGCATTGAACTGCTCGGCGACTGTTTTACTGCTGGACTTCCATAAGCGGTATTTTAGTCCAAATATCGGAGAGCGGGCCAGCGTATTATTTCTGCGTTTAGGAACGATAGTGTGGGGCTTGCTTGGAACCGGAGCCGCTCTTTTGATGATTCGAGCGAGAAGTATTTTGGATATTTGGTGGCAGATATCTGGAATATTTGGTGGTGCTCTTTTGGGCCTGTTCCTTTTAGCTTTTATTCGAGTTCGCCTTCGTCTATGGCAGGGTCTTGTATCGATTGGGGTAAGTATCGTCGTTATCACCTGGGGAACTTTTGCCCGCAACTTACCAGCTTCGTGGCAGTGGGCGCAGTGTAATCTTGATGGTATTATCGTAGGTGCAGTAGGAACAGCAGCTCTAATGGTGGTCGCCTTTATTTTCGGGCTGACAAATCGGAACCGGGATATTCAAACGTAAAAGAAAAACATTGTTACATCAATATTACTACCAAAAGATATCCTCTTAAACTAAATCGGAAGGAGGTTTTTATGTCTGTCTTTGAATTTACGGTAAGCTCCGGAAAAAAATTGAGATTATTTCCAATATTTTTGGTTCTTACGTTCATTTTTCTGGTTCCGGTTTCATCTTATGCAAATACTGTGGCTTATTGGGACTTCACTAAGGGTCCAGAAGGCTGGAAAGGGAACAGCAGGGTGGAAAAGCTAACTTCATCGCCGGAAGGGCTTCTCGTTAAATCCATAGGACAGGACCCGTGGATAGAAGGGCCTGCGGTTGATTTGCCCGGCGAGAAAATGATTAGAGTAAAAATACGGATGAAGCGGATACACTCGCTTCCCCCTGTTGGAAGGGGTCTCCGACTAACAGGCGAATCAAACGCGGATACAGGTGCGGAGCTGTTTTACGGCAGGGCGTTTAGAGCCGGACATTCCGTTCGGTTCACCACCCGAAATGATGGCAAATGGCATGACTACAGCCTTGTTGTCCGGGAAAAATTGGGGAAGGGGACACGCTTTCGCCTTGACCCATGTACGGGTGAGGGAGAAGTTACAGTTGCCTTTATCAAGGTAGAAGCGATTGGGGAAATAGTTGTTCCATCGTTCGAGAGACCTAAAAGACCGATCAAAATCGGAAGTAAAGGACTGTTGGTAAAATCGGGAAGTTTGGAATTTGAACATTATGGTAGTAGATGGGGGAACTTCGTTTTTAAAGTGGAAAGCGCGGAAATGGCCGCAGGATACGAAAGTGAATTGATAGGGGTTGTGTTGGAAGAGTCTGGCGAATGGCTCAATCTGAAAAATGCGAAAGTTACATTTGAGAGTAAGCCGGGAGGTGAATTTATAAGCCGGGCAGTTATAAGAGACAGCAGAGAGGCGACGTGGGAGATTCGAAAAATCGTAGGGCCTGTGAAACAGGAAGGGACACTCGTAGTAGAAACCGAGCTGAAAGTAAATAAAGACAGGGACATTGTCCACATTCCGTGGCTGACGATTTTCACGGGTCTTGGCACATTCGGCGAAAGGAAGTACCAGGGTCTGTTCGCAGGCGTAGAATATCTTTGTGGTGAGCCAAGCAGCAGTGAAGCGGATATAGAGACGCCGGAACATATCCGCCGGGTTCCTGGGCCGGTCAAGATAACTTTTCCTCTTATGGCCATTGCGCATAATGGTATTTATATCGGTGTAATCTGGGAGCCGTCCGATATGGTCGCGGCAGCTTTCGATTCGCCGGACAGGATTTACAATTCGGGTGCGCACGTTATGGCACTGTCGGGACCTGCGGTGGGGGAGCTTCGTTTCGAGAATGAATTTTGCGGTCATACTCCTTTTAAATTGAAAGCGAACAAGCCGGTAAAAGTTTCTATGTTGATAATCGGCGGCAAAGGAAATACTGTTGTGCCTGCGATTAAGCACTATGTGGAGTTGAAGGGATTGCCCGCTGTGCCCGAATTCGAAGGCGGGTTCGATGCTGCGATCAATCTGCTTGCCCACGGCTGGCTGGACTCGCAGATAAATCACGATGGTCTTTTCAGACATGCGGTTTGGGGCAATAATTTTCCGCCTGCTCCGGCGGCGGATGCCGCAATGTTTATTGACTGGCTGGGCAACCATACCAAGGATAAAAAACTTTGTGAAAGACTTAACGGTGCAAAATATCAGGCGCTGAGGAAAATACCATCAGGACAACCTTTCTCAAGCAGTGTCGGGCACGCGCACTTGCCAACGGCACCTTTTATTTTCGGGCGTACTTTTGAATTCGTGCAGGGAAGATGCAGCGAAGCATTAGGCTTGCTTCGAAACTTTGACGAAGACGGCGTAAAACTCTACAAGCCGGGCAAAACAGACTATTCAAGAACTCATTTTGCAAAACACGCTAATGGGTTATCAGGCCGAGATATGGTCAGGATTCTCGAAGGTGCAGCTTTGTCGGGGGATAAAGAGCTTATCAGTGAAGCACTTAAACTGCTCGATAAACAGACTGCCCTTTACGCCGAGACGGTACCACGGGGGGCACAGACCTGGGAGGTGCCGCTGCACACGCCGGACATATTGGCCTCGGCACATATGGTTAAGGCATATACCCTCGGCTATATTATTTCAGACGAGGAAAAATATCTTGAGCAGGCGCGATACTGGGCATGGACGGGTTTACCGTTTGTTTATTTGTATCCGTCGACATCCGGCAAAGTAGGAGCATACTCATCGATCGCTGTATTAGGTGCAACGAACTGGCGGGCGCCGCTGTGGTTAGGACGGCCTGTGCAGTGGTGCGGGCTTGTTTACGGCTCGGCTTTGCAGATGCTGAGTGTTTGCGATAAGAAGGGGCCGTGGGAGAAAATCGCCAAAGGAATTACGACCGCCGGCCTTCAGATGTCCTGGCCTGTGACGGACAAGGAACGCCAGGGGTTGCTGCCGGATTTCTTCGATTTGCAAGCGCAAATAGGTGCCGGCCCTGCTATAAATCCGGGGACGGTACAGGCTCATATAGCGGAGCTTTACGGTAAAGGTAAAATATATGATGTGAAGAAGCTGGCCAATAGCGGCTGGTTCATTCACGCTCCCTGTGCGATAAGTGATGTTAGGGAAGATAAGAAGATGTCTGCGTTTGTGGCGGATGGCTGGGGTGATAAACAGTATTATGTGCTGGTTTCGGGGATTGAGCGGGAGCCGAGTGAGGTCCTGGCGGGTGGAGTTGTTCAGGAATCGACAGAGGCTCCTGTTTTCAAATCCGCCGAGACAGAATTTCACGGCGAATACGGAAATCTGGTAATAAGACTCCAGGGCAAATCGGAAATTAGGGTCAGGTACTAATGGTGGGGTAGGTAGTGGCTTTATATGGTGGGGTGAGGGGTGGTTGGTCGGAATGGTTGGAGTAGCTTATCAGATGATCAGGGTACCAGGGGATCAGAGTGCAGGTTATCAGGACAGCAGGGTATCAGGTAAAAGAAAAGGGCTGACAGGGTCTTAAGCTGCCAGCCCTTTGGGCAAATGTAATGGTGTGTGGTTATTCCGGGCGTTTTGTTTCTTTCTGAGGTGGTCCTCTGCTTCCAATATGCAATCTACTCAACAGGTTCAACTGGCGGAATTTCTTCAAACAAATGCTCAGCGAGGACGATCAGGTCCTCGACATCGACGATGCCGTCACCCCAAGGCATCGGGCCAATATCACACAAGGGCTCGTCGGTGCCCCAGTGGTCAACCATAATTCGTACGTCTGTAGAATCGACAATCCCGTCACTGTTGAGGTCAACGATTGGTATAATTGGCGCCTGGTATATATCGCCGTATGTTCCACCGAATCCGCCAGGTCGCTCAGAGCTGAAATATAGCATGGAACCATCCGGTGAGATTCGTGGCCCAGAGTCGTGACTTGAACTGTTGACCATGGGTCCGAGATTCACAGGAGTTCCCCATGGATCATTGACACTTGCCCGACTTGTTACCCACATGTCTATATTGCCGAATCCTCCGGGCCGGTATGGCCCCCCGAGCTGCTCGGAGAAAAGTAGAGACAGACCGTCGGCTGATGTACAAAAATAACCCTCGTAGAACGAACTATTGACCACAGCCCCAAGATTGACCGGTTCTCCCCATGGATCATCTTTCGTTGCCCGTGTAGTTACCCAAAGGTCGTACTTTCCATACCCTCCAGGGCGATTAGAACCGAAGTAAAGCTCCAGGTCATCACTGGAGATCCACGGCTGGCCCTCCCCAGACGAACTATTGACCATGGGTCCGAGATTTACCGGGGTACCCCACTCGGCGTCTCTCGTTTCGCGAGTGGTCATCCATATGTCCCAATCACCATATCCGCCAGGCCGAGTAGAGTTGAAGTACAGTTCCAGCCCATCGAAAGATATGCTCGCACAGCCATCAGTCTGTGGACCGTTGACCTTTGGACCCAGATTCATGGGTTCGCCCCAGTCATCGTCTATCGTTGGGCGTCTGGCTACCCATATGTCCCAGTTCCCATACCCACCGGGCCGACCAGAGTCGAAGTACATCTCCAGGCCATCAGATGAGAAGCAATCTGGAGCATCACCAGACGAAGTGTTGACAGGTCGGCCAAGATTAGTGGGTTCGCCGAAGGTAAAATCTGCGTTCGCACTCCCGCCGCCAATCACAATAGCGGCCACAAATACAACTAACACCAACCTGATTTTTGCACAATTTAACCATTTCATTTTGAACCTTCCTTTCTGCCCTTTTGGGCAAAATAACTCGGTTCTGACTCTGACCGGCACTGTACCGGTCCTTTTCGAATCAGCCTGCTCTACTTACAAAAACGGAAAAAAAGGAGCAAGGGCACGGTTTTTGTTGAGATTTTCTTTAATAATTGGTAAAATCTATTTAATATCTTTGAATCGTGGAGGTTAGCGAAGCTTGAGGTATATTGGCAACCACAAGACCCGGCAATTAGTTACTCTTGCAAAAGGCGGCGACGCGTCTGCGTTGGACCAACTGTGCCGTGTCTATGCTGAGCGAGTACGGTGGATGGTACGGCTTCGTATGGGCAAGGAGCTTCGCCGCAAACTGGACTCGATGGATGTGGTCCAGGATGCTCTTCTTTCAGCCTTGGGGGGAATAGAAGACTTCACATACAAGAACGAGGGCGACTTCGTCCGGTGGCTATCAAAAATAGCCGAGAACGCGTTTCGCGACAATTTAGACAAGCTACACGCTGAGAAGCGTGATATTCGTAAGGAACTTCGTCTTGGTGGCTATGGGCCAACCACTGGCGGCAGGTTTGCCGGAGCTACCGGGCCCATTGACGCTACCACGCCAAGCGCTATAATGTCGAAGAGAGAGGATTTAGCCAGACTTGAGGAAGCTATAGATAAGCTGAGACCCGAATACAGGGAAGTGATTCTGCTTGCAAAAATCGAAGAGCTCTCCTACAGCCAGATAGGGGAAAGATTAGGCAAGAGTGCCGGTGCTGTAAAGATGCTCGTCTCGCGGGCGATAGTGGCGCTGGCCAGTACTTTTGAGAGTGTCTGATGGCTGAGCAGATTGACGACAATCAGGAAAGATTCATCAAGGATGCCGTGCAGCAATTCGTTGATGCGCAGATAGAGGGCCAACAGCCTGACGTGGATGAATTTGTGAAGAAATACCCTGAGTTTGAGCATCAGATCAGGCAGATGATACAAAATGTACGCAAAATCGATGCGCTGTTTGCGAGCCTTACTCACGCGGAGGAGAGTGGCTCTGAGGCCGCAGATGATAGCAGCAATCTTGTTGGCCAGAAACTCGGGGGCTTTGAAATCTGCGAAATGATTGGCCGAGGGGGCATGGGAGTGGTCTATCTGGCCCATGATACCAAGCTCAAGCGCTCTGTTGCTATCAAAAGTATGCCCGCTAAACTAACAGGTGACTCAAATTCGCGGACGCGTTTCAGGCGCGAGGCCGAAATGTTGGCCTCACTGAGTCACCCTAATATCGGCGTGATACACGAAATCATTGGGCAGGAAGAAGGTGCCAGCTATTTGGTCCTTGAATACGTTCCGGGCCAGACATTAGCTGAACGAATAACGAAGGGACCGCTTAAGCTGGAAGAGGCATTAACGATAGCTTTGCAGATAGCTGAGGCGGTGGCGGCGGCGCACGAGCATAATGTTATCCACCGCGACTTAAAGCCCGGCAACATCAAGATAACGCCGGAAGGTAGAGTCAAGGTGCTGGATTTCGGCTTAGCCAAGGCTCTCGGCGGTGAACCCACAGAGAAGCCGACCACCGTCACTCAGCCCGGCCGGGTGATAGGCACACCGGCCTATATGAGTCCGGAACAGGCTCGCGGTAAGCCCACTGATAAGCGCAGCGATATCTGGTCGTTCGGCTGTGTGCTGTATGAGATGCTGACGGCCATCGTCCCCTTCGAAGGCGAGACCGTTTCCGACACGCTGGCTAACATTCTGCAGACGAACCCTAACTGGCAGGCGCTGCCGGAGAGCACACCGGCGAATATTCACGTTTTGCTGCGTCGCTGCTTAGAGAAAGACCCTCACCAGCGGCTCCAGCACATCGGGGACGCCGTTATCGAAATCCGTGAAACCCTCAGCCCACCCTCCACCGCACCACCTACGATCTCTTTGACCCGATTAGAAGCTGCGCCCCGGCCAAAGCTACAGACACCCGCGATAATCGTTGTTGCCGCTCTCATTTGTATTCTGGTCGCCATAGTGGCCCTCCGGGGTCCTTGGCGCGCCAGTTCTCTGCCCAAGTCACAACTTAGCCGATTCGTCATTAACCTGGCGCAAGGTGAGACCATAGCAGGCACAGCTTACGAACCGGGAGCCGTTGGATCTAAGGTGACACTGTCACCCGACGGAACACGAGTGGTCTATGTCGTTCGCCGTGGTAATACCAGCCACCTATGCCTACGCTCTCTGGAAGATTTCGATGCAAAGACAATTGAAGGTACGGAGGGTGCCGAGGCCCCCTTCTTCTCCCCCAACGGAAGCTGGATCGGTTTTTTCGCTGAGGGGAAGTTGAAAAAAATCTCGCTGTTGGGTGGAGCCCCTCAGACGATTTGCGAGGTGCAACGCGCAAGAGAGGGGTGCTGGCTTGAAGACAATACGATTGTATTCGCAGATGAGCAGAAATATGGGCTTTGGCAAGTGCCGGCAAGCGGAGGAGAACCCAAGCAACTGACAACTCCATTGAGATTCCTAAGGGAAGAACGGGAACATTCGCATTTGTTTCCTCATATCCTCCCCGAGGGCAAGGGGGTGCTGTTCACCATTGCCAGTCCAGGTCAGAGCAGTATAGCCACGTTTTCTTTCGAAACGGGTCAGAAGAGGATGCTCATCGAGCAAGGCAGTCGCGCACATTATGTGCACACTGGACATTTAGTTTATTCCTTGGCTGGAGACTTAATCGCAGTGCCATTTGACCTTGAAGCGATGAAGGTAACCGGCCCATCGGTTCCCGTCGTCGAAGGTGTCATGTCATTCGGATGGTACGGAGGTGCTCACTTCAGTGTGTCCCGAAATGGCTCTCTGGTCTATGTTCCTGGAAGCGCCGCGACGGAGACGAATAAAAGAATCGTTCGGGTAAACCGGACAGGCGAAGTTGAAGCGTTGCCTGTCCCACTGGGAGACTATCAGTCGCCACGCATCTCACCTGACGGAGAGAGGTTGCTTGTCGTTGAGTTTGAACCAAAACCATACCTGTGGGTCTATGAGCTGGTGAGGGGCGCGAAGCGCCGCATTACGGATGATCGAGGAGACACTTATTGGGGGATTTGGAGCCCGGACGGCAAGCAAATCGTGTTCAACTCGAGCCTGGGAGGAGAGACCATGGACTTATACTCAAAACCAGCGGACGGCAGTGCCCCAGAGAAACGTCTAACTGAACGAACAAACCGGCTTCATCTAGTCCCCATGTCGTGGGCTGATGATGGCAAAACCCTGATTGTCACACAGGCCGTTGATCCGAACACGGGTTTTGACATCGAGATGCTGCCATACGAAGCAGCCGGTACTCCGCAGCCACTCATCAACACTCGTTTCAATGAATTCCATCCTACGATCTCGCCGAGCGGACGATGGCTCGCATATTCATCGGATGAGTCGGGTCGAGCAGAGATATACATCAAGCCCTATCCCGGTCCTGGAGGAGCAATCCCGGTAACGACAGACGGAGGCAGGGAGCCGGTGTGGGATCCTTCCGAGAAAGAATTGTACTATCGAGATGACAATGGGGATAAGGTCTTTAAGGTCTCGATCCTCACCGAGCCGACGGTTCAAGTCGGCAGCCCGGAACTGCTGTTTGAAGGAGGGTTCCTAGCGAGCTCGTCGTTTTGGGGGCGGGTCTATGACATTAGTCCTCAGGGTGACTTTTTCATATTGATCGAAGAGGGAGAAACGCAACCTGCTACTCAAATCAACGTCGTGCTTAATTGGTTTGAAGAGTTGAAACGGCTCGTGCCGCCGGGGAAAGAGTGACGACAGATTGACTGAGCCCTGAAATTGTACCGGCTACTCTAAGGACAATTATCGATTTGACTACTTTTCTTGACCCGGCCTGGGATCCCTTGCGCGACCACCGGCGTTTTAAGAAGCTCGTAGAGGCAGGCAGATAGTTCAGCTGCGCTCAGAATGACAATTCGTATCTCATGAAGCGTGGTTAGTGTTATTCTTTAGCGCCATGCTTGCGGAGGAGGTCGGTGATTTCAGTGTGGCCTTTAGCTTTAGCCAAGGACAAAGGCGTCTGGCCGATGTTGCTTCTGGCGTTGATATCGGCGCCTTTTGCAATAAGAAGTTCTACCATGTCCATCCGGCCTGTGTGGGTGGCGCTGGGCAACGGTGTCATGCCGTACCTGTCCTTTCCAGATTTCTGCATAATCCTATCAAAAACGCATGCCCATTCATAATCAAGAGATTTTGCTTGACGGCAAGGTAGAGAATTTGGTATAGATAAGATTAATGATGTTTGTTCCTGCGCAGCCGGGCATTTTTGGCTTTGAGGTCATCCAGCCTGTCTCGGCTTGTCTCGTCAAGGCCGAGCGAGCCGGAGCGGGGCCGAGCCAAGACGGGGGGGGCGCAATTCTTGCCGGGCTGCGGCGGGCTTCGCCCCGACGAGTGGTTTTTCGATAGAGGAGGAGTTGTTATGCAAGGTAGGGAGTTGGAGTGGAAACTTTGTGCTCAATTAACATTCTATATTTAATTTTTTACGGAGGATTATTATGTGTAAGAAATTTATTTACTTTATTTTAGTGTTCGTTATAGTCCTAACGAGCGCAGCTGAGGCAGATCTCGTAGGCTTGTGGAGGTTTAATGAAGGCTCAGGCACCATGGTCTATGATTTGAGTGGCAATGGTAACGATGGTACGCTCGAGGGAGACCCCGAGTGGGTGGATACACGCAAGGGAGGGGGGATCAAGCTTGATGGTGTGGACGACCACATACGTGTGCCTGATTTCAGTCTGACCACCGATACGATAACGTTTATTGCGATGATCGAGGGATGGAAGACAAGCGACTGGGCCGCGATCGCGGTATCTCGTGGTGACGGTGACCCGGGTGGACTATGGTTTGGCGACAACGACACACTTCATTACGTGTGGAACGACGACAGCTCGGCTACGTGGGGGTGGGCTGATGGCCCGGTCATCCCCCAAGACGAGTGGGTAATGGTTGCGCTGACCATAGAAACCACCCAGGCAACGACCTACGTTGTGACATCATCGGGTGAGGTGAGAAGCGCTGTTAACGCCATCGCTCACACATCGCAGGAGATGGGGGCTTTGACGTTTGGATGGGACTTCGGCTTTGGTGACCGGTACTTCCGCGGAGTTATAGATGAAGTGCGGATTTACGATCATGCGCTAAACGAGGGTGAGATAATAGCCGTTCTCAGAAGTGAGCCAATAGTAAATGCTTTCAACCCCCAGCCCATAAATGGAGCCATGCATGAGGACACATGGGTAAATCTTTCGTGGAGGGCGGGAGATACTGCGGTCTTTCATGATGTGTATCTGGATGATAATTTTGATGATGTGAACGATGGTACTGAAGGCGCATTTAGAAGCAACCAAGCTGCGACGTTCTTGGTTGCCGGCTTCCCCGGATTTGCTTATCCGGAAGGCCTTGTTCCGGGCACGACATATTACTGGCGGGTCGATGAGGTCAATGATACCGACCCAAATAGTCCCTGGAAAGGCGATGTCTGGAGCTTTATGATTCCACCAAAGACTGCCTATGCACCCGACCCGGCTGATGCCGCCGAGTCTGTTGACCCGGATGCAGACCTTAGCTGGACGGCAGGTTTCGGTGCAAAATTGCACACCGTGTACTTCGGCGACAATTTTGACGATGTCAAAAATGCCGCAGGGGGACTCCCTCAGGGAACTGCAACCTATACTCCCGGCACACTTAAATTGGCTAAGACCTACTACTGGAGGGTCGATGAGTTCGATGCCGTCGACACGTATAAAGGCGACGTCTGGAGCTTTACTACTCAGGGCGCCGTCGGGAGCCCGGACCCCTCTATTGGCACTGTGGATGTAAAGCAAACACAGATTATTACCTGGTCGCCGGGAGTCTATGCTGTGTCGCATCAGGTTTATTTCGGCACTGATGAAGAGGCCGTGAAAAATGCCGATACAGGTTCACCTGAGTATAAAGGCGCAGGGGACCTTGGTGCTGAGAGCTATGAACCCGGAAGACTCCTGTGGGATACCACCTATTATTGGCGTATTGATGAGGCCAATAACGCCAATCCCGACAGTCCGTGGACAGGCAATGTATGGAGCTTTACGACAGCCAACTTCCTTATCGTGGACGATTTTGAGGACTACGATGCCGGCGAGAACCAGATATGGTACGCATGGAAAGACGGTCTTGGCTATGGCACGCCGGGTACTGAACCCTACTATGCCGGTAATGGGAGCGGCTCTGCTGTAGGTGACGAAAACACTCCTTCTTACACTGAGGAAACTATCGTTCACGGAGGCAACCAATCGATGCCGTTATACTACGACAACAGTGTCCTCAGGTATTCAGAGGTGGAGAAGACGCTGACTTATCCGCGTGACTGGACCGAGAATGGTGTCAACACACTGACGATTTGGTTCAGAGGCAATTCGGCTAACGCTGCTGAGACGTTGTATGTTGCCCTCAATGGCAGCGCTGTGGTCTCTCATGATAATCCGAATGCAACACAGGTAAATAAATGGACCCAATGGAATATCGACCTGCAGGCCTTTGCCGACCAGGGCGTGAACCTTGCCAATGTCAATACTATTGCCCTTGGATTAGGCAATAAGAACAACCCGCAGGCTGGTGGTTCAGGTACGATGTACTTTGACGATATTCGGCTGTATCCACCGCCGCCGGAGCCGGCACCCTAAACCGTGAGATTTCGTTGGCAAGCAGATTTATGTCACTTGTATCTGCCTGTACCCCCGTTCTTTCTTGCGAAAGCAAGAACGGGGGTATCGCAGGCACAGGTGCGGTTACGCAAGTGCAGGCAATTCGGGGGCTTATATCAATTGATTCGGTATAAGCCCCTTTTTTAATTGATTCCGCCACAGGTGGATAAATACAACCCGCCGAGTAGATCGGCGGGCTAAATATAAAAATCCCACGTGAAACGTGGGGCTAAATATAACAACATGAACGCCGAGGGCAGGCGATGAAGAATAAAGCGTTCCTCGCATTTACCCTTATTTGGTTTTGGTTATCTCGAAGATTACTGTGCCGCCGTGTGTATATTCGCAAGGGTCGGGGCAATGTATGTAAGCCTTGGTCTTGTCTTCTTTGCCGTCCAGGCCCCATTGTGCAGGTTCAGAGACGCGCAGAGCATTATAATAAGGCATTAAAGAAGCTAAGCCATGCATGCATACGGGGGTATCGCTTACAAGCTGGTAGCCTGCCTTAAGGGTGAAAGAATCGCCCATCTTGTATGTTGGACAGTGGCCTTTAATTTCTTTTACGGTAATTATTAGGTCCATATAACCCGGTCTCCAATAATGATTAACCCAGATACGTTAGGTTATTATGGTGGTTACGGCAATTTGTTCAAGGAATTTTATGCTTATATGGTGATTTTCGAACCGTGCTGACAAAAGGATTGTAAATGGATGGGAAAGGAATTACTATAGTGCCCAATCAGAGTAAAGGAGTGAAAGAATATGTCAGAAGAACTGGTCGGGATAATAGGCGGCACGGGATTAGGTGATGCGATGGCTGGACATATCGTCGATGCTGAGTTTCACGATGTCGGGACGCCGTTCGGCAGGCCGAGCACAGCTATTATGGTCGGCAGGATAGGGCAAGGGAAAGTCGCATTTTTGAATCGTCACGGGAAGGGACATAAATTTTCTCCGAGCGAGGTGCCTTTCGCGGCTAATATTTTCGCTTTGAAGAAACTCGGTGTCCATACGGTGATAGGCACCGGGGCGGTCGGGTCGCTTCGAGAGGAAATCGCTCCCGGAAATCTGGTTATTGTTGACCAGTTTATTGATAAGACATTCAAGCGATTAAACAGTTTTTTTGGCGGTTTTGGTGCAGTGCACTGCGAGATGGCTCAGCCGGTTTGTGGGCGAGTGCGAGAGATACTTATCGAAACGTCAAAAAGCATTGATATAAAGACGCATCCGAAGGGCACATTAGTATGTATGGAAGGGCCACAATTTTCCACGCGTGCCGAATCACTTATGCACCAGGGCTGGGGGGCTGATTTGATTGGGATGACGGCTATGCCGGAAGCGAAATTGGCCAGAGAGGCGCAAATCTGCTACGCATTGATTGGGTTGGCCAGTGATTACGACTGCTGGAGGCCGCACGAAGCACAGAAGAACAAGCAAACTCTGCTCAAAGAGATAATCGGGAATCTGCAAACGGCAACAAATAATTGTCTGGAACTTATAAAAGCCGTTTTGACAAACGAGCGCGAGCTTGTTTATGATGATTGTCACTGCAGGAAGAGTCTCGAATTGGCTGTCTGGACGGACCAGAGCCAAATCGCGATGGCAGATGAAGAAAAATTGAAAGTGCTTTTTGAATAATTCAAATATTTAATAAGGGAAACAAGGATGAAAAGAGCAGTTCGAAAAATATTCGTTTTGGCAGTTGGCGTTGTTGTTATGTCGATTGCGGGCTGTGGGGAACAGGGACCGCCAAGTGTGAAAAAGAGCAGACTCATAGCCGTTGAAAATATGCGATTAAAAAAAGAATTAGAGCAAAGCAGCAAGGAAATCGAAAGATTAAAAGAGCTGCATAACAGGGAAAGCAGAAAACAAGAAAAGATTCTTGCAAAATGTGTGCAGGAAAAAGAGAGCTGGAAACAGAAATCACAACAAAACGTCAAAAACCAGGTAAAAGGGGTTTTTGATGCTGTTATGGAACAAAACGCAAAACTTCTTGAGGAAAACAAAAAACTCAAAGCAGAAATAGAGAAACTCCAGCAGTGACTCGACCTCAGGCCAAAGTCACCTGAAGCACCATATGTTGCGGCAAGACCACCCCCAAACAAGTTTGAGGGTGCCACCCAGTATTCCATTAATAACTCAAAGTGCCACCCTGTATTTCATTAATAATTCAAAGTGCTTCGTAGAAAACATTGTAGATGTCATTTCGAGTCAGCCTATGGCGGAAAGGCACATCTAAGGCGAGTCGAGAAACCTGTTTTTTAATAGATTTCTCCACTTCGTTCGCTCCGCTCACTTCGGTCGAAATGTCAAGGTTTATAAGAGTTACTTTTTATAGTAGCCACTAATCGGTGCGATTTTATACTTTTTGGACAGCCTTTATGAAATCGGGCAGTTTTTCATCGGGGTAATGTTTTTGCATTGCTGCTGCGACGAGACCCAGGAACATCGGCTGTGGTTTGAGGGGTCTTGAAGTCAGGCAGGGATGCGCCTGAGTGCCGATAAAAAATGGATGGGATGGAAGCTCGAGGATTTGCATAATCGGCTGATTTGGTGCTTTTCCGGAAAAGACAAGGCCGGCCTTTTCCAGTTGTTCGATATAGCGGGGGTCAACTTCGTAACGGTGTCTGAATCGCATTCTGACGGAATTCGTTTTGCCGAAAAGCTCCCATGCCAAGGTCTGAGGTTTTAATTCTATATCCCTTCCGCCGAGCCGCATATTTCCGCCCAAACCTTCTAATTTTTTCTGCTCCGGTAATATGTCGATTACCGGCTCGGAGCAATCCGGCTTAATCTCTGTGCTGTTGGCCTGGGATAAGCCGCAAACATTACGGGCGAATTCCAGGACGGCCATTTGAAAGCCGAAGCATAATCCGAGATAGGGCAGATTATTTTCTCTGGCGTATTTTATGCAGTTGATTTTCCCTTCGGCGCCGCGGGTTCCGAAGCCGCCGGGGACAATAATCCCGTCAACGTCAGCTAAGCTGTCGGCTGCGTTTTCATCGGTGATTGAGGTCGTTTCTATCCATTTTATTTTGACGTCAGCAGCCAAGGCGATGCCGGCGTGTTCGAGGGCGTTAATTATCGAGGCATAGCTGTCACGGACGGAAGTGTATTTGCCTGTGATGCCGATGGTAATTTTTCTGCTAGCGGCGCCGATTTTATCGGTGAAATCGCACCACTGCGCCCAGGCCTTGCGTTCATGGCGGAGTTTGATTCTGTCCTCGATTTTTAGCAGTCTGGCAACTTTGAAATCCAAGCCGACCTCTCTGAGCATTGCCGGTATCATATAAATACTGGCCGAGTCCGGCAGACTGATGACCCTTTCAAAGGGAACATTACTGTACACACTTATTTTCTGCCGTACCTTTTCAGTGGCAGGGCTGGCGGCTCTGCATGCAATGATGTCCGGCTGAATACCGCACTGCATAAGCTGTTTGATTCCGAGTTGTGCGGCCTTTGACTTCTGCTCGCCGAGTGTTTTAGGCTCCAGGATATAGGTCAGGGCGACGAAGCAGCAACTGTTGGGGCCTTCTTCGTAAGCCAGTTCGCGCATCGCCTCGATGTAGTAGGCATTTTCCAGGTCGCCGACGGTTCCGCCAATCTCGATAAAAACGATATCGGCATCGGATTCCATTGCTAATTGACGCAATTTTAATTTGACCTCGCCGGTAACGTGGGGAATCATCTGGACGTCTCTGCCGAGATAGTCACCGTGGCGTTCCTTGTGCAGGATTGAGCTGAATATCTGCCCGCTTGTAGCGAAATTTGCTTTGCTTAAATCCTGATTTAGCATCCTCTCGTAAGTGCCCAAATCCATATCGCATTCCATACCGTCATCGAGCACAAACACCTCGCCGTGCCGGAATGGATTCAGCGTGCCGGAGTCTATGTTCAAATAACCTTCGAGCTTGATTGGTGCGACTTTCAGGCCTTTGTCCTGCATCAACTTGGCAAGACAGGATGAAAATATCCCCTTGCCCAGGCCACTCATTACAGTGCCCATTACAAAGACATATCGAGTTTTACCCTTTTCATAACCTTCGGGTATCGGCGAGAAAAATTCACTGTCAGTGGAAATGTTACTCACGGAAGCCAGTAAATTATTGTCTTTCGACATAAATTGTCCTTTTTATTTTAAGCCACAGAGGCCAAAGAGATATTTTTTTCTAGTCGTTATAGTCGGATGTCAAATTCAAACATTCCTGACGTAACCTATCATTTGGCTAGTTATAGTATTTTCTTATGAGCATATTGATATCGCAAGCCATGCACAAACAGTTTGCGTAGAGAGCATTAATGTCATCGTCCAAATCATCATAACACATTATTCTATCACCCTCACCACGTACCAAACGGCTAAATGTATTCCTATCAATATGAACTGCCCTGCTGTAATTTCGATAAATCTCCGGATATATCTTTTTCATAGCCTCTTTGTCGGGGTCGCGAGATAACTCGGCACAAAGAGAAGCCACGCTCTCCATTCTCTTTATGCCCCGAGTCTTATAGTCTTTAAGATCTCTAACTGCTTTTTCTAGTGAAAGCTGGACGTCTCTCTTAAAATCTCCCGTTGCATATTTCTCCATATCCATCAACAATTTCTTGTCTTCTATAAGCCTGGAATAATCCCAACTTTGAAAGTTCTCATGGACTGCGAACTTTATCTCTTCTGTGTCACCCTTAACATTCAAACACCAGAAAATCTTCACGTATAGTTCGCACAAGATCCTTAATGATGCCTTTGCGGGTAACGCATGCTTTTGAGCTAACAGCGATAGAACTGCCCGCACATACTTCCTCGATGCAAATAAAACTCCAGCAAGAAAGAGGTCATTCTCAGTTGATGGGCGCACTTCCTTCTGGAATTTCTCGAAAGTTTCGTCAAACCACTTGTTTATTGTCTCATCCATTTCCATTTTTATAATTTTAATTGTCCCAAATAGAACCTGTGGTAAAACCACAGGCTAAGTAGTTCTGGATTCCCGCTTTCGCGGGAATGACAGATTCTCAGCGTTTCTCCGTTACTATGTTTATTTTTGCCTTTCCTTGTATCTTTTCACAAACTGAGCATATTGTTGCGGCGTGTCTATGCCGTCGTGGGTGTGTTCGACTTTGCCGACCAGGATTTTGTAGCCGTTTTCGATTGCCCGTAACTGTTCGAGTTTTTCGATTTTTTCGAGCGGCGTCTGTGACAATGCGGTGATTTTCAGCAGAAACTTTTTTCGATAAGCGTAAATGCCAAGATGACGCAGATACTGCTTTACGTTTCCTACGCCGGATTTGTCTCTGTCATAAGGGATGGGGCTTCTGGAGAAGTAGATTGCCCTGTGGGCTTCAATGCTCGATGCTCGATGCTCGATACTCGTAACGACAACTTTTACAATGTTAGGGTCGGCAACCTGCCGGGCGTTTTGGAATTCAGCGGCGAGTGTGGCCATCGGGCAATCCGGGTTGTCTGTCAGAAGCTGAGCGAGATAGTCAATATTGTCGGGGTCGATTTCCGGCTCATCGGCCTGGAGATTTATGACAATATCGACGTCCAGGTCGGCAACGGCTTGGGCTATGCGGTCGGTTCCGCTTTTGTGCTCGACCGAGGTCATAATACACTCGGCGTCGAATGTATCGGCTGCGGCTTTAACCCTTTCGTCATCGGTTGCTATTATGACTTTTTCGGGTGATTTAGCCAAGCAGGCCTGCTCGTAGGTGTGCTGTATGAGGAATTTGCCTGTGTCTTTTGCGAGAACTTTAGCGGCGAATCTGGTAGAACTGAAACGAGCCGGTATAACAGCTAAAATTTTCACCCCGTTAGAAACTTTCCCTTTCTGTATCATACCGTTTCTTATTATAGGATTTCTAACGGGGTTCACTCTGGTCTAAACCTTTACGCTGATATACTCTTTTCCGGGTAAATGGTACATATTCAGGGAACTCAATTACCGCAATGCTTGTTCGGCGACGAAATTCCAACTGGGTACTTATAATAAACAGAAAAAATAGATTTGTCAACAGACCCCGATAGAAATTTTCCCTTTTTATCTTATATCAACAAGACCTGCCGGTTTTGAGTTGTCATGCCGAGCAAAGCAGATATACTTTATTGACTATCTGAGGTTGACTTTTTATTATTGTTGCCGAAAACGAAAATTCAGGGAGCTAAAATTATGAAAAAGGTCTTAGGAGCCATTGTTATCGTTGCTATATCGGTTGTTTTTATTGCAATCGGTTGTAAGCAGAAAGAAACAAGCGAGGATAAGTATCGTATTGCCGTGATTCCGAAGGGGACTACCCACGTTTTCTGGAAATCAATCCACGCAGGAGCGGTCAAGGCCGAGCAGGAGCTCAAAGAAGCGGGCATAGATGTGGAGGTTATATGGAAAGGGCCGCTGAAGGAGGATGACAGGGAGTCGCAAATCAGGGTAATGGAAGATTTCGTAACACGCGGAGTCTCAGGAATAGTGCTGGCGCCGTTGGATGATGCTGCATTGCGAATGCCGGTCAGGGACGCTGTAAACAACGGGATTCCGGTTGTGATAATCGACAGCGGGCTAAAAAGTGAAGATTACGTCAGTTTTGTGTCGACGGACAACTATATCGGCGGCAGAAAAGGCGGTGAACGACTGGCCGAGACTTTGGACGGAAAAGGCAAGGTGATTATGCTGCGTTATCAGGAAGGCTCAGCCAGCACGATGAATAGGGAGCAGGGCTTCCTGGATGTGTTAAAAGAAAAATACCCGGAGATCGAGGTGGTCAGCTCGAACCAGTACGGCGGAGCAACTACTGAAAGCGCCTATACAGCAAGCGAGAACCTGCTGGCGCCGCTGCGTAAGCCGGACGGAGGGCTGACGATTGACGGGATATTCTGTCCGAACGAGTCAACGGCCTTTGCAATGCTGCGGGCGCTCGAGGACAGCGGACTGGCGGGAAAAGTTATGTATGTGGGTTTTGACAGTTCCGACCGGCTTGTGCTGGCGCTGCGAAAAGGATATATCAAAGGGCTGGTGCTGCAAGATCCAATCAATATGGGTTACCTGGGAGTTAAGACAATAGTGGCGCACATGCGGGGTGAGCAGGTGGAAAAACGAATCGACACCGGCTCAGTGGTGGCGACTCCGGAAAATATGGATGAACCGAAGATGAAGAATCTGTTGGAGCCGGATTTCAAAAAATGGCTGAACGAATAGATTCGGACCAATCATTAATACGGCTCCAGATGCGGGACGTTAGTAAGCGTTTTGGGGCGACGGTAGCGCTGGAAGATGTGAGTATCGAGGTCGCTGCGGGCCAGGTGCTGGCGCTGGTTGGCGAGAACGGCGCCGGCAAGAGCACACTGATGAAGGTCTGTTCGGGGGCGGTCAAGGCGGATGCGGGCCAGATGTGGCTTGACAGCGTGCCGTATCGGCCGAGTAATCCGCTCGAAGCTCGTCGGGCCGGGGTGGCGATGATTTATCAGGAGCTTTCGCTGACGCCACATCTTAACGTGCAGGAAAATATCATGTTGGGTATGGAACCGGCGACGTTAGGTGTTGTGCACTGGAAGCAGGTGCGGCAGCGGGCAATCGAGGCGATTAAGGAATTCGATAATCCGGAACTGACCCCTGACGCTCGAGTTAGTAATTTGTCGGTGGGTTCGCAGCAGTTAGTGGAGATTGCACGGGCTTTGGCTATCGGCTGCCGTGTGCTGGTGCTGGACGAGCCGACTAGCAGCTTGACACAGCAGGACGTGGAACGGCTTTTCGAGATTATTGGGCGGCTGAAACAGCAAGGCAAAGCTATAGTTTATATTTCGCACTTTATTGAGGAGGTCAAGCGTGTCGCAGACAAGGTGACGGTTCTGCGCGATGGAAGAGCGGTCGGCAACAGTGACGTGGATGCTATTACAATCGACGAGATAGTAGCGCTTATGGTGGGAAGGCAGGTTGAGGAGTTGTACCCCCGTTCTGCACGTCAGGCAGGAGAGGTCATTTTGGAGATTGAAGATTTGGCCGGTCTGGAAAAGCCCAGGTCGGCGAGTCTGGAGCTGCATCGCGGGGAGGTATTGGGCATCGCCGGGCTGGTTGGGGCCGGGCGAACGGAGTTGCTGCGGAGCTTGTTCGGATTAGAGCCGGTCAGGCGGGGGCGGATTCGATTAGGCGTTTACACCGGGCCTGCTTCACCGGTGAGGCGGTGGATGCAGGGGGTCGGTTTTCTGAGCGAGGACCGCAAGGAAGAGGGATTGGCGGTTTCTCTGAGCGTGGCGGACAACGTGACACTTTCCAAACTGAAAGGCTTTGGCCCGCTTGGGCTGGTTCTGCCGAGCCGACAGGATAAAGCTACGCGGCGCTGGTTGGAAAGACTGGATATTCGCTGTCTTGGACCACGACAATCGGTATCGTCTCTATCGGGCGGCAATCAGCAGAAGGTGGCGCTGGCCCGATTGCTCCAGCACGACGTAGATGTGCTGCTGTTAGACGAGCCGACGCGGGGTATTGACGTAGCGGCCAAGGCGCTGGTTTACAAGCTGATAAACGCATTGGCGACGGGCTTGCCGACTGAGGGGCGAGAGCCCAAGGCGGTTCTGATGGTAAGCAGCTACCTGCCGGAGTTGATGGGTGTGTGCGACAGGGTGGCAGTTATGTGCCGCGGAAGGTTGGGGCCGACATACCGGATTGACGAAGTGAACGAGCATAATCTTATGTTAGAGGCAACCGGCCAGGAGGTCGGGGCATGAGCGATAAGCCGATGACACACGAGGAAAAGAGAACGTTCAATTGGCGAAGCTGGTTGAATACTGTCGGGTCCGTATTGGCCCTGATGTTAGTGTACGGGGTGTTTGTGCTGATTGCGCCGCCGAGTTTTGCGACCGCACGGAACATGGAAATGATTGCCCGGCAGACGACGATAGTAGGCGTGGCGGCCCTGGGTATGACGATGGTGATTATCTCCGGTGGTATTGACCTGTCCGTCGGCTCGATAGTGGCGCTGAGCACGGTGGTGATTGCCTGGCTGCTGCGATATACCGGTGTGAATCCACTGACGGCGGCAGTCGGGGGTGTGGCGGCGGCGGCATTTTTCGGATTAGTCAGCGGATTGCTGATAACCCGGCTGCGCGTGGTGCCGTTTATCGTTACCTTAGGTATGATGTTGGTTGTTCGGGGGGCAGCCAAGGGCATCGGACGGGAGCAGAAAATCGATGTTGACCCGGAGCGTTTGAGATGGCTGGAGGAGCTGCTGGCCTCGCTGCCGAAAGAGCGAAGCTGGATGCTGCTGCCGCCTGGGGTGTGGGTGCTGATTATTTTAGCTGTGGGGATGGCGGCACTATTGCGGTACACGCGGTTAGGTCGGCACACCTTTGCCATCGGCTCAAACGAGCAAACGGCCCGGCTTTGCGGGGTGGCGGTGGAGCGAGTCAAGGTATTGGTCTATACAATGTGCGGGGCTTTTGCCGGGTTGGCTGGACTGATGCAGTTTTCACGTTTGACGGTGGGTGACCCTACGGTGGCGGTAGGATTAGAGTTAAACGTGATAGCCGCGGTGGTAATCGGCGGCGGCAGTTTGAGCGGCGGAGAAGGGTCGATTCTCGGTACATTAGTTGGGGCGCTGATAATGACCGTTATTGCTTCGGGGTGCACGCAGAGGGGGTACCCGAACTGGGTGCAGGAGATTATCACCGGTGCGATTATCGTCCTGGCGGTTGCGCTGGATCGCCTGCGGCACCGTCGCAGTATCTGAGCAAACAGGCAGGAATCAGAAATTGTCGAAACCGGTTCGGTTGTGTTATTGTGAATTATGTGCACAATTCTGGAATTCCGGATTTTTATGTTTTTTTCTTGACAAAGTTGGACGAAAATGGTTTAATATTATTGTTATGAAGCAGATTAACCGTGAAAATATGAGTTATTGGTGGTGGCCTGTGGGATAAAATCCGGCAGGCAAGCGGTAATTTGCTATAAAAAAATTTGTTATATTTGCTTAGTAACGCAGCCTGTTGGAAAAGCAGGCTGCTTTTTTTGTTTGTATTTTTGGCAATTTGGCAATAGAAAGTACCAATAAAAGGTTGAGATTATGGAAGACTACAGGCAAATAATAAATAGTGCTCAGCCGGGTCAAATCGTGCCTATTGTTAAACGAATCGATATTAAAGAGCCGGTAGATTTTTTTGCCAAACTAAGCGACTACGGCCGGGCCAAAAACTGCTGTTTGTTCGAGTCCAGGGAGCACCTGGCCGGCTTTACGGAACTAAGCTTCGGCACGGCAAAGCCAGCACTTTACCTTACCGGCACGGGTGCTGATTTTACTATCAAGGCCCTGAACAAAACCGGCAGACGCATATTAGGATATTTAGCCACCCAAAAAGAGAGATTTGCTTTTTGCGAATCGGTCGAATTCGGTTCGGAGTTGATTACAGGCCGAATCAAACAAGTCCAGGGAGTGGTTGACGAGCAAACACGGCTGACGAGCACAAACCAGATGGATGTGTTACGGGCGGTTACATTTGCGTTTCGCCTTGCCAGTAAGCCATTTCGTGTTACCTGTGGATTGCTTGGAGCTTTAAGCTACGATTTTATCGACCAATTTGAAAAACTCCCACCGAGCAATAAAGATCTGCTGGGCAATCCTGATTATGAGCTGTACTTTGCCGACAATATCTTCCTGATGGACCATGATAGCGGTCAAGGCTACGTGATTGTCAATTGTATGATAACTAACGGTGACCGTGAGGCCGCAATTTCCGAGGCACAGAATTGTTTCGACTACTATTTCAATATTGCAAGATTTGACGCGCCGAAGGGCCAAAGATATACCGGCTCGCTCCGGTCTGCCTCAACCGATACCGAACAGCCGGAATATGAGAAGATGGTAAGGGACGCAAAGAAGCACATTATCGACGGTGATATTTTTCAAGTGGTTTTGAGCAGGACAATAACAGAGCCCTGCCCGGATGAACCACTGGATGTTTATAAACGGCTTCGTGTTTTGAACCCCTCGCCATATATGTTTTATCTAAATACGCCTAATACGATATTGATGGGTTCGAGCCCCGAATTAAATCTTCGAGTCAGCGTGACCGAGAAGCGCAACGTTGAGATTAGGCCGATAGCCGGCACAAAACCAAGGGGCCGAGTCGGCAATACAATCGATGCCGATACCGATTTTAGATATGAGGCAGAACTGAAGCTCGACCGTAAGGAATTGGCTGAGCATATAATGTTGGTTGATTTGGCCAGAAACGATATTGCCCGCGTGGCTGAGCCGGGCAGCAGAGTTGTTACAGAGCTGCTGACGGTGGAAAAATATGCTTCGGTGCAGCATCTGGTAAGTAATGTCAAGGGCACGCTTGCGGCTGAACTTGATGCGTTGAGTGCGTATCTTGCCACGATGAATATGGGGACGCTTACGGGGGCGCCGAAGATTGAGGCGATGAAGATAATTCGCCGGTTGGAAAAAACCAAACGCGGCTACTACGGCGGGGCTGTTTGCTATCTGACGGTCGATGGCCAATTCGACAGTTGTATTACTATAAGAAGCTTGCAGGTCAGAGACCATATTGCTTATATTCGAGTCGGCGCCGGTATCGTGCACGACAGTGTCCCGAAGACCGAATTTGAGGAGACCGAACATAAAGCAAGGTCCTGTTTGCGAGCTATTCGCGGAGAGTAGGAATTTCAAATTGAAAATTTCAAATTCAAGATTAGAAGAGTAAAAAACATAAAGTTTTGAGATTGCTTCGTCGCTCGCCCCTAAGGGGCAAGCTCCTCGCAATGACAAAAGGAATTTTTATGGAAGATAAAAGCAGAAAAGTTTTGTTCATCGACAATTTTGATTCTTTTACGTACAATCTGGTTGATGATTTTTGTAAGCGCGATTGCCTGGCTAAGGTTTATCGGGCCGACACTGCACTTGAAGAGCTTAAAGTGTTAGCAGAAGATTTTGAGCCTGACCTGCTTGTGATTTCGCCGGGGCCGGGCACTCCGGATACGGCGGGTGTCTCGCTCTCGGCGGTAGGTTACTTCAAAGACAAACTGCCGATATTGGGTGTGTGCTTAGGTCATCAGGTAATTGTACAGTATTTTGGCGGTAAAATCGGCCATGCGTCGAAACCGATGCACGGCAAGCCTTCGAGAATAACTCATAATGGAAAAGACGTATTTGCCGGCGTAGAAAATCCATTGCAAGCTGGAAGGTATCACAGTCTTGTTGCAGCGGAGGTGCCGGAATGTTTAGAGAAAACCGCTGAGTTTGAGGGGATTGTTATGGGAGTTCGCCACAAGGAGCTTCCGATATTCGGCGTGCAGTTTCATCCGGAGAGCATTTTGACGCCTGCCGGCGGTAAGATAATTGAAAACATTTTGTCAATCGCAACTGGAAAAAACAAAAAATAAGGAGTAGTAGAATGAAGAATGATTTCTTCGCAAAGATATCTTTACGGTGTTTACTGTGCATGCTAATTGTTATAGTTAGCTCCGGTTTTAGTAAGGCTTCTGCAAATAAAGTTGCTCCCGCGGAGAAAGATTTCCCTGAGAAATTAGACAAATTGCAGGATCCAATTGAATATGTTCTTGGAAAACTTGAAGACTATGATTTGGTTATGATTGGCGAACGTCACTGGGTTCGCGAAGAACCTATTTTCATACAGAACCTAATTAGGCGCTGCTATGAAAAGAATGCTATTAACGTTGTGTTCCTTGAATTTGGCAAGTTCGAGGACCAAGGCAAAATCGATGCTTTTATAGAGTCTGACAAATATGACCCTAAACCGGTTATAGATGTTCTTCGAAACTCTTATGAATTTGGTTGGGGATATCAGGAATATTTTGATATTTTCAAATTGATTTATGATGAAAACCACAAAAGACCTCCGTTTGAAAGGATAAAACTCGTTTTAGTTGACGTTTCCTTGGATAGCTTTAATTTAGAGAGGCAGCTTTACGAATCGTTTCAACAGTCTCCTCTCCCGGAGGAAAAGAAATGGCAAATCGTAAGCTGGCTAAGAGAGTCCGTCACGGACCGAGATCATTTTATGTCCGACGTTATAGAGGTGTATCGCTATAAGATGAATCTGCCTAAAGGCATTTATTATGCTGGGGGCTCCCATATTCGAAAAGACTTACAGAAGAAGGGCTATGGACGGCGATATTTTTCTGCCGGTGGCATACTTGCTCGTACATATCCTGGTCGTGTATGCTGTTTGACTTTTCATGAAAAACCTGAATTTTGGCAAAATACAAGCGATTTTGATTGTATTGAAGAAATATTTAAAAGCCACAAAAGGCCTTTTGCTGTAGACACCAGTAATCCAAAAATAAGCCACCTTAAGTTAAAAAGTGATGTCGTTCAGGAGGGCATTGCATTAATCGAAGCCTATGATGGATATATCATGCTAAATCTAAATAGCAGCTATCAGATTTGCCCTATAATTCCTGGTTTTTATGATGATGAATTCGCAAAAATCGTCTGGGATAGGTTGCGTAAGCGAGGATTATTAGAAAAGTTGCCACGGGAGTTGAGCAAGTGGAAAGAGAAGACACCAACGGGCGAAGAACTCACATGGATGATAGAAGAGTATGGGCTACGGTAGTTTTTAGAGCGGAGTTTTGTATTAGGAGTAGAAATGTCAGCAATAACCGAATACATTAAGCCCTTACTGGAGGGTGAGGATTTGAGCTTTGAGCAGGCGACGAGCTTGCTGGATGTTATTTTTGAAGGGCAGGTGCCAGAGGCTCAGATTGCAGCGTTTCTTACAGCGATGCGAGTCAAGGGGCCGACGGCACCGGAGTTGGCAGGGCTTGCAAGGTCGCTGCGAGGCCATGCTGTTGCTGTGAAGGTTGATATTGATAATCTGGTTGATACCTGCGGCACAGGGGGCGGAGCAATTAAGACGTCCAATATCTCGACAGCAGCGGCAATAGTGGCAGCGGGGGCAGGAGTTTATGTCGCCAAGCACGGCAATCGCGGGATAACCAGCAAGTGCGGCTCGGCTGACGTGCTTGAAGAGCTGGGTGTGAAAATAGATGCCTCTGCCCAGACTGTGGCTGAGTGCATAAAAGAAGCGCATATCGGATTTATGTTCGCGCCTATGTTCCATCCGGCGATGAAATATGTTCAGCCAATACGCAAGAGCCTTGGCTTTCGGACTGTCTTCAACATTTTAGGACCCTTGGCGAACCCGGCTAATGCACAGAGGCAGATATTAGGAGTGGCCGACGAAGGTTTGATGCAGCTTGTTGCCGAGGCGCTTAAGCTGTTGGGCACACGGTTCGCAATGGTGGTCCACGGTAAGGGAATGGACGAGATAAGCACAGTAACGACCACCAAAATACTCGAACTGAAAGAGGGTCAAATCACAAGCAAAGAGCTGAATCCGGAAGAGTTAGGTATGGGATTAGCCGACATAGAAGATTTAAGAGTAAGCGATGCCAAGACAAGTGCTAAGGTTTTAAGGGACATACTAAGTGGTAAAGAAAGGGGGCCTCGCAAGGATATCGTTGTTCTTAATGCTGCTGCTGCGATAATCGCCGGCGGCTTGTCTGATGAATTCAGCGAGGCAATTAAGTTAGCGGAGACTTCGGTCAGCGATGGCAGGGCGGTAGCTTGCCTCGAGAAGTTAATAGAAATCTCAAATGGTTAATCATAAATCGAATCACGAAATACGAATATGCTGATAGTAAAAGTTAAAATTTGTGGTATTACCAATTACGAAGATGCTTCTGCGGCGATGGATATGGGTGCGGATTTGTTGGGTTTTAATTTTTATCCTGAAAGCCCGAGGTATGTAACACCGGAAAAAGCCGCGGCTATAATAACCAAACTACCGGCTTTCATAGATACCGCCGGGGTTTTTGTGAATGCTACGACTGAGCAAATCAATGAAACGGCAACCTTTTGTCAATTAGACTGGATTCAGTTGCATGGCGATGAAGACCCGGAATTCTGCCGGTCGCTCCTTTCTCATAATGTAAAGACGATGAAGGCGATACGTGTAAAAAACCAAACAGACATCGAAAGAGCGGACAGCTTTTTCACGGATGCTATTTTGTTAGATGCTTTCAACCCTCAGAAATATGGCGGTACAGGATTAACTTTCGACTGGAATATCATAGGGCATATAGGAAAGCGAGTTTTCTTGGCCGGTGGGATAAATCCGGACAACGCGGCCCAAGCGGTCAAATTAGGTGTTTATGGAATTGATGTCTGCAGCGGTATCGAAGCTGAGCCGGGTAAAAAAGACCATAAGAAAATGAAACAACTGTTTGAAAATATACAACACCTAAGAGGATAAATCCTAATATCTAAATACTAAACAAATTCGAAATTCTAATGTTCAAATTTTCAAAACTTATTGTTTTTGGTCATTTGAATTTTGGTCATTAGATATTGTTTAGGATTTAGAGTTTAGATATTCGGATTTGTACGAGATACGAAATATGAGGAATGAATTATGAAATACAAAGGTAGGTTCGGAGATTATGGTGGTTTTTATGTGCCGGAGGTTTTGATACCGGTATTGGAAGAATTGGAAGAGGCTTTTTATCGTTTCTATGAAGACCGGCAGTTTGTGGCGGAGCTGGCGGAGCTTTCGAGAACATATGCCGGCAGGCCCAGCCCTCTTTATTATGCGAAAAGATTCAGCGAGTATGTCGGTTTCAAGGTCTATCTAAAGCGCGAGGACCTTCTGCACGGCGGGGCACACAAGGTCAACAACACGCTCGGACAGGGCCTTTTAGCCAAATATATGGGCAAGACCAAGCTCATTGCCGAGACCGGCGCGGGCCAGCACGGTCTTGCTACGGCGATGATTGGAGCTCTGTTCGGGATGGAAACGAAAATCTTTATGGGCGTAATTGATATCGAGCGACAGAGTGTCAATGTTCATAAAATGAAACTCTGCGGTGCCGAAGTGATTGGCGTTGAAGGCGGGACGGGGACATTGAAGGATGCCATTAACGATGCGCTTCGCTACTGGACGGCCCATGTTACCGATACGTTTTATCTTTTCGGCTCAGCCTGTGGGCCACATCCGTATCCTACGATAGTGAAGCATTTTCAAACCTGCATCGGCAAAGAGGCCAGGCAGCAATGTATCGAGCAATTAGGCAGACTGCCGGATATGGTTGTGGCCTGTGTAGGGGGAGGTAGTAACGCGATAGGTATTTTCTCCAGTTTTTTGGATGATAAGGACGTTAGGCTGATTGGTGTTGAAGCCGGAGGCAGGAGCCTGAGCAGCGGCAGGCACGCTGCGACACTGGTGGTTGGAAGTATAGGCATCCTGCATGGTGCAAAGGCCTATCTGCTTCAGGACGAGGAAGGCCAGATTCATGATACGGAATCTGTAAGTGCGGGGCTGGATTATCCGGCTGTTGGACCGGAACATTGCCTGTTAAAAGATACCGGCAGGGCAGAATATGTAGCGGCAGAAGACGACGAGGTACTTGACGCATTCGGACTGTTGACCAAAAGTGAGGGGATACTGCCGGCACTGGAGAGCGCGCATGCTTTAGCATATCTTGTCAGTCAGAAGGGCAAGCTGGACAGCGACCAAATAGCGGTTGTGAACCTTTCCGGCAGGGGCGATAAAGATGTTTCAATTGTGGAGAGACGCAGACCCCTGGAAGATTGACTCCGCCAAAAAGACGGCGGATCTACGATATTGACTGTTTGAACAAAAGAAGGATTTTATTGATGAAGACGTACAAGCAGGTTTTCTCAGAACTAAAAGAACGAAACAGAGCGGCCTTGATACCGTTTTTCGTGATAGGCGACCCGAATTTTGATACGAGTCTTGCGATTGTAAAAACAGCTATCGATGCCGGGGCTGATGTTCTTGAATTGGGGATACCGTTTTCCGACCCGATAGCGGATGGGCCGACAATCCAAAAGGCTGATATTCGCGCAATGAGGAGCGGGATGAGTTTGGGAAAGGCCCTGGAGTTTATCCAAAAGGTCAAGGATTACAGGGATGTTCCAATCGGACTGTTGATGTATTACAACCTGGTTTATCAGTACGGCGTAGAGAAATTCTTCAGCGATTTTCACAAGGCCGGCGTCAACAGCGTTCTGGTTGCTGATTTGAGTATTGATGATGCCGATGAAATTATTGGTCCGGCCGAGTCGGCGGGACTTGATACGGTTTTTATGGTAACGCCGGTCACCGTGCCCGTGAGAATGAAACTGATTGCTTCCAAAACTACCGGTTTTATCTACACCGTTTCGGTGTTGGGTGTTACCGGCAGCAGAGAGAAGCTCTCCGATATGATTGAAGAGATGGTGGGTGAATTAAAAAAACTCACAAGTGTTCCGGTGTGCGTAGGTTTTGGAATCAGCAAAGCCGAACATGCTGCTGCTGTCGCCCAGGCAGGGGCCGACGGGGTAATAATCGGCTCAAAAATAGTGGGTTTGATAGAGGACAACCTGGACGACAGAGAGAAGATGCTTGCCGAGATTTCGACTTTCTTAAGTGAAGTTAAAAGTGCAATTTAGCATCCCCACCTAATCATAACAATCGGACTTTTTACGGATTATCGCAATAAAAGACTGTGTACATACGTCTATACATAAAATTAGGTAAGTAGGTCTGAAAAATGCATATTTCCAAAGGGTGAATTGAAAATGATTTTAACTCGTTAAGCTATTTCGGAGGATAAAGTTATGAAAAGGTATATCATTCCAATCGGAGCTGTTCTTGTGGTTATGCTGGTAGTTTGGTCTGCCTTCGGGCAAGAGCAAGAATGGACAGGACAAAGGGAGAATATCGGGCAAAAGGAAAAATTGCAGAATATGTCCGAGGAAGAAAAAAATCAATTAATGGCTAAAGTGCGTGTGAAGTCTGGCTCCAGCCCTACCGGCACAGGAGGGCGAGAAGAGCAACTTAAGGCGATTGCAGCAATTCAAGAGCAGCTTGAAAAACTCAAGACAGCCATAGAAAGCGTTGATGAGGGGGCCTTTCGCAGGTTTGGAGAACTCTCTGAAGAAGAAAGGGCCAAAGTGAGAGAAAATATGATGAAAGCGGCCCAAACACGACAGTTGGCAATGAGGAGAGTTGAAGAGAAATTAGAAGTACTAAGAGAAACTGGACAACGAGGAGCACAACCATTGATGCCTATCCGTGAGCTGCAGGTGATTCGCGGGGTAGCGGTAAAAGAGAAAGCCACAGAGACAGCCAGTAGAATAACAAGACTGATTGCCAGATACCATGAAGAGCTACAGACCATCCGCGAGCTGGCAGTAAAAGAGAAAGCTAAGCAGACAGCCAGTCGTATGGCAAAACTGATTGCCCGATATGAGATGGAATTCAAAATCTCCCAGACGCCTGCAAGAGTAGAATGACCCCTTAGGGAGCAGCCGGCGAGGTAATGAAGCAAACAACAGGAAGGCTTTCGGCAGAAAAGGGAATATAGAGCACCGCATATAGGGCGGATTATAGTTCCGAAAGGGTAATATCGTTAGATGAACTTAGTCTAAATTTGTAGTAGGATGTTCGTGGAGGCACTAAGAATGCTTAAATTTCCAAAAGGATATAGCAAGTTTAGGTTGCCGTTTTGCCACGGGTAGATATGTGAAATACTAATTTCCAGAGTGGGAATTAGTTGAATAGTAACCTTTTTAATATGTTTTGGAGGTTAAGTATCATGAAAAAGTATCTAATTCCAATCGTCGCTGTTCTGTTGGTTCTGGCTGTGACGTGGGCCGCATTTGGGCAGGCGGAACGCAGAGGAGGCCGGCAAAACCTCTCTGAGGAAGAAAGAGCCAAAATGAGACAAAGATTTCAGAATATGTCTGAGGAGGAAAGGGAGCAGTTCAGGGCCCAGATGCGTGAAAGAGGTGGACGTGGCGGATTCATTAGCCCCGAAGACCAGGAGAAGGCCATCAAGGCGATTGAAGCACAACTGGCGAAGCTCAAAGCCACGCAGATCACACGGCCTGAAGGCGGATTTCAAAATCTTTCCGAGGACGAAAGAGCCCAACTAAGAGAGAAGATGACGAAGGTTCGCCAGGAACGGCAGCAGGCACTTCAGACAATCATAGCACAAGTTGCCAGACTACAAGGTCGAAGGGAACCGGAACCGGCTCCAGAAGGTGCACAGTACTTGATCATCAGCACGAGCGACCTCAAGCCTATCCAGGACTCGGCGGTAAAAGAGAAGGCCAAGGAGACGGCCCAGCTTCTCGAAGGGCTGATTGCCAGAGGTAGTGGCCGAATGGGACCTGGAGGTAGGGCGCCAGGAGCTGGCCAGAGGCCTCAAGGAGGTCAGCGGGGCGGCCGGGAGTCGAGGACACCAGGCGGCCAAGAGGGCTCAAGCAGACAGAGAAATCGTTGAATTTCAAACAATGAAGCGCCGATTTAATGATTTACATTAAAAAAGCGCTTTATCGGCAAGTGTCCATTATAGCAGCGAAACTAATATGATATCGAGCGACCTGCCCCTGTCTCTATCGGGGCAGGTTCGATCTAACAACAGGGATTTTCTATCTCTGGAAGTAGGGGGCAACCCCATGGGGTTGCCTTGATTTGCTAAGCTTACTTGCTTTTCTGTCGGGGATTGTCATTCCCTCAAAACTTGTCCTCGACTCCGATCAGGAAGCAGGTATGGCAAGCTCAAAACCAATTCTGCAACCTGAAGTATGAATTCTTAATTCACTATTCTAAATTCAAAATTAACTTGAGCTTATAAGACCAGGTCGGCAGGGGGCAAATGGCGGCTCCGATAGGACTGGGCAAAGGGATTTTAAGGTGAATTTTAGAGTTGATACGGAGCTTTAGGCCGGCCAAAATAGGTGAAATAGAAAATTTTCAAGGAGATTTTTCGATAAATACACGCCAAATATATGTCAAAATAGGGCATATAGTATGAATAGGCAAAGGGAGTTTTTAAGCCAAATGCCCAAATTGGCCGAAAATCGGGGGTGAAAATGCAAAAACACGCAAAAATTCAGAAAAATTCTATAAACTGGCAAAAAATGCACACTTTTTGAACACATTTATTGGGGGAGCCTGCCTAAATAGTCGAAAATATATGAACCGAATACTTTGCTGAGGATGTGTGAAAATCGGCTTAGTTAGTCGGCAGTATGACAAGGAATTGGTAGAGATTTTGGATATTGTTAAGTGAGAATTATAGGTGGCACAAGCCCGCCTGAGAAAATTAAAAGGAGATAAGAAATGCCCGCAACAAAAGAAGCAACGAAACATGCCACAAAGAAGCATATCGCAAAGAAAAGCATCACAGAACAGCGGATGGGGATGCCGGAGATAAGAGCGAAGGCTCAATCGCTCGGGATAATCCCAGGGAAAATGAAGAAGCCGGAACTTATCCACACTATCCAGGTGACGGAAGGGTACGAGCCGTGTTTTGGAAGGTCAAATGGTCAGTGTAGCAACACCGACTGCTGCTTTATAAAAGATTGCTTAAAAGTCAGGCTGTAAATTCTGTTCGTTCGGTATTTAACATTTTACAGCGTTCTCCAAAAGAAGGTTAGTACGAACGCACGCTTTTTTCGTACATTGGGAAGATTGTTCAAAGCGAAGGATTTGAGTTTCAACTTTTTCAACTTATTTTATTGACAACAGCGGATTTGTTCGGTATTTTTACTTTTGTTTCAAGGAGTATCCTTACTGTCCCTCGGAGGGTGCCCCTAATAAAATACGAGGGAGTCTATATTTCAGGCTCAAAAAAAGGGCCTAAGGAGAATATTGTGGATAAAGGTAAGGTAAAATGGTTCAATGAGAGGAAGGGTTTTGGTTTTATCGTTCCCGACGATGGCGGTAAGGATTTGTTTGTCCACCACTCGAACATTTCAGCGGAAGGATTCAGGTCTTTATATGACGGCCAGGAGGTGGAGTTTGAGGTTGCCGAGGGTAAGAAGGGTCCCGAAGCAACGAATGTGCATCCCTGCTAATTTGGATCGCTATGTGTTTGGACATGAAAACCACGGCCCCACTGAATAGTGGGGCCTTTTTAATTGAATTCACAAAAGACAGCGGGTTTATTATATCGATAGCTGCTGGCAAAAAAAACACTTGGTAGACAACATTTAGCGTGTAAAAAGAACACAAATAAATTTGTTGGCTAAATACTGTGAGAGCGATATTGAGTGCTGAAAAAAACGCCGAAAAGTGGTCGTCGGCGTAGCTGAGCAAAGTTGTTCTTGGCCAGCGAGTAAAGCTTTAATTGTGATTAAGTCAGCCTAAAACTGCTCCAGACCTTTTCTTATTAACATTACCGCAATTGCCGCGAGCAGCAGGCTCATGATTTTTGACAGGGCTTTTGAGCCGGCTTCACCCAGGAACCTTATTAGCGCAGAAGCTAATGAGAATACGAAACCTGCCACCAGAATGTTAGCAATCACAGATATCATAGTTGGTACAAGCCCATATTGTGGCACGATTACCAGAGAGGTGGTCAGAACAGCGGGGCCCACTATCAGAGGTGTTCCGAGCGGAACTGCACCAAGATCTTTGCTTGGGATGCGTCTTTTTTTGACGGGATTGATTATATCCGTAATTGCCAGGCAAAATAGTATAGCACCTCCTGCGATCATAAAGTCGCCGATTGTAATGCCGAGCAGTCTAAAAATAATCTTTCCGAGAAGAATAAAACCAATCCCCAGGCACGAGGCCGTGATGATAGATTGAATAATTACTTTTGCTCTTTCATTCTTTTGAAGTCCTTCAGTTATCGAGACGAATATCGGCAGCACTCCAACTGCATCAACGGCCACAAAGAGGGGGATAAATGACAACAAAATGTTTTTCAACATAACATTACCTTTATTGTTGCACCGAACAGATCAATTCTTAATTAAAAACAATATATAAGCCGAGTATATGACAAGAAATAAGCCAGCTTCCCACCTGTCAAGTTTATGGTGTTTGCCAGTGAACATAGATACGAACAATAAGGAGCTGGCGAGAATGAGAACGCCGATATCCAAGTTGCTTTTTGCCCCAAAGGGAAGGGGCCTGATGAGGGAGCTAATACCAAGGATAAAGAAGATGTTAAAGATATTAGAGCCCACAATATTACCCAGGGCAATTTCCGGATTTTTCTTGTAAGCAGCCATTGCGGATGTTGCCAGCTCCGGCAGTGATGTTCCGACCGCGACGATAGTCAAGCCAATCGTCGATTGGCTTATTCCCAGCGCAGTTGCCAGGTCAACCGCGCCATCGACAACTAATTTACCGCCCGAAATTAAGGCCAATATGCCGGCGGCAATCATAATGGAGATTTTTTTTATGCTGCGCTCTTTTACAGGGTACAGGGCTTCGGAGCCTTCAATGCGTTTGGCTATGCCGAGGGTATAGTAAATGAAAATCACAAAAAAGCTCAATAATACTAAACCATCCGTCCGTGTTAGTGCAGAGCTGTCAGCGTTATCAATTAATCTGTCATTGGCCAGGATACCCAACAGGAAGGCGGCAAGAAGGCTTAAAGGTATTTCTTTCCAAACGGTTCCTTTTGTTACTATGAGGGGGTAGATTATCCCTGAGATGCCGAGGATAAGAAGAATATTAGCTATATTACTTCCTAAAATGTTGCCGATAGCTATGTCGGTACTGCCCTTTAGACTGGCGAATACATTTACGGCAAGCTCCGGCAAGGATGTTCCAAAGGCGACAACTGTCAGACTAATCATAAGGTCGGATACGGACAGCTTCCTTGCCAAAGCACAAGCCCCGTCAACAAGAAGGTCTGCTCCTTTAATTACCAGAACAAATCCAATAAGCACCAGTAAAATAACCCAAAGCATAAGCTCTTTCTAAACCAGGAAATGTTAAGACTCTTGATTTTTACACTCTATATGATAATCTAAAATCGCCGGCAAGCAATATTGCTTTAAAACAAATAAGGGAATTTTGATTGCGCAATAGGTGGTTCTTTGATATTGTATTGTTTGAAAGTTGGATGTTTTATGTTAGGAATTGAGAATGTGAGGTGAGATATGGATTGTCCGGTGTGTGGGAAGTCGATGGTTGAAGAAATTTTTGGTAATGTGTGCGTTGATGTGTGCAAGAGTGGATGCAAAGGAATATGGTTTGACTGGGGAGAGTTGAAAGAGCTGGATGAGAGTCACGAAGGCACCGGGGAGGTGCTTGAAGAGGCATTGAAAAGCCCGCGGGTCAATGATGCCGGGCGTGGGCCGCTTAAGTGCCCAAAGTGTGGGATAGCAATGCATGCTCACAAGTACAGCAGCTCAAAAGAAGTAAATGTGGACGAGTGTTACGGGTGCGGGGGATTCTTCCTTGATAGCGGAGAGCTAAAAGTGATAAGGGAAAATTATATGAGCGAAAGCGAGAGGGATACTTATGTGCAGAAGCTCGTGGCAGATACGCCCCTGGGGACAGATGCTGAGAGAGCAAATGTTAGAGCAGATGCGTGCCGGGTATTCGGCGGGCTTCTTAGCAGAAGATGGCCTTTCGTTTGGCCTTGAGATAAATTTTATTTTGCAGGTTCATTGACAAGGAACAAATGATGAGAGGTTTAAAATTAATAATCTTGGCAGTGATGTTTGGGGTAGTTATTTGCGGATGCAAGAAAGAGGAGGGCGGCGCAGAAACAACACAAACAATAGAAAAAGAAGAGACGGGAAAGGAGGCCTCTATGGGTATTACGATACAATGGCTGGGACATGCGAGTTTTAAGATTTGCCACGAAGATACCGTCATCTACATCGACCCGTGGAAATTGAAGGAATCGCCCGGTGACGCAACGTTAGTGTTTGTAAGTCACAGTCACCACGACCATTACTCTCCGGAGGACATTGCCAAGGTTAGCGGGCCGGATACGAAACTTATCGCTTCGGCTGATGTTGTTGCAAAGGAAAAAGCAGGAGAGGCGATATTGCCCGGCCTAATGATTGAATTGGAAGGTGTTCGGGTAAGAGGAGTGGCTGCGTACAATCCTGACAAGGCATTTCATCCCAAGAAGAACAACTGGGTGGGCTTTTTAATCGAGATAGGGCCAAAGCAGATATATTACGCCGGTGATACGGACCTGACCGAGGAGATAAAGAATCTTAAAGATATCATCGATGTAGCCCTGTTGCCTGTGGGTGGTACATACACAATGAACGCGGAGGAAGCAGCCGAGGCGACCAAATATATTAAGCCAGCGCTGGCTATACCATATCACTGGGGCGATATCATAGGCAGTCAAGAGGATGCTGACAAATTCGCAGCCTTGGCGGAATGCGAGGTGAAGATTTTGACGCCGGGCGAAACGGTTAGCCTTTAAAAAACAGGTCGTGACTTAACGCGTACCTCGTGAAGCGTATCTCGTAACATGGATGCATAAATCCTGTTCTGTAGGAAGTGGAAAGGAAGTGATCCGATGAATGATGATGAAAAATATTTGAAAATGCTTTCTGTTTTTCATTACGTGGTTGGCGGACTGGCAGCTTGTTTCGCATGTATTCCCATTATTCATTTGAGTATTGGCATAGCGATGCTTGTCGGAGCTATCGATGATGCCCCGGCCTTTGCTGGCGTGTTGTTGGCTATGATCGGTATGATTGGAATACTCATGGGCTGGACACTTGCGGTTTGTATTATTATTGCCGGCCGGTGCCTTGCAAAGAGAAGGCGTTATATGTTCTGCTTGGTGATGGCTGCAATCAGTTGTGTATTCATGCCGTTTGGAACGGTCTTAGGCGTCTTTACAATCATTGTATTGATGCGTCCATCGGTGAAGGAGCTATTCGCAGTCAACAAAGCGTTGTAAGTCCGTCTTTGCTCGTTGCTCGATGGGTGTATTGGAGAAAAAGATTCAGCTTGCAAAAAAGATGGTCATTTTCAAGGAAAATCCTTTTAGCATTAAAGGGAGGCGTCAATGTCGGTAAAGAAAAAAGCGCCGTGGTTTTTGTGGCCTTTTGTGGCGGTGTGGGACTTATTAGCCCTCGTGCTGAACATAACCGGGCGCTTATCGGCGGCAATATTGGGGGTAGGATTGATGGTGGTGGGAATTGCGCTTACTATGACGGTTGCAGGTGCACCGATTGGTATTCCATTTGCCATCCTTGGATTTTTGCTGATGATAAGGAGTATATTTTAGTTCCTTTGAAGTGAATTTGGGGTGACGAACTTATCGGGGTGGCAAGTCCAGGTTTCTCTTGCAGCGTGGGCAGGTAACTTTGTTGGATTTGAAATTCGGTGGTATTTTTAATTTCAGGCCGCAGAGACAGGTTAAGAATATAAACTGATTTACCCTTCGCATAATGTCGCCGACCTGGCGCATCTGGGTTTCCGTGCGCTGCTCTTTTTCGGCTTTGGATTCAGCCTCTCGCAATGCAATGTCCTCTTTGGTCAGGGCGGCAGGGGGGATAACGGTTTTGGTGTGCGTTACGTTTGCAAACGCATTTGAGTAGTCTTTGAAAGAAGCGCCGTGGGTCATATTGCGCAGAATCCTTATCCTTTCGGAAATCGGCGGATGTGTGCTGGTCAGGTCGGACAATTTTCTCTGCCTTTTTTTCTTGAAAGGATTGGCAATATACATCGGGGCGGTGACCTTGTTCACAGTGGCTAATTGCGGCGAGGGGTCGTTGGCGATTTTCTCCAGCGCGCTGGCAAGACCTTCAGGATAGCGGGTCAATCTGGCGCCTCCGGCGTCGGCGAGGTATTCGCGCCTTCTCGATAGTGCAAAGTATAACAGGTATGCCATTATTGGGGCCAGGATAGCGGCAATTATTGCGATTATCAGCATAACGAGCTGGGCCTGGCCGCCGCCTTTTCCGCCGGATGAATATCTTCGGCGCGAGCCCATCATCGAGCTGTAGAACATTCCTCGCAGAAAGACCTGTGAGAGTAAGACAATTGAGCCGAGCATTATGCCGGCGAGTGTTACGAAAAGGATGTCACGATGGAGGATATGACTTATCTCGTGTGCGATGACACCCTGGAGCTCATCCCTGTTGAGTCGGCCTAAAAGACCTGCGGTTACGGCGACCGATGCGGATTTGGGGTTTCGGCCGGTCGCAAAGGCGTTGGGAGCGGGGTCGTTGATGATGTAGATTTTGGGCATCGCCGGCAGGCCTGCAGCAATTTTCATTTCTTCAACAATATTGAACAACTGAGGATGCACATCATGGGTGACTGGTTTGGCTTTGCTTGAGGCCAGAAGGATTTGGTCGCCGCTTGAAAAACTTATTAAAGTGAGCACGAGCCAAATCGCCGAAGCAATCATCAGGCCGAAAAAACCACCTGCAGAGGAGCCGGAGAAAACCAGACCAATAATAAAGCCCAGGAGCAATAATACGGCTGCCATTATCACCATCAGGACGATGGAGTTTCTCTTGTTGGCTCTAATCAGTTCCCACATAGTTTGCGGTTCATAGCTCTGCTAAGACACTCCCAAACGAGCCTTCGACGAACTCGGGCCAAGGTTTGAGGGTGCCACCTTTTTTAGCAATACCCCCAAACAAATTTGAGGGCACAAGACTTTCTACGGACACCCCACACAAGTTTGAAGGTGCCACGCTGAGTTCTAATAAAATGCAAAGCTAATAGTATCTGTTGCAGAAAACAAAAACAAACAATGTCACCCCTGCGAAGCCTGTCCTGAGCGAAGTCGAAGGAGCAGGAGCCCAGAGTGAAAAAGCTGGATTCCCTCTGTAGTTTATCCCGCACACGATGCGGGTCGGGAATGACAAATACTTTTTCTACAACAGGAACTAAATATTAAAAGCTTACCTTCGGGACTTCTCGCTCGGCGGCAATTTCAATCTCAAAGAAATCGCGTTTGTCAAACTTGAACATACCGGCAACGATGTTCGAGGGGAACATCTGAATCTTGTTGTTGAAGAACAAGACCTGGTCGTTGTAGCTTTGCCTGGAAAAAGCGATTTTGTTCTCGGTGCTGGTCAGCTCTTCCTGAAGCGAAAGGAAATTCTGATTCGCCTTTAAGTCGGGATAATTCTCGACAACCAGCATGAATTTGCTGAGCGCTTCTCCGAGAGCACCTTCAGCTTTTGAGGCATCAGCGACGTTTTTTGCTCCCATAGCCTGGCTTCTGGCGTTTGTTATGGCCTCAAAAGTCTCACGCTCATGCTTCATATAGCCTTTTGCGGTTTCGACAAGGTTTGGAATCAAGTCGTGCCGGCGCTTTAGCTGGACGTCAATCTGTGACCAGGCATTGTTGACCTGATTGCGAAGGCGAATTAAGGCATTGTAGATGCCGATGGCAAAAATAATGAGCAAAGCCGGAACAACAAGCAAGACCAGGACAAGAATAACGAGCAGCGTTGACATAAGTTATCTCCTTTTATTGAAGGTGCTTTGCCGGTTTTACGATTTCATTTTTTTCATTACTAATGCCACGACAAGAACGACGGCGGCTACGACAATTAATACTATGCTCCAGGTACCCATAATTTTCTCCTTTCATTCAATTTTATTGTGTCCGAACATATCGGTTAACAGTTTTTGAATTTTATTGTCTTTGTCCAACTCTGCTCTTTCGAAGATGTCGTGCAGCTCACCTTTGTCGAACCATAGTCCATCGCCTTTGCGGCATTTGTCGATGAGCAGGGTCGGTTTGGAGGAGCCAACGATGACCTTTTTCATTTTTTTGTCGCAGATGGGACATTTTCTTATTTTTTCGGTTGAGTTAGAATCGATTTTGAATGAACCAAGCAGTTGTTTGGCCTTTTCCGGCTCGCCGAGCAGTAGTTTGAGCTCGCCGGCGTCGAGCCAGATGCCGCCGCAGTCGGTGCAGTAGTCGATTTCGACATCCTGGAGCTCAAGAGTGATCATCGCATTTTTACAAACCGGACAATCCATATTTAAAGACCCAATACTACAGACTCAAGACCAAAGATAACAGAATCAAGACCCAAGACAAAAGACCCAAGATCAATTGTCGATAGTCAACTCTGCAAAATCAGAGGTTGAAAGTCTCTGGTTTCAACCGAATAATTCTACTATTAAGACGCAGAACAACATAGAGAAATTCAAAGATTAAAATGTAAAATTTATCTATTTGCAGTTCTACTTTGGAGCGATTATTGCTCCCTTACCCCCGCGTTTTCTTGCGAAAGCAAGAGCGGGGGCGGTTCTGTTTTGGAAAATCGCGTATATATTTTAAACTGCGTTATTTTATATTGTCAGGGTTGTGACGTCAAGAAATGAATATCAAATATACAAAGTTAAAAGGGGGGCGTAAGTCGGCAGGGGCAAGTGGATTGTAAGTTGCGGATTGTGCTTCGCCAATTTTGTTTTAGGTTGCGATTATTTGGTTATTATCGGGCTTTTGCAAGCTGTCTATTAAGCCAGAGAGAACAGAGCGAGCCTTGAGGCTGTGCCCAAAGTGGTTATAATCTTTAAAGCAAGCAGGCAGTTTCGGCATGTTGAGATTGGTTTTGTTAAGCTCATATAATATTTCATATTTATAAGAAAGAAGCCTTTGCTTGCCGTGAACAAAAGGAAATGGAGAAATAAGACTCAATCAAAAGATTAGCTTACTGGTTAACAATGAGATGCAAGATTCTTGGGGTGGTGTGCCGATATAATTAAATGAGGTGGTGATATTTGTCCTTGACGAGAGCAATCTAATTGATTATTGATAGACGATTATTGAAAACCAGTCACGGATTAATGCAGATTGAAACAGATTGAATGGTGAATGGATTCCTGCTTGCGCAGGAATGACAGGCTATTCCAGTTAAAGGTGTTGGGAAATGATAGTTGACTGCCATACACATATAAATTGTGCTTCGGACGATATTGAGATGTCTGAGCATTTAGCGGCTGCGGAGATGGTGGATGCATGCATAGTATTAGCTGCCGCAAATGGGCCGAGCGAAGAGGTCAATAAGAGATTGGCTGAGTATGTGAACAAGTATAAAGAGAAAATGGTCGGCTTTGCAGTTGTAGAGCCGATAAAAGATAAAATCAGCGTTAGTAATCTGAAACCCATCAAAGATAAATTGGGCCTTAAAGGGTTGGTTTTGTATTGTTCGGCCTGTGGTTTGCATCCTGCTCACAGCAGGGCGATGCGGTTTTATGGTTCGGCCCAGGAGCTTGGTCTTCCTGTTTTCTTTCATAACGGTGATTGTACTCTTAGAGCGGATGCCGTTCTGGACTATGCCCAGCCATACCTTTTGGATGAGGTTGCGAGAGAATTTTCAACTTTGAAAATTATCATCGGAGATATGGGTATGCCGTTTGTTGAGCAGACATTGTCGATAGTGGCTAAGCACAAAAATGTGTATGCGGATTTGACGATAAGGCCGAGCAATGTCTGGCAAACTTACAATACGGTTGTAGCGGCGTATGAGCGGGGTGTGATGGATAAACTATTGTTCGGTAGTGGATTCCCGTCAGGTAATGCCGGCCATTGCATCGAGACGCTGCTTGGCTTTAATATGCTTTTGGCTGATACGAATCTGCCGACGGTTCCGCGAGGTAGTATTCGAAACATCATTGAACGTGACACGCTGGAGTTGCTTGGAATAAGAGATAAGAGCACAGAGACACAAGAAGAAAGAAGCGAAAAGACAAAAGAGCGTAAGAGCGTAGGGAGACAATTACAAGCAAGGAAAGCGGGAAGATAAGCATCAATGGCTGAGCTATTGGAAGAGCAAAGGGAAAGCTGGGGGACGCGAGGCGCATTTATCCTGGCGGCGATTGGCTCGGCTGTTGGCCTGGGTAATCTGTGGGGGTTTCCTTATAAACTCTACAGCTATGGGGGCGGTGCGTTTTTGATACCGTATATCATCGCTCTTCTTGTAGTTGGCATCCCCATTATGGTTCTTGAATTCAGTATCGGCCATTATACGCAGCGTGCGGCGCCTGATGCTTTGAAGCGGGGGCATAGGCGTTTTGAGATGGTCGGCTGGTGGGGGATTGTTCTGGCATTTGTAATAGTCACTTATTACCCGGTGGTTTTAGCATATTGTTTCAGCTTCCTGTGGTACAGCATCGTCGGGATTTTTAGCGGCGGGGAGCTGCCCTGGGCGGGTGAGGGGATAGAAGGTGTCGAGAACGCCAAGAGTTTCTTCAATGACACATATCTGGGCAAGATCGACATCGAAGATGCCCGTTTCTACCTTGGGTCTATCCGCTGGAACATAGTCTGGCCGCTGCTCATTACCTGGGCGGCGATGTACTTATGCATATTCAGAGGTGTGCGCCTGGTTGGTAAGATCGTCTGGCTCACGGTTCCGCTGCCGTGGCTGATGCTGCTGATCCTTACGGTGCGAGGCCTGACCCTCGAAGGCAGCATGCAGGGCCTGGCGTATTATCTCGACCCCGTGTGGTCCGAGCTGGCAAAGCCTATAACGTGGCGCTACGCATTCGGACAGGTATTCTTTTCATTGAGTCTTGCCTACGGTATTATGATTACGTACGCGAGTTTCCTTCACAGGAAAAGCGATCTTAATAACAATGCGGCCATCATTAGTATTGCAGACTTTGCGACGAGTTTTGTAGCAGGCCTGGCCGTGTTTGCGACGTTGGGGGGAATGGCTTTTGTGACACAGCTCGGGGACAATCCGGTTGCGGTCGAACAAGTGGCGGAAACAGGTCCCTCACTGGCATTTGTGGCGTTTCCGTATGCACTTGCGCAATTACCTTATTCGGCGTGGTTCAGCTTTGTTTTCTTTTTTGCACTTGTAACGTTGGGGCTTGACTCGGCCTTTTCAATGACCGAAGCAATTCTGGCTAGTATCGTTGATAAAACCGGATGGCGCAGGAGCATTGTTCTGCCCGTGATGAGCGTCGTGGGATTTCTGTTTGGCCTGATTTTTATAACGGAAGGAGGATTTAACTGGCTTGGCACAATCGACGGATTTGTCAACGGCACGTGGGGCATAGCGTTTATGGGGCTGCTGGAGTGCGTGGTTTTAGGCTGGCTGTGGCGGATTGGGACGCTGCGACGGCACGCCAACAGCCGCAGCGACTGGAAATTAGGCAAGTGGTGGGAGTATCTTATACGCCTGGTGATTCCTGTTTTTCTTGGGACACTTTTCTTCTGGCAGCTTTTTGACGACATCAGTGGGGAAGGATTCTTGAGGACGCCGGAAGGCGAGTGGATATTGACAAACTGTATTGGATTGGGAGTCGTGGCGTTAGTGCCTGTCGTGTCTATTATTCTGAGCCTGGCCAGGGGCCGGACGGACATCAGTGAGCCGGAACGGCCTGAGCAGGACCTGGCCGTCGGGGGAAGACGTGAAGGGGCAATCGCGTTTTTTGCGGCGTCGAGCATTGCGGTTTTGCTCGTTCTTTGGCTTACTGTCCCAATGTCGCAGGTGGTAAAACAGGTCATCCTTTGGCTGTCGTTGGCTGGCGGCGTGGTTACGATGCTGTTGAGCAATTATGTTCTGGATAAGCATCATACTTCCACGAGCCAGGCATCCTGGCTGGCAAGATGGGCGGGGATAATGGCAGCTATGGACATAAGCGCAGCTATTGCGATAATCCTGATTGGCCTGGCGGATGGGGCGGAAATTGAGGAAACGACGGTACCGATTCGCGACAAATTGAGTGGCGTTTCTTATATCATTCTTCTGGTCGTGTTCCTAATCATCATAGGCGGCTTGGGCTGGTGTTTTTACAAGGCTTTGGCAGCAACCAGTGGAGATACAGGAATTCAATATCCCGATGAGATTGGTGACGAGAGTCGGCGAATTTAGTTTTTGGTTATGAATTTTTAGTTTTTAGTGAGCTCAAAATTCGGCACTAAGAAATCGAAGTAATAATTATGTGCTATTTTGGTTTGAAGCCTTTGATGTTGTTGCCGGTGTATTTGGCGCAGGCCTTTTCCAGGTCCACATCGCTTATGTTCGCCAGCGTACAGAGCCAGGCAAAGACATCGGCAAATTCCTCCTCCTTATTTTTTGGGTCCCTGGATACCAGTGCAGTGGCGAGCTCTCCGACCTCTTCAATAAACCACATAAACGTGGCGGGAATGCCTCTTTGTCGGTCTCGCTTTTCGTATTTTTTGGAAATTAAATGTTGAAATTCACTGATTTTCATTTGGTAAGTTCCCAATTTGTAGTTGTAAAAGGCATATGCTCCCTTGTGCTCTTGTATTCTACCTTTTACCCTTTATTAGTAAGGCAAGGTTCAAAAGATATATCAGGGTTGAAAAATGGACAATAGCTCATAGGATTATTAAGTTTTTATGTTCCAAATTGCAAGGACTTTCTCTATAAAATAGACGACGTTTGTAAATTTCGGGAAATGGATTCAAATTGCAGGAGTTTCTTCAACAAATAGCCAAATTGCCCAAAATTTTTTTCCAGGCGAGTAAAAGACTTGACATCAGAAATGTCCTAACGTAAAATTCCCATACAATTTTTGGTTTTGTTACGGAGATTACTATGGCTGAGATTAAGCCAAGAATAAGTGTTGAGTATGCTGAGAAAGCGACGATAGTTAGTTTTACCGACGAAAAAATCCTCGAAGAAAGGGACATTAAGGCGCTTCAGGATTCGATTATGTCAGTTGTTGAGTCCGCCTCCGGCGGAATAAAGCTGATTTTGGATTTTGGCAATGTACAGTTTTTGTCGTCTGCTGTTTTGGGACTTTTAATAAGGCTCAGCAAGAGGATTTACGAACACGACGGCCAACTAAAACTTTGTAATATAAACCCAAAGATATTCGAGATTTTCAAAATAACACGTCTAACCAAAACTTTCGATATTTATAAAGATGTTGAAAGTGCGGTCGAGGATTTATCTCAAGCGAATTAGGTGAAAGCATTTTTGTTTCGCTTATGGTATCAAAAGCACCAATCAGTAGCTCAATAGTTGTGGAAAGCAGGCCGTCTGCTATCGAAAAGGTGTGTAAGCAGATCCTTTCTAAGCTCAAAGCCAACGGTTTCGACAAAGATGATATTTTTGCGGTTCATTTGGCCCTGGAGGAGGCTTTTCTCAATGCCGTCAAGCACGGTAATAAAATGGACCCCACCAAAGAGGTTAAAATCGACTATTCTGTTGGTTTAGATAAAATTGAAATTTCCGTGATGGACGAAGGGGAGGGGTTTGAACCGGAAGCAGTAGCAGATCCGCGATACGGCGAGGGTCTTTACAAGCCCGGAGGCAGAGGATTGCTGCTTATAAACTCGTATATGGATATGGTTAAATTCAATGAACGAGGCAATGGATTGTATATGGTCAGATATAGGGAAAAACCCCCTCTAACAAAAAGGGCGGACCAAACAAGAGTATAATCAAAAGCAGTCCCTTGCAGGCGAGATCAAGAAAATGATGTTTAGAAGAGTTTTTATTTTTTTCAGTTGTTTGTTTGTTTTATGCGGTTGTGCATCCAATGACGAGCCGATGCCGGAGATTGTATATGACTCCGGCTCTAAACCCGTACTTATTCCACCGAAGGTTGTAAGTCCGAAACAAAGACGAGGAAGTGCTTATAGAAATGTGCCTGGAAGCTGGTTACCACCTTCGCAGTTGGAAAAAGAGTGGGTTGCTGTGGTGATACATCACTCAGCGACAGAAACGGGAAATGCAGCTATATTTGACAAATGGCATAGGGAAGGGAAGCATTGGGAAGGGGTTGGCTACGATTTTGTTATAGGCAACGGCACAGACAGCGGTGACGGTGAGATTGAGGTTACGTTTCGCTGGCGAAAACAGATTCCCGGCGCACACTGTGGAGGAACGGCCAACAATTGGGCCAATAGAGATGGTGTAGGAATATGCCTTGTTGGCGATTTCAATCGTACAGTACCTACGGAACGACAAATGCAGTCCCTTTTGAGATTGGTTCGCTTTCTGCAAAATCGGTATGGAATTCCGAAGTGGCGAATTTATGGTCATAAGGCCACTCCAGGAGCGCGAGTAACTGACTGTCCCGGGGAAAGGTTCCCGATGGCCAGGCTGAAATCGATGCTTTAATTACTAAATTTATACCTATATTTCCACATTCAGGCAGAGTGTCTGTCGCGTCCTATAAACTCAATCTCAAACTCCATCCCGCACCAACTCAGTCAAGTGTGTGTTTAACGTAAACCAACGTTTCTGGGCGTTTATTGGGGTTTTACATGCTCTCAGAAATCTGGAAAAAACGTCTCGATTTGTTAATAGACGCCTTTTTGAGGCTAAAAAGGGCATTTTCATGCTATACAAATACCAAGTTGGTGCGGGATGCTTTTTTGGCGGAATTAAGCCAAAATATTACAGCTAAGAAAGTTGCCGTGTGATTATACCGAAGTTTTCGCTGGTAGCGTTATTCAACAATCGAAGTAAGGAGCCGGTCGAATGGATATGTATAAATCATTGTCTTCCCCTGGCTTTATGCTAACCGAGCAGATTGCACGGCAGATATTTGAGGTTTTGCCCGAGGGAGGGGCTACAATAGTTATTATAGACAGGGAAGGCAACAACTGGCCCAGCGACCCGGAAGAATTTGCCAAGCTGAACATCAGCGAGTCATTCTTGAAAGAGCTTTGCGCCAAGATTGACGACGGTGCTGAGCCGGTCGTTACCGGCGCAGATGATTGCAGTGTGATTGCTGCACAATTGGCGACCGAACGGAGCAATTGTGGATATGTCGTTATCGCTCTGCCGCAGTACAGCCCTGAATCGATCTTGATAAATATCGACCTGATTGAAATGTTGCTAAATCAAATCGGTTTGATAGCCCAGCTTATCGAGAAGAACAATCTCCTCTACGAAGTTCAAATGAAACACTATCGGGTGTGTGGTCAGAGCGAGATAGCTTTGAATTAAAGAGCTATCAGGCCCGGCGTTTCGCTTTTTCCCCTAAAATCGTTTTGCTGTAAATTGCCTCCCTTGTTAAGGAAGCGAATGCATGGCTAAAGGGTTTATTTGACTTTGTGCATGTGTTCACATGCACAAAGTTTATTGTTGTTCCGAATAAAAGAAAGTCTTGCAATCTATTATTTGCGTTCTCTGTGTCTTTGTGCTTTTGCCACTCGGCTGGCCGCTATCTGCCTTTGGCGGTAGGCATCTGGCGAAAGGCATCCTGTGGGCTGCGGACTGGCTTCCGTGCTGTGGCGGGAGGTCTTCGCCACGACGAGCTGTCTTCTGTTCTCTACCGGCTGGGCATTAATTGTGAAGGTTAGAAAGGAAGACAGCCAACGGAATTAGTGGCTGTCCATTGTCTATTGCAGAATTTATTGAACGGATTTTTCAACTTACTCATTATCGCTATTGTTTTAACTTTCCGTTTTCTGTATTAATATTCGCTTGTCTTTTTTTGCCTTTTTGTATAAAGTTCTTGATCCACTTAACATGTTCCGAATTCGGATCAACAGAATCCGAACCCGGCTTAGGGACTAAACCTTCCTCGTAAAACCACAGCCCTGGAATAAGCTCCAAGCTACCGTATATAAAACCTTTGTAAGGCTTTTTAAAATCCTGAGGATATGCATATACTCCGAAACGGTCCATAAATCCGCGTATATATATAAATAAGTAATTGTCACATTTACTGATAGAAGTTGGATCAAGTTTGCGAATCACCTCAGGGAGCTGTAGCCGTGTTGGCTCATACCTCGTACCAGGCACAAGGTCTTCCCGCTTCATGACTTCTCTACAAGCTGCCAATAGGTCCTGATAATCCGTCTTGCATAATAAGCGAACCCTCTTTCGGTAGGTCGATAAATGAATGACAGAATAGAATGACATCTTCCACTGAGAAGAAAATAATATCATATGAAGTATAAAGCTGAGAATTAAAGCAATAACTACGCAAGAAATGACAATTCGTTTTTTTGTTACTTTATTGTTCATTTCAAATCCTTATTAAGTTTGGTGTTCATTAAATAATAGACATAAAAGCTTTCTGAGCATAAATATTTATCAAGATATTACTTTATCTTGAACTAAATTACTATACTATACTTTAATCTCACATATTTGAAATGGCGTATATGGTTCAATTATTTATTCTTGAGCCATCTCCTAAATATGGTCCCAACTCATAAGGTTTAGCTTAGTACTCTTTAAAAACATCCATGGTAGCCCACCCAGAACCAATGATATGTAGGCCATGGCTCCGGTTCCCAGGGGAATTGGTACTGTGGAGACCTAGCCTTTGCAAACACTACATACGCCCATCCAATTTCTTCACTCCATCCAAACTTATTAGCAGCGTATCCCCCTATGATATAGTTAATCTGATCGCCTTGATAGGTATCACCACCATAGTAAAACATATCTAATGGATTGGTGATGAACCATGAATCCCATGATCCCATAACTACTGTCTCCACGTAACTCCCTATTTCACTCGGAAGCAGATAGTTAGTTACTAAAGCTATCTTATCCAGCGCATCTAAAGTGGGATCTATTAACCTGTTGAGTGTTCTGTTATCAAGCCGCCCGAGACGACTGCCGTCTCTGTCCGGAAGATATACAAATGGTACCGTCTCATCATATTCACCCTTTGACTGGTAACCTTTCTGAGTTTGTGTATAACTGACTGTAAATGAAGGCACCACGTAATCAGTGACCCAAGAATGAGTTTCAAAGGTAAGCTCGAAATTTTTACCTTGTACTTCGACACTTTCAAGATACCACTCAAAGTAATCAAGGTAGAAGCCTATTTCTTGTAACCATCTGTAAACAAATTGGAAAGGATAATCGGGGACCACATCAACTATAGCATCGGTCGGTATTGTGGTCTTAGTTGTAGCAAGACCAGAGGGATCTACACAACCGAGCGGATTATTCCCACAATAAACATACCCATAGCCGACCGGGTCGGTTTGCATAAACCGGCCGATGTGTGGATTATAGTACCGGGCACGGTAGTAGTAAAGTCCTGTTTCGATATCGAATCTGCGGCCGGTGAACATGTAGGGATTGGCAAGGTTGGGGTCTGAGGCCGCCACCTGGCCATAGGCGCTGTACTCGTAGCTCTGGCAGCTATCGCCGTTAGAATTACTCAAGGCCACCACGGAACCCAGACCATCGAAGTGATAGTAGTAGGCCTTGTTATTGTCGGCCACGTCTATCATACAGACCGGCTCATCAACGCGGGCACCGTAGATGTATTTGCGTAACAGGCCGCTGTCATTGTATTCAGCGATGACGTGGTCGCCATCATAGACGTATTTGACTATGTAACTACCAACGACATTCTTTGTGATGCGCCTGCCGGCCGGGTCATACGTGTAGGTAATGGTGTCCCAATTTGTCGGGTCCGGGGGCGGCGAACCTGACCACTGCACAAAGTCTACCGAGCCATCATCATCACTTTCCTCTTCTTCATCGTCCTTGTCATAAACCCATTTTAGCGTTTGGCTGCCTGAGCAGCTGACATTAAATTGCTCCGGCTGCCAGTCTAACTCTCCACTTATCCAGTCCTGACGTACGCTATCAATCCAGAACTCCAGATAGTCATATTCTTCAGAATAGACCTTCCACCAGAACTTTATCGTTTCCCGTACCCGTGATAACTGTAACCTAATAGTCTTTAAGAGGATAATGGGAAATGCAGCGGGATTATCAGCCCAGGGACAATCCTATTGTTTTTGCAACGGAACGAATATGTGTGGCAGCCAGGTGGTATTCTTCCTCGTTTGGCAAGTGCTCTAACATTAAGGGAGTACGAGGGAATTTACTCAATTCTTTCAATGTAAAGACAAAGTTTGAATTGCATTTGAGGATACAGTTGCTATAATTCGTATCGCGTATCCTTCGACTACGCTCAGGACAGGTGTCGTATTACGTAAAAAGGCGTTATGTAAGATGTACGATAAAAGGATTTAAGCTGAGGCAGAAAGTGAAGTTCCAGGTTTTTAAGAACGGTAAGGTTGTTGATAAATTCCCATTATGCGGAGCTTATCTTTTCGGCGGTGATGGAATCGGTATCCGCCGAGCCCAGATTAGCTTTAAGAACGGTTTTATCGAGTGTAAAAGGCCTAATCTGGAAACGGCAGGATTAGCCCTACTATGGCCTATAAATGGTCTTGGCAAGCTGCTTTTGCCGACAACCTGCCTGCCTGAAAGAGAGCGTCCGTATAATTTGAATGTGGAGATAGCGCGTGCAAAGCTAATGCAAATTGTCAACAAGCGAGAGGACTGGTTGTTTTTTAACGACATAGAGGATTTAGGAGATATTTGTAAAGAGGGCCAGGATTTATTCATTCGGGCAATTCAAAATATTTCAGATGCACCGCAGTCGTCTAAACTGGCGGACGATTCACTTAAAAAATCGATAGTTTTTTCTGAAAAGCTGGCAATAAAACAGGCGGAATCGCTCTTTGAGACAAGGAGCAATAGCCATGGTTTTGGTCGAGGCTGCCTTGGATGCAGAGTTGACCCAGTGGAGATTAGTAATCCTATATACATTGAGAAGCTTCTGGAATTGTTCGGGTCTGTAACGATTCCAATAAACTGGGCCCGGATAGAGACTCATAAGGGAAGTTATAATTTTTCGGCGATTGATGCCTGTATTAATGTGCTTGGTGAAGAGAAATTGTCGCTCAGCGCGGGGCCGTTGCTTTGTTTCTCAAAAAAGTATCTGCCCAAGTGGCTGCTTCACAGCGGAGCAGGTTTTGAAAAGATTCGAGAAGCGGCGTATCAGTTCGTTTCAGAGATAGTCGCTCGTTATTCTGGGGTTGTTCGTGCGTGGTGCGCCATAAGCGGCTTGAATGTGTTTAACCACTTTGGGTTCAGGTTCGAGCAGATTTTGGAAATGACACGTGCGGCGAATATGGCTGTGAAACAGGGCAGCGACAGGGCTTTGAAGATAATAGAAATCAGCAACCCGTGGGGCGAATATTATACGACAATACCCAATAGTATTCCGCCATTAGTGTATATGGATATGGTTGTGCAGAGCGGGATTAATTTCGATGCGTTCGGGCTGCCAATCCGATTTGGTAAGAATCAATCGGGTATGCACGTTAGAGATGTGATGCAAATATCGGCCATTCTGGATTCCTTTGGGCCTATAGCCAAGCCTTTGTATGTGACCGATGTGGAAGTTCCGAGCCAAAATGGTTCCGGTTTGCAGGACGGGAAAGTTGCCGGGGTCTGGCATGAGGAGTGGAACCAGTCGCGGCAGGGACAATGGATTGAGCAGTTTTATAAAATAGCGCTTAGCAAACCGTTTGTTAACTCCGTGACATATTCGAACCTCACCGATACAGAGGATAGTACCATATCTAACAGCGGTTTGTTGACGGCCCAGCTCGAACCGAAAGAATCATATCGAATGTTGAAGAAGCTGCACGACAGCATTTTCAGCCGGTAAATAAGTCATGGCTCTTGTTTTGTGGTTCGAAGGAGCGACGCAATAAAATATGAGAGAAGCCGGGCAAAAGAGGATTCAATCATTTGCGTTTGTTATCAGTGTGTGTGTGGCGGTTTGCGGTTCCCTGGGTTTTATTTCTGAATCTATTGGGGCTGGTCAAACCTGCGAAATTGAATTAGAGAGCCGAATAAATCCAAACTATGCGTCCATAGCGAGTTTGGTGAGATTACCAGGCGTGGGCGTTGGACGAGCCGGGGCGATAGTAGCGTACCGCGAGAATTTCAGTGGAAAAGACGGTGAAAGCCCAGCTTTCCGAAATTGCAATGATTTGCAAAAAGTCAAGGGCATAGGGCCTAAAACAGTACAGAATATTAGCGAATGGCTGAAGTTCGAATAAAAAAAATTGAGTATGGGATCGGCTGATTGGGATTTCATCACGAGGAATAAATACGACGATGTATATAGATTATCCCGGAAATATTTATTGATGGAAGTGAAAAAGTTTTTTAAACGATTAATCTGTTTATCATTGGCGGGGCTACCGATAATTTTTGCCGGCTGTTCGCAGCAGCAGATAACCGAGCAACGAATCATCAGGAGGGCCAAGGTGATTCATAAAAAGGCCCTGACCCTTGGCAGCCACGTTGATATTCTCAATGCCACATATGCCACTAAGGCATGTGACCCTGGGATAAACAATCCCAGGCTCAAATGCGACTTGGTTAAAATGAATAAAGGCGGTATGGACGGTGTGTTCCTGGCCGTATACGTAGGGCAGAAAAAGCGAGATGCCGAAGGATACAAGAATGCGCATGAATCTGCGATGGGTCAGTTTGAGGCGATACACCGTCTGACTGATAAGATGTATCCCGACCGTTGTGAACTTGCCACATCACCGGGGGACGTTGAACGCATTTCAAAAACCGGTAAAAGAGTTATTATGATCGGTGTGGAGAATGGATTTGCAATTGGCAAAGACCTGTCAAATGTTGAAAAGTTTTACAATCTCGGAGCCCGATATATCACATTAAGTCATAATGGCCACAATGATATTTGTGATTCCTGCAATCCGAGGAAGAAACTCGGTGACAAGGAAACTGAGCATAATGGGCTGAGTAAATTCGGCAAACAAGTCGTTGCGGAAATGAACCGGCTTGGGATTATAGCTGATGTATCTCATATTTCTGTAAAGTCCTTCTATGATCTTATCAAGGTTTCGAAGGCGCCGATTATCGCCTCGCATTCGGGATGCCGAGCACTTGCCGAGCATTCGAGGAATTTAGACGATGAGCAGTTGAAGGCGCTTGCACAAAATGGAGGTGTTATTCAAGTTGTAGCGCTCGGCGGCTTTTTGAGATTAGGTTCGTCCCAGCGCCGCAAAGCGATAAGCGATTTGAAAGAGGAGCTGGACGAGGAGAGAATTAAGATTGAGCAGTTCCTGGAAGGAATGAAAGAAATTGATGCGAAATACCCGTCAGTGAGCTTATCAGATTTTGTGGACCATATAGACCATGCGGTTAAGGTTGCGGGAATCGAGCACGTTGGTATCGGTACTGATTTTGACGGCGGTGGTGGTGTACCGGGCTTCAATGACCACTCCGAAGCGTTGAATGTTACTACTGAGCTTGTTAGACGTGGATATTCCGAAGAGGATATTTCAAAGATATGGGGCGCTAATTTGCTTCGTGTCTGGCGCGAAGTGGAAAAAGTAGCACGAGAATTGCAAAAAGGCTCTAACAATGGATGAGTGGGAAATCAATAAACCATTAGGGCAGTGCTGCGGCACGGGTAGAAAAATCGACTATGGGGAAGAATACTTCGGTGCTCTGGTAGAGACCGGCGAGGGATTGCAAAGGATGGATTTTTGCGCGGATTACTGGGAGAAGGAAAAGCCGGATGTGTTTTGTTACTGGAGAAGCAGACTGCCACACCCCGACCAGAAAAAGCAGATATTCGTTGATGATGATATGCTGCTAGCCTTTTTTGAACGGTTGGAAAAAGAGACTGAGCAGGAGAAATTAAATTTTCGGTTTGTTTTGGCGTTAATTCTGATGCGAAAAAGGCGGCTGAAATATGATACGACCAGAGTCGAAGACGCCAAAGAAATCTGGCGTTTGAGGATAACAGGCGAAAAGCAATTTGTCGAGGTGATAAATCCACATCTCGATGAGGAGCAAATCGAGCAGTTATCATCGCAGATAAGTCAAATATTACAGACGGATTTATAGAGAATGAATTATCTACATTACAACCTACGTTTATATTTTTATTATGCTGTGGCAATACTGATTTTTGCCGGCTGTGCGCCTGAGATTCGGGAGCCGGTAGAGGTTGTTCCGGGCAAAGAATCTGTAGCAGAGGCGTTGTCTGTTCTGAAAGCCCGCTCACAAAATGCGGTGCCACTGTTAGCTAAGGGTCGGTGTGTTTTGAAGTATTATGATGAAGACAAGAAAGAGCGTAAAGAATCCCTTCCTATGGTTAGAGTCGTGATGAATCCTCCTGTTGAAATCTACCTGCAGGGTGATGCAACTATTGTCCCCAAGGCGATAGTTCTCGGTTCGAACGAACGTGAATTTTGGCTTGCATTAAGGCCAAAGGAAATCAGCACTTACTGGTGGGGCCAATGGTCTGAACAGGTTTCTTCCGAAGGACTCACGATAAGTCCCAGAACTGTGTTAGAAGCTATTGGGGTTGTGGAAATAAAAGCAGAGGAGAACTGGTCTTTGTCGAATGAAGGCGCTTTTGATGTACTTACAAGACGAGAACGGGGGGTGGTAATCAAGAAAATATACATCTCCAGCCGTGATTATCTGGTAAAAAAAATTGAGTACTTCGATTCGAATGGTCAAGCTGTGGCTTATACGGAACTTGAGGGCTACAAAGAGGTATCTGATGGATTTTTTGTTCCTGCCTTGATAAAGATTATCGCATACGGGCGGAACAACAGCGAAGAGTCACTCAATATTAATCTTGACCTTAAGTCTATAAGACCGAAGGAAATCACTGAGGGGATGCAGAATTTCTATTTCAATCGTCCTAAGCCGCGAGGGTTTAAACACATTTTGGTAAACGAGGGTGGAAAGTGGATTGAACAACGGCAGTAAATGAGAAGAACGGAGCTTGTTTGTGTCCAAGATGAATTTAAGAGAGAGAATAAGTAAGGATTTATTTTTGTTGGATGGGGCGATGGGAACCCAGTTGATTGCTCGCGGGATTGAAGTGGGCAAGTGTAACGATTATCTAAATGTTGAGTCGCCTGATGTTGTTTCTGACATTCACCGCAGCTACTTCGATGCGGGCAGTGATGCGGTTCTTACCAATACATTCGGGGCCAATAAATATGCTTTGGGACGGCATAGGTTGGAAGAGGAGGCTGCTAAAATAAATAGTGCAGGCGCCCGGATAGCACGAAAAGCAGGTGGCCAGGATAAGTATGTATTGGGCGATATTGGGCCGAGCGGAGATTTTCTGGAGCCTTTGGGAAGCCTGAAACCTGAGGAATTGAAAGAAGCTTTTGCCCGGCAGGCAAAGGTACTTTTGGATGGCGGTGTGGACGGTTTTATTATCGAAACGATGACTGCTCTGGATGAGGTGACAGTTGCAATCGAAGCGGTGAAATCTGTCGGCGGCGGGGTGCCGGTGCTTGCGTCGATGTCTTTTGACAGGGCAGGGGATGATTTTAAGACAATGATGGGCGTTGGCGTCGAAGCGGCGGCTGCAAAAATAGTCTCATTAGGTGTTGATGCGGTAGGGTTTAACTGCGGTACAGTGTCACTTGATGAATATATAGAGCTGGCGGAGAAGTTTGTTTCGGCGGTTCGGGGGCTATCGGCTGATGTGATAGTTTATGCTGAGCCTAATGCGGGCAAGCCGGAATTAGTCGAAGACCGAGCGGTTTATAAAGTATCGCCTGAGAATTTTGCAGCAGCGGCAAAGAAAATACATTCGGCCGGTGTAAACATCATCGGCGGCTGCTGCGGGACCGGACCAGCACATATCAAAGCCCTGGCAGAAAAATTGCGGGGCTAACCGGCTCGGTTTTTCACAAAAAATCTTCACTTTATTTCGTGAGAATCTCTTGCGGTTCTCTTAGAATATACTTTGGGTTCCCGCAAGGCGGGGTCCCTCAAAAGAGTTTGCTTCAAGAGCGTAGCTAAAGTGATACCTATTGATGCTTGGAAACCATTAAACGCAGACATCAAACTGCTTAAGCGCTGCAAGAAGGCCATAAGGGGAGTGGTTGCCGATGCCGACGTCATCCTCTATGGCTCTCGCGCTCGCGGCGACGCCAACGAATACTCCGACTATGACATCCTTGTGCTTATAGACGGCCCGGTTAGCATTTCCCTCAAAGAAAGGTTTATTGATCAAACCCTTCCTCTTGAGTTGGAGACCGGAGCGGTTCTTACGCTGATTACCTACAACAGGCAGCAGTGGGATACCCCTCTTTACCGTGCTATGCCATTCCATAAAAACGTTGATCGTGAAGGGGTTCTCTTATGACTAAAGAAGAACGTGCATTGATTGAATACCGAATGGAACGCGCACGCGAAACCCTCGGCGAAGCCAGAATAATGTTTGACGCCGGTCGAATTAACACCTACGTGAACCGTCTTTATTATGCCTGTTTCTATGCAGTCTCGGCGCTGCTGCTCACGCGAAATTTCTCAACAAGCAAACACGGCTATCTTCGCACATTGATGCATCGTGAGTTTGTCAAGACGGACCTTATTCCGAAAGACCTCTCAAAGCACTTTGATGTTCTTTTTGACAGCCGTCTCGAGGGCGACTACGCAGACTTTGTCCGCTTCAAAGCCGAAGATGTTGCCGGCTGGCTGGAACGGACACAAGCATTTGTCAAACATATTGAGGGACTAATCTCAAAGCTTGTATAAATGGCAGTGACAAAAATACATTCGGCCGGCGTGAACATCATCGGCTGCTGCTGCGGGACAAGTCCAGCGCATATTAGAGCAATGGCTGAAAAGCTGATTGTTGGGCGAAGCGTTTTATCAGGTATTGTTCAGAAATTTTGCGATTTGCCCGATGCTTTTGGCGGTGGCGCCTTGGTTTTTTCTGATTACTTCTTGGCCGTTTTTTGCAACCGATTGCGCGAAGTCGGAGTCACTAAGACATTTTTGCATTGTCTGGAGCAATTCCTTCTCGTCTTTTACCATAATAGCACCCTTGTCGGCTAAGAGTGCGTCAACGGTTTGTTTGAAATTGAAGGTGTGTGGACCGAAGATAGTGCATTTGCCCAGAGCGGCGGCCTCAGCCATATCGGAACCGCCCATCGGTACGAGGGAACGGCCAACGAAGATTATCGTTGCGAGAGAGTAAAATTTTCGCAAGTCACCCATCGTATCGCCCAGGATTACCGTATCAATTGATGATTGATTATTGATTATTGATTTTTCTGTGTTCTCTGTGGTCAATTTCTTTATGTGGCTGTACCGAACCAAGGACAAACCTCGGCTTTCTATTAACTGTGCAACTTCGTCGAATCTTTCAGGTTTACGGGGCACTATTGCCAAACGCAGGTCACGGAAGGGATTTTGTTGTTTTAGGTTCTGATAGACGTCAAGCAATATCTTTTCTTCATCGTTTCCGGTGGCGCCTGCGACCCACAATCTTTCATCGTTAATATTTAGCTGAGATGCAAGAACGTCGGCACCTTCAACCTTGTTTGTTATCTGGGCGGTGTCGTATTTCAGCGAGCCGGTTACAATTACTTTTTCATCATTACAACCCAGCTCTTTGAACCGTCGGGCGTACTCATCGGTTTGGGCGAGGACGAGGGTGACTCTGTCGAATATCTTCCTAATGAGCGGGCGAACTCTCTTATAACTGGTGAAACTTCTGTCACTAATCCGGCCATTGACCACGATGACAGGAACATTTAACTGCTGAGCGATTTGAACAAAATTAGGCCACACTTCCAGCTCCATCAGCAGACAGATTGCCGGGCGAATATTGCTGAATGCACGTCGCATTATCCAGGAAAAATCAAAGGGAAAAAAGAAAACCTGGTGATTCTCACTGAAAAGGTTGGTCGCACGGGCAAAGCCGGTATCGGTGGTGGTGCTGATTACGATTTCGAAATTGCCGAATTTATTCCTAAGCTCTTTAACGATTGTCTTTGCTGCGTTGACTTCGCCTACACTTACGGCGTGGAGCCAGATACATTTTTTTGTGGGACTTCTGCGGGTGATTTTACCAAATCGCTGGTCCCAGCCGGTGCGGTAGCGTTTGTGCCTGACGGCTCGATATATAACCACAGGGCTATAAGCCGCCGCAGCTAATAAATACAGCAAATCCACGGCAAATCTCATTTGGTCATCCTACAAAGGTGTAAATGGTTTAATAATCTATGAATGATATTCGTAAAGTACGATGATGTCAAACAGTTGCCTGAGTGTGTAAGAAGGGGTGTGGCCAGATTTTCCGGCAAGCGATTTTAAGCTCATTTTGGCCTTTCGTAAATTGGCCCATTCCCTTCGATTACACTCAGGGTAAACTCACTGCGCTCAGGACAGGCTTTGATTGGGTTTGAATTGGGTTTGTTTTTTTGGGCCTGAGAGTGGTTCATTTTCATAATCCTCTATAACATATAAGTTTACGTTCATTTTGGCCATTTCGGAAATTGGGTTTGTTTATTCGGACTAAGAAATCATCGTTTTTTCTGTAATCCTCTATAAAATATAAGTTTACATTCATTTTGGCTTTTCGGA
>CAYUFX010000015.1:0-62475 GCA_964444135.1 uncultured Pirellulales bacterium | reverse complement strand
AAGGCCAAAAAGAAATAGTCTCTTGGACATTCTTAACATTAGATATCTCCTCACATATAAAGAATTTATAGTTCACTGTTGATTAAATCTGGATTTCCCGTTTAAACCGGAACATCTAACCTGTTTACTTGTTTTTGCTGATTTTCCCATGGAAGATCGCCTTGTTTACTTGTCATCTCGGAAAAAAATCTTAAAAGTTTCTTGGCAACAAGGATTAATTCTATAGGAATATTCGGAAGGAAGCAACCTTGAAAATCCTTGCCAAGCTCATCTTTACAAAGAGTGCTTTGCCGAGAACCAGTTGTGTTTGTCGGTTAAAGGGTGGTCGTAGCCAGCTATTAATCCCTGGAGACAAAATCCAGAGCGATTTTCAGCTCAAAATCGCAGTTTCGCCGTATTAGCCTATCTATAAACTGGTTCTATCGACAGGAGTTAGCAATTAAAAGTCATTCTGCTGGTTTAGCCTTTTTAACGTATTTTTCCAGCCAATTAGTCATCTCTCACACCATATGCATTATTGACTCACGTGCTCGATAAGCTACTAACGCCGGCTGAAATGTCATAACGAGGATGCCTCAAAAAAAGTGTGTCAACAGAGATTTTATTTGACTTTGAGTTCTTCGTAGGTGTCCAATTTTGGTGCCCCGTATAGAAAAAGGTTACAGTTTATTAAACGGCCAGCCCTGTTAGTGTCTTTTTTTCTTTCTGAGGAATCTCTAACGCGCCAGCTTCTCGATTTCCTCTGCACTCAACGCCTGGTCATAAATGCGAACGTCGTCAATCAGGCCGGACCAGAGACTACCCGTATCAAGACTTTTTCCAGCACCAATATGCAAACCACCATCCGAAGATTTCAGCAGAGCCAAAGTGCCGGCATCCCTTGCAACTTCTGCTCCGTCCACATATAGGTACCTGCGCGAGCCATCCCAGACGAAGCCAATATGCCGCCACTGCCCATCTGTGATGATGAACTCGGATTGCAAAGCTGATGGGGAAGTTCGCCCGCTTGGAGGAGGCACTAATCCGGTCACAAGTTTCCCCTCCGATGGGTCCGCACCAATCCAACTCTCACCAATGCCAGTACCGTCTGCCTGAGATATAATGACCTGGCCTGGAGCGCCGCCTTTGACCCACGCAAAGGCGCTGAACATGCCATCCGCCGGATTTAACACAAATGGTGTAGTGACATAATCATCAACACCATCGAACTGAAGTGCTCCGTCTATCTTGCCGCTCCCGTGTTGATGAGCTGGATCGCCATAGAGTGCACCGTGATTATCGCCTGCACTGTCGTGGGCAATGCTACCTTCTATCTCGTCAAGCTTATAATGCGCGACTATGCGGTGGTCCTTTAGTGTTCCCTCAAAGAATGCAATGGTCAGTTTCCAGGCAAGCTCGGCTGCTTCCTTGTGATATCGATCCGCCCTTGTATCGTTGAAAAAGGCATGATCAGCACCTTTATACATATAAATCCCATATTCGACGGAGGCTGCTCTTAGAGCGGCTTCGAATGCTTCGATGCCTGCATTGATCCGATCATCGAGACCAGCATAGTGGCAAAGCAAAGACGCTTTGATCTTCGGGACGTCTTCAGAAGCAGGCTGACTGCCATAGAAGGGGACCGCGGCTGTTAAGTCTGGTAAGTTGACGGCAACTTGGTTTGTCATTCCTCCGCCCCAGCAGAAGCCCATGCAACCTACCTTGCCTGTCGTTCGAGGATGCGTTTTTAAGTATTGAACCGCAGCTACATAATTCTTGACCGTAGCCTGGCTGTCGAGTTGCTGCAGAAGCGATTGAGCCTGATTGACATTATTAGGTGTTCCCCCCAGCGGTGATAACGCGTCTGGAGCAATAGCCAGAAATCCTTTCAAAGCGACGCGCCTGGTCACATCTTCGATGTGGGGCTGAAGACCTTTATTCTCGTGGATTACGATCACACCAGGGAGCATTGCCTGCCCTTTCGGCTGAGCTGCATATGCAAGAATGTCACCCGTTTCGCCGGGATAATTGATATATTCCGTATGAAGGCGTGTATCGTCCTTCGCAACGACTTCGGCTACAGCAGCGTTATTCTCCAGTTGAGACAGCATAGTGTAAGCAGCAGCCATACTGCCGGTGAAAAAAGCTAATTTCTTAAGAAATGTGCGGCGATCAAGATATTCATTCGTGTATTTATTATATATGTCGATAATTCTGTGATTCATAATCCTCACCCCTTTCTTTCGAAGATTAGTCTATTGATATTGGCATTTCCCTCATATCATGTGGGAAGATATACCTAACCCGGACGAGCCGGAACCAAACAGGTGACCGAAAGTCAGAAGTTGGACGATTTTAAAAACGCCGTAACTTATTGTAAATACAAAAGATATAGTCACCGTTAAAAATATTGTGCGCGCGGCGCGCTCAATTTTAGTCGTAAGAGACTAAGTATCTCAGTTATAAATTATATCAAGGAAATCCTTAAATTTCAATAGCCCAAAAGAGATTCGTTAGCGCCTCTTTCATTTCAAGCCAGTAATCATAAGCTATTGTAGGTAGTTGAGTTTCGCACTTTTTATTAGAAGAATCCCTTACGAAATAAGGACTTACAAATAATTTGGTAATTTATGCATGTTCGGTAAATCGCTCGAACATTACAAAAATAATTATATTGTCGTGAAATGGCTCATAAGCTTAAAATTACCCAATTTAACACAATTCAAAAAGTGCGAAAGTTAACAGGTACCAACTTAACATCAATTTCTGTGGAATTTGGAAACAGCGACATACTTTCCGTATTGTTAGGCTGTCGCCACTTTGAGTCCGATGGCCTGAGTCTCTAAGGCAAGCCAGATCGTATAAATCTTGTTGACAATGAAAAATTGATAAGTTACAAAACAAGTGCAAATAACTATTCTTTTTTGGAGGTACACATTATGAAACATCAAACATTTTTCAAGGCAGTCCTGTATTGTTCGCTGATGCTTCCGATCATGCTCTCAGCACAGGTCCGGGCTCAGTCGTCTGCGTCTCGCAGAGGAGGACTGTACGGCGACTGGCAGATCAAAATGAAGTTTGGGGAGCGGGCAATGGAATCCATACTGTCGTTTTCCAGAAACCAGGAGGGCCAGTACGTCGGCCAATGGATCAGCTTCTTCGGGATGAATGAGCTGAAAGACGTCAAATTCGAAGACAACAAGCTCAGCTTTACACGGGTCATGCGGTTCCAGGACCAGGAGATGACGTCGAAGTTCACAGGCACGATCGAGCAGGGTGAGCTTTCAGGGCTTCTGATCAGCGACAGGGGCGAGACGGAAATCCAGGGCAAACGAGCCCCAAGAACGCCCCGAGGAGTTGGAAGCTGGGAGATGAAGATCAAGACCAGCGAGAGAGAATATACTGGAACACTTACGATCATTGCTGATAAGGAAGGTAATCTTAGCGGAACGTGGGAAAGTGCCAGGGTCGAGAGTAAGGTTTCCGACTTGAAATACGAAGACCGCAAGCTGACCTTCAAGAGAGTGATCCAGAGAGAAAACATCCAAATGGAAATGGCCTTTGAAGGAACCATTAGCTACAATTCGCTCGAGGGAGTATTCAGGAGTGATCGTGGAGAAGCTGCCGTCGAGGGAACACGGGTCGGTGCTTCGCTTATCGGCACATGGAATCTCGACATTGAATCCGAGCGGGGTGCCCGCAAGCAGAGATTGAGAGTCAATCCGGACATGAGCGCGCTTTACGGGCCAACCCTGATCAAGAAGATTAATCTCGATGGTGACAAAGTAAGCTTCAAATACGTCCGGCAATTCGGCGACCAGGAATACGAAACAAGCTTCGAAGGAAAGATTGCAGAGTCCAAGCTCACCGGCGAATTGAAAACGTCAAGAGGCACGTCGAAAGTAACAGGCACAAGGCGTACATTGAGAAGACGCAGTGCAACGTAAATGAAGCATAATCCTATTGAACCTGCTGGATCAATCTTTGGCAGGCTCTCTTTTTTAAAGGAAGACAGGGATTTGACCAGAGCTTCTCGTGAGTTTCAGATCTTCGCCAAGCCAGTCGGCTCAATCTGTAATCTGGATTGCCACTATTGCTACTACCTTAAGAAGGAACAGCTCTATCCAGGGGGCAGGTCATTTCGCATGCCCGACGATATTTTGGAGCAGTACATTGTTCAGCACATCAATGCTTGCCCTGAATCAATAATCCGCTTTTCCTGGCATGGTGGTGAACCAACCGTGCTGGGATTGGACTACTTTCGCAAAATTGTGGCGCTGCAGCGTAAGCATAAACCGTCTAACCGGAGCATAGCAAACGGAATTCAGACCAATGGGACCCTCCTTGATGAGGAATGGTGCCGCTTTCTTGGGGCGGAAGGCTTTGCTATCGGGCTCAGCCTGGACGGACCACGGGAAATGCATGACCGGTACCGTGTCACCAAAGACCAGAAGCCAACACATGAGAAAACAATGCGTGGCTATGAACTTTTGATAAAGTATAAAGTTTATTGCGACATCCTGTGTGTGGTGAGTGCGTATAATGTCCAATACCCCTTGGACGTGTACCAATTCTTCAGGCAGATCGAAGCCCCATACGTGAGTTTTCTGCCTATGGTCGAACCAGAGTCGAACGCCGAAGGCGGTGTAAGCCTTCTTACCGTGCCCGCTGAAGCCTGGGGTACTTTTCTGTGCGCCATTTTCGATGAATGGATGAGCCGGGATATCGGGCGGATTAAAGTGCAGATTTTCGAAGAGGCTGCCAGGACAGCCTTTGATCAGGAACATTCGCTGTGCATTTTTCGACCGACATGTGGTGATATTCCGGTCGTCGAACACAACGGCGATTTCTTCTCATGCGACCATTTCGTTGATACTGAACACTGTCTTGGAAATATCCGGGAGACCCCATTAGTCGATTTGCTCGAGTCGCCGGCGCAGAGAGCATTCGGGCAGGCCAAATTGGATACATTACCCCGTTATTGTCATGACTGTGAAGTCAGAGCGATGTGCAACGGGGGCTGTCCGAAAAATCGCTTCCTCAAAACACCTGATGGCGAATCGGGACTAAATTATCTATGTGCAGGTTATAAGCATTTTTTTACTCACTGCCAACCTTTCGTTTCAGAGGTTGCCGCTCAATGGCGTCGGCAGAGCCTCGAACAACAAGTGTCAGTGGCGCATAATATAGGCTCCCGTACCACCCCCAAAACGGGTCGCAATGATCCGTGTCCCTGTGGCAGCGGCAAAAAGTATAAGCTCTGCTGTATGCGTAAATAATCCGTAGAAGGTAACTTACACAATACAAAAATTCACCGATTCAATGTTATGTTCTAAGTTTTTCTTTGAAAAACGTAATTGTGCGTTTCCAGGCAAGTTCAGCCGCTTCCTTGTGATATCGGTATGCGTTTGTATCGTTATTAAACGCATGTTGTGCCCCCTCATAGATATATATTTTATAATCAACCTTTGCCAGTTTTAGGGCTTCTTCAAATGCCGGAATACCTTTATTAATTCGTTCATCCAAACCAGCGTAATGTAAAAGTAATGATGCTTTAATCTTGGGAACATCTTGCACCACAGGTTGACTGCCATAGTAGGGAACTGCTACCGATAGATCTGGAGAGTGTACAGCAACCTGATTTGTAATTCCTCCTCCCCAACAGAATCCTGTGCACCCTACCTTTCCTGTAGATAAAGGATGTGTCTTTAGATACTTCACTGCAGCAACAAAATTCTTAATTGTATCTTGACCATCAAGTTCACGAAATTTCGATCGTACCTCATTAGGATTTTCTGGAGTTCCTCCTAATGGAGATAAGGCATCAGGCGCAACAGCTAAAAATCCTTCCAAAGCCATGCGCCTTGTTAAGTCTTTGATATGATCGTTTAGGCCTCGGTTTTCATGGATGACGATCACACCAGGCAGTTCTTCCTTTCCCTTTGGCCTTACCCAATAGGCACGGACATCACCGGTTTGGCCGGGATATAACACGGTTTCTGTATGCAGGCGAGGATCATCCTTCGGAATGACCTCGGCCATAGCATCTTTCGTTTCTAGTTGAGAAAGTAGAGTATAAGCAGCCACAGTCCCACCAGAAAGAACAGCTAATCTTTTGAGGAATTCACGACGATCTAATGAGCCATCGCTATTTTCCTTATATAAATCGACGATTTTTTGATGCATCCACATCTCCTTTCTGTCATAGTTTAATTTTGTATATTATATACATTTTGTAACTGGAATCTCCTAAGTTGGCTGCTGAACAAATGTTTTACTAAAACCGAAATAATGGTTATAAGAGAAGACTCTCATAAACAAATATATTGGTTTCCACATAGATAGCAAGAAAACAATAGCATGTTTCTTGTAAAAGCGATACTGAAATGAAGCTGAACCAGCAGGTTGCTCGGCGATATATCGTATTCAATACGGCGAGTAGATTGAGGAAAAAGTTTGGCTGGCTCAAGAAGGTTTACTGGAAAGAGAATATAGTGTGGTCACCAGGTTATTTTGTATAGACGGTAGGCATTGACGAGGAAAAAATACTGAAATATGTGGAATGGCAAGGTCGCCAGGATTCAGGTCAAACTAAGTTTGAATTTTGATTTTTCAAGTGCCACAGGCTTATCCGTGGGTATCTACTAAGTCATTTAATAGGAATGGATTAAATCAAGAAAGTGGAGGGAGGGTGAGGAAACCGAATCTGAATGCCCGCCGTGTTGCAGACACGTCGCGACAGGTAGGATAGAGAGGTGGTGTGCTCTGCTGAGGATAATGGTATTAGGGCTTCTGGATGCTCAGCTCCGAATCCTTCTTCCTCATTGGAGGAGGGCAGGACAATCTGATTGAGATATTACACTTTTGTGCGGTAATTCGCTCAAAGTCCAGTACGCGTGGATTATCCTGATCATTTCTATGAGCTTGTTATAATCAGGGGGCTTGACTATGTAACCGACAGCGCCTAGTCTAAAACTCTCAGCTATATCTTCTTCATCATCGGAGCCACTCAGGACGATAACAATGATTTGCTTTAGTGCGTCATGAGCCTTTACAGCCGTCAGAAATTCAAGGCCATCCATCTGGGGTGTATTCAAATCCGCAAGGACAACCCAGGGTTTCTCGTTGTCCTCGTTTTTTAAATACTCCAGAGCCTCTTTGCAATCTGCTAAATGAATCAGAGGGTTTGTAATCTTCAAATCCTCAAGCGCACGTTTAAACATCATTACATCGATGCGGTTATCATCCACAAGTAATATTGGCATTGAGTCTTTCATTTAAACTTCTCCCATTTGGCTATTTCAATCCAGTCTGTCTGAGACAAAAACGACGTCAGTTTCTCAAACTCGCTTTTCAGCTTATTGAAAAACGAGGTAACCAACGCTATATTCTCATCTCAATCCTTCATATCTTTCACTTACTGAGAATCCACAACAACCTATAGTCATTTGAGTGTCTCAGACATAATGTTACCAACAAGTAACATTTTTTCTTTTGGAATGTCTTCACGAATGAGATTATCCCATAGCAGTTTTTTATAAAGCATATTTCGAGGTGCAATTACCACAACAGCAGTAAGAAACATTAATTTCAAGTCCAGCCAAATATTTTGGTTTTCTATGTACCAGAGTTCCAATTGCCCCTTGTATGGCGCAATATCTTCTTTATAGCAATCAATACTTGACTTAGCACCGCTGGCCAGTATAGACTCTTCGTCCCGGAACACAATCGAACCAATACCGGTCAAACCTGGTTTGGCCTTGACAATTTGTTTCTGAATATCCGGCGGATAATATTCGAATGTTTGTAGTGCAAGAGGTCTGGGGCCAACCATACTCATATCCCCTTTCAAAACATTCATAAACTGAGGAACTTCGTTTAACTTGGCTTTTCTGAGATACTTGCCGAATCGCAACACACGCGAATCGTTTTTCACCGTTATTGCGCCAGTGCCAAGGTTGGGGCTATCTTTAAGCATTGTGGCAAACTTTATAAGCCCAAAGTGTTTCCCGTCTTTGCCTATTCTCGGTTGAACATAAAATACCTCTCCCTCCCCTGTTAATCTGAGGATAATCATGATTATCAATCCAAAGGGAAAAAACACAATCAGAGCGGTTGACGATATGATGATGTCCAGTAATCTTTTCACGTTTCTTCTCTTTTACATCCTGTTATCCAAATACTTATAAGTTTCTTTGTGGTTGAAATTATGAAGCAGGGCTTGCAAAGGTTTCATAACGTCATTTTTAGTCCATTGTCCCAGGCGGTACAAATCACGAACCGTATTCAGAAACATCTCAAGTTTTCCATCATCTTGAAACACAGGGTTCTTGACAATACCGATCGCTTCAAAACGGTCAAGGTCAAAGACTTCACTATTCGTATAGAATTCCTCGAATGGTTTCTCGCCAGTCGTGTCACTGTCGAAGAAGTAACACGGCCACATCTTTTTTTGCAGCAATTCTTTCACTCTTTTACGAGCTTCGTCCTCAGTTTCACAGACGTATGGCTCGTATCCTAAACTTCGGAGATATCTGCTGGCGATTGTTGCAAAATCGATTAACTGAAGCTCATCACTAACCTTTGGAAAGAACAAATCTCTATTTTCCCCCAAGAGAGCAGACATCAGGCAAAGTTCTCCAGACTCCCTATCCATAATGAAATATCTCTTGACATCCCGTGGGGCTGAGAGAGGCTGTTTTTTCAGTATCCGCTGGGTAAATCCGTGCAGCAGGCTGCCATCTGAAAAGGCCACGTTGGCAAACCTGGCTGTGGAAACGCAGATATGTCGACAGGCTCGCATCAAATACATTTCCATCACTCTCTTGGTTGCACCCATAGCGTTAACCGGATTGACAGCCTTATCAGAAGAGACAGCAAAATACTTCCGGCATCCTGTTTCGATAGCATACCGCAACATCTTTTCGGTGTTCAGAATATTAACGCAGACCATTCGCATTAGTGTATAGGGATCTTTTTCGCTACGAACATGTTTCAGGGCGGATAGATTCAAAATATAATCATAAGTGTCCTGAGATTGTAGAAACGCATGAAATTCCTGGCTGCCACAGTCCAAAGGCAACGTTCGAAAATCACCATCGATATAACCGACAGAACTTCGAACATCACGGACCAATTCCACAAGATTGTTTTCACTGATGTCAACTACATGCAAACATCTTGGATTGCGTCCGAATATCTCCTTGACAACTGCCTGCCCAATAGAGCCGGCACCACCAATCACGAGAAAAGACGATCGGCCTACTATTTCATTTATCTTTGTCTCGAAGCGTTTAATATCACAACCAAACAACTCTCTGGTACGACCAATAATCCCTAACAAATCCATCCTTGTTATTCCTCTGGCTAAGGCATGCTTAATGTAATTTCGCTACGATTTACCAATTTTCGCCTTATACGAGCTTATTTCCAGAGTTGCAGCCGCAGTGGGCGGGATTTCAGCAATCTCTATCTTCCCCGCGACTGCCTTCCGAGTTTTCTCTTTACACAACAAACTATCAAAATAATTAATAGTTTTCTTTAGCCCTCCCTCCAATGGCGTTGTTGGTTGCCAATCCAGCTCCTTCTTGGCTAGAGAGATATTTGGTTGACGCTGTTTGGGATCATCTGAGGGCAAGGCTTTGAATACCAACTTGGATCTCGATCCAGTCAGGTCGATAATGACCTTAGCCAATTCCAGAATGGTCACTTCCACTGGATTTCCAAGATTAACCGGACCCGTAAAATTGGGCCGCGAATTCATCAGCTTAATCAGCCCCACGACCAAATCATCTACGTAGCAGAAGGATCTGGTTTGTAAAACATCACCATAAATGGTAATCGGCTCATTTCTTAAAGCCTGGATAATAAAATTCGAAACAACCCGACCATCCTGAGGATGCATACGCGGACCAAAGGTATTGAAAATACGCGCAATCTTGATCTGTACCCGATATTGCCGATAGTAATCAAAAAAGAGCGCTTCCGCGCAACGTTTACCTTCATCATAACATGAACGAATGCCAATCGGATTGACATGACCCCAGTAGTCTTCATTTTGAGGATGTATTTGAGGATCGCCATATACTTCACTTGTTGATGCATGAAGGATCTTGGCTTTTGTCCTTTTGGCCAACCCAAGCATGTTAATCGCACCATGGATACTAACCTTGGTTGTCTGGACTGGATCAAATTGATAATGAACCGGTGATGCTGGACAGGCCAGATTATATATCTCATCCTGCTCGACATACAATGGAAAGGTCAAATCATGGCGCATGGCCTCAAACAAACCATGCGATAACAAATGCGCAATATTCGCGCGCCGCCCTGTAAAATAATTATCCACACACAGAACTTCATGCCCCTCACCTAAAAGCCTCTCACAAAGATGAGACCCAATAAACCCCGCCCCACCAGTCACAAGAATTCGTTTCATGCTTTGAATTCCTCAATTTATCGGTTAGGAAACTATCATAGGTATTTTGGTTTTCCCCGAATCAGCTCATACAAATAGAATCTACCGAACGCGTAAGAATCGTCGTTTCTACAATAGGAAGGGTGCTCTTCTTTCGGGGCCACTGCACCGACCCTAGATTATGTACCACACATGATTAGAGGGTTCTCTATGGTTTCTGTCGTGTATTGCTGAGGTCGAGGCGTTGCCGAGACCTCAGCAATATCACCAAGATGGCTAGTGATACATTCGCCCGCGAACTGTGCGGGAGTCTTATAGCCCAAACCACTGCGCGGCCGGTGATGACGGCATCAGCCTCGCGGAGCTTTCTAGAGATCTATTCAGGTGTGTGTAACTTAAAACTAATATAGACAGCGATTTTAGATAATTACTCAAATCTACTCCTTCCCCTGCTATAAACGGCTTGGAACATAACCTGAATATCCACCAAACCAAATATCCGCTTCATACCTGTGCTTTTTCTCGGATCGTCTCTTCCCAACCTGTCTTTAGATCATACTGGGGCATAAATCCGAGTTCTTTTTGAATTCGACTGCTGTCTACAGCCACATCTTCCGTATATTTGTCGATCGTGGCGCGCATAATCTGTGGTTTAAGACCAACCAACTGTGCCATATCTTCAATGACACCAGATGCAAATCGTACTGGGCCAATTGGTAATGACAAACAAGGGCGTTTTCTACCAAGAGCTTGGCATATGGTTGAAATGATCTCATACATGGTGTGAAATTCACCGTCAGAGACATTGAAGATTTTTCCAGCAGCATCTGGGTGCTCTAAAGCCAATATGGTCGCACGGGCCACATCCTTATCATAGACCAGTGTGCGTCGGTTTGAGCCATTCCCAACAGGGACAAAGCGGCCTCTCGCCAGAGACTGCATAAGACGCTGATAATTGCCCTTTATTCGCGAGCCATAAACGGCTCCAAGCCGAAGGACAGTGCCTATTCTCCCGCCATCCACCCCTCTGGCAGCCAAGACAATTCCTTCTGCGGCAAGTTTTGTTCTGGCATAAAATGTATCCGGGCAAGGAGACGAATCCTCCGTCAATACCCGGCCATCTGAGTGCCCATAAACGGCGATTGTACTGAACAAGACAATGCGCTTTACACCTGCCTTAAGTGCAGCCTCGACTACCGCCGCTGTCCCACCGACATTGATGTGCTCATATTTTTCGCGCAATTCAGGCGGGGGATTGACAATGTGCAGGAGAGCAGCCAGATGAACAACTGCGTCCACCCCCTGCATCGCAGATTGGACCGCCACTTGATCAGTGACATCACCAACTAGAACCTCTATACTCTGCGGGAACATGCCTGCTATAGGGGCATCAAGCGAAAGGACGCGGACCTTCTGTCTTTCTTGATGCAGAGCATCGACAATACAAGGGCCAATGGCTCCTGTAGCACCTGTAACTAAAATGAACATTTATAGAAACTTATAGCCCCAGTGGTTGAAGTATCGAAATGCGCTACGAATAAAATAGTAAGTAAATAGCCAATTGATATGAGCTTCTCTTTTCCAGAAATGAATAACCGAAGAATTGGGATTATATACTGTGCGATGGGTCTTTTGTACACGACGACACAAGTCTACATCTTCGAAGTAGAGGAAATACTTAGGATCAAAGCCTCCAACCTTTTTCAGAAGATCAGTACGGCAAAACATAAAAGAACCACTAAGAAACGGAACATCATAAATGTGGTCATAACCAATGTCTCGCATCTCATAATAAGCCAATCGACGCTTGAACAACTGCTTAAATGTTTTTGGTAAGAAGCGGCGCAAAAACAAATCAAAAATAGTTGGATATCGCTTGATAAATCCCTGAATTGTACCGTCGGGATGTAATATTTTGGGTGTTATGATTCCCACGCCAGGGTGGCGATCCATATAATCACGTAAAACTACAAACACATCTGGTGATACTATTATATCGGAATTCATAATGACGAAATAACGGCCCTGCGCACGTTGCAGATTAAGATTATGATTTTCGCCATAGCCGGAAACCTCAGGATTTTCCAAAACTTGAATCTCAGGATAGAGACGTCTCACATACCCGGCACTGTCATCGCATGAACGATTATCAACCAATAGGATTTCGGAAAGTGTCCGGCTAGCAGCCTCCCGCAACGATGGAAGTAATCGTTCCAAATCCAGCTTCTGGTTTACCGAAACCAATGATATGCTTGTGTCGATCATACACCTATATCAGAATTATGCCATGCGAGAAATGTAGTTCACAAAAGAACTCTCCACAGTAGGACAAAGCATATTGGGAAAATTGACATAAACGACTATTTATGTGGTACAATCCGGCATTGAGACTTTTTTAAACTTATTACCTTTTTAGAATTCGCATATAGTCAAATCAACTGGCTACAAATGTCGATTGCCTAAAAATTACAATTATTCACCTTTCACGCATTATAAACCAGCTATCAGATTAACAATAGGTTGCATCACCGGACGGAAATAATGTAACCTATTTTTAAAAACGGCATCGCCGTGAAAGCTCTAATGTTTGACATAGTCGTTTTCAAACCTACTGAAGAGTACTATCCAATTCTCAACAAACGTATCCACTGTGAATTTTTTTGCGAACATCATTCGATTATATGATCCCATTGACAATCTTACATCTTCATTATTAATAAGTATTTCTAATCTATCAACTAAATCATTCACATTTCCTTTCTCTACAAGAAATCCCCCTAAACTATCGTCAACAATCTCAGGAATACCACCATGGTTTGTTGCAATAATAGGTAATCCGTACTTCATTGCTTCTATATTTACAATGCCGAAGGTTTCCTCGAAATAAGTCGGAAAACAAAAAATACTTGATTCTGCGAGTACTCTCTCTTTAGCCAGTCCATATACAGGACCATGATATTTCACTCTCTCAGAAAAAGAAGAACTACTAAATAGCCTGTCTATATCTTCTCGTGGAGAATCAAATGTAGGCGGACCATAAAAATTAAATGTAACATCATTATACTTTCTACAAATTATATTAGCCGCGTCAAATAATATTCTCCATCCCTTCGCAATAAACATATTCGAGATGTACACGACTCTGATAGTTTTTTTGTCTTCATGGCTGCTTTGGACCAATTCGCTTGGGATTCCGTAATGGATCGTACATAATCTATCTGCATTCACAAGTAAATTGTTATTATCTTCTGCAACCTTACTACTAGGAGTAACAACACACGTTGCAGCTCTCATTATATAACGTATCGTTAATCGTAATAGAAAACATGAACTGTAATATAATTTACCTAATCCATTAGCATGACACCATAAAATCGTTTTCTTTCTAAACAAACGGGCACAAATAAATATGTAAATACACGTTTTTATAAAGGAATTCCTGCTGAAATTTGGACAAATAACAACTACGGCTGGTTTCACAACAAAGAGGCATCGTACTAATTCTATAAGATAGCGAACAAATAATAAGCCCGTTCTGAAGCTTAAACTTCCTTCAGTATCATCAAAATGTTCTACAAAACTACAGTTAATATGAGTGACATCATAATGTTCTTTCAGTTCTGATTCCAATAAGGTCTTTATCATGTATGTCGCGCCGTTTAAGGGTGGAGGAACAGGAGTAAAAAACAACACCTTCATTTTGTTATATCGGTCCAAACAAATGTTGTCGAGTGAGCATCATTTAATTTTGCTGATTGGGGCTTGCTGACTGGAAACGCCTGAACTAAATCTCTTTCATCTACACCCAACTTGGGATACTTAAGGTGAAATACCTCGGATAAGAACTGGTTGGCCCGCGTACGCAGCGTATGATCCACATAAACAAGATCGCGCGGCTTTATCACAGTCGCATATGTATCAGCTGAGAAACCCCAGGTCCCGGCGCATCCCAAGTTGCGACTCATAAGCGAGGGCCTGCGCCTCATTGGAAGCTGTAATTATGAGGTAATCCCACTGGTCTAGTTTTGCCCGCATATGCATGATAATTGCTTGAACCGGATTGATTCACGGGTCGTGGGTTTCGCTTAAAGCTCTCCGTGATCACCCGCAGGATTTCTTCCAGGCTTGTCTTGGACTCCCAACCGACCGTCTCCTTGACTCGCTCTAGACTCGGCACGCGCCGCATCATATCCTCGATGGGTCTGCCGTAAGCGACCTCGTAAGACACAAATTGCTTTTCACTCTTGCTGTGCGTCATTTCGATTATCTTGTCGGCGAGCGCTTCGATGGAGATTTCCTCGCTCGAACCGACATTGTATGCCCTACCCGCTGCATGCTCGCAATTCATCAGCCTGATGATCGCCTCGACAACGTCAGCCACGTAACAGAAACATCGCGTTTGCTTGCCCGTACCGTATATCAAAATGGGGTCGTCGTCGAGCGCCATCTGAACGAAGCGAGGCACCACCATCCCGTATTGGCCCGTCTGCCTTGGCCCGATCGTGTTAAAGAACCGGGCGATAACTACACTCAACCCGTACTGTTGATAGAAAGCCAGACCCAGGAACTCGTCTATTGCCTTACTGCAGGCGTACGCCCAGCGCGGCATGCTCGTGCTGCCGAGCACAATGTCGTCCTCTTCACCAAAGGGGACCGCTTTGCTCTTGCCGTAGACTTCGCTGCTCGAAGCAATGAACATTTTCTTGCCGAACTTGTTGGCAATATCCAGCACGATCTCCGTACCGCCTATGTTGGTTTCGATTGTGTGCACGGGATCCTCAGTTATCAATCTGACACCGACAGCCGCAGCCAGATGAAATATCATGTCACATCGCTTAACCAGAGGTTCCATCAGTTCGGCATTGCGAATATCGCCAGTGACAAACTCAAAGTCGTCATGCTCTTTGAAATTCTCGATGTTTTCCAAACTGCCCGTGCTCAGGTTGTCGACGACCGACACTTGATGACTATCTTCGAGCAGCCGTTCCGCCAGATGAGAGCCGATAAAACCGGCTCCGCCTGTAACTAATGCTTTCATATCGACTCCAATGGATTAACTTCTCTAAGTTCATATCACGTCCAAACGAACTGTTTATACGATTCAAGATTCCAAAGCCATCGGCTTCAAAACAGAATGCCGGTGTCGACCTGAGTCAACTGAGATCACTCGGTCACTTTGTACAACCAGTTGAGGCAATGGAAAAACTAAGGTGGATTTGGAAAATTTCTTCTTTTCAAGAAAAAACTTTCCTGAAATTCCACGGCAGAACGATCAGGTAATCCGGATTTTAAGCCAACAATTCGGGCATGGTTCAATCCTGAGTAAATCTTTTATTCTATCGACAGCCACACGAGAACACTTCACAGGCTCATTTCTTATAGATCGCAAAGGTGCAGAATTTGACGGCTACCTACCATGATGGACTAAAACACGGTCAGAGAACGAATAGTATTCTGAACAGATTTGACCAAAGACGCGCCTGACAATTTTAACGTCGAATTGATTTCGCCTGCACAGTCCTTTCAATACTCAGCAGATAAGCCGTCGCTGTTTCGGTTCCCCGACTGCCATATCCACATCAACGAGGCGATGAAAAGAAACCCGGAGGACGAGAAATAGCCCGTCCCCCTGATAAACAAATCAATGCAATACATGACGAAGCAGGAAAGAAAGAAAATCCTCCTGCAATCCCGAGGCGCAACCTCACTCATTGAAAATTCATGAAGCCATCTGGCGCTTTTCGCGAAATAAACGAGATAGGCAAGAAGCATCGTCACACCCAGAAATCCAAGTTCGCCTATAAACTTGGGGGCCACCATCCCCCCGTCTAACAAGTTCGAATCTGTGCCCACCAGCTTTGCAACAAACTCCATTGCCTCGCCACGACTTCCGATGATTCCGAATTGCTGGAATCCGACACCGAGGCCGAGGGTATCTTTAAAATTCAGGTAGGCCCTTTCCAAACCAGAAAGAAACACCAGCGTGGACAAATTGTTGCTATCGATAGAGAGATCAAATCGCGACGAGTAATAGTCGAGATTTATGTTGGTGAAGAGGAACGGTAGCGCGGCAATGGGCACGAGAAGCAGAAATCGTTTCAAGGAGTTCACCAGGACAGCGACAAGGGCGACGCCGACGACGAAGGTCAGATTCTGCAGAATGAGTGCTATCGCATAGCCCAATAGAACTAACGGCAGCTTCATCCTTGGGCTGGCGGTCACCGTCATATAAAGGAGGAAAGGCAAGAAACTCAATGCGAAATGCGATGTCTCAGAGTATAAAAATACATGCGGGCCGATCCCACCCGGTGAAAAAGGTGAAAGGTGCAGGATCTCGACCAAGCTTGATAGAACAAGCGCATAGAAAACGAGCTTCGCCGCGAAATCAGCCTGAAAGTTGGGTACCCTCTGTGCCAGCAGTGCAAAGAAAAAAGCACCCAGAAGAAAAAAGATCAGAAACAGATAAGACTGTAAAAAACGGGCGAAATCGAAATCGTCGTTGATCATGAATCCAATTGCGCCGTGAGTCATTACCGCCACCAGCACTGCGGCGATGAGAAGGACGCTGGAACTCTGCCTTTGAGATTGCCGGGGAATGACACATAATGCCACGAACAGGAATATATGCAGACCAGAAACGAGAAGGACACCGGCGGCCATGGACGATGTCCCGAAAGTCAGAATCCCAAACGGGGGCAACACCACTGTTGAGAGCAGTATGAGTCCGATGGCTATCGACGAAAATGCTTTTCTCATTCTTAAATCCGCAAAAACCTTTTCAACGATATTGCCATTCCGACGAATATTTTTGAGGCTCCCAGCATTTTGATTAGAAACATTTCCGCAGAGCTATAACCATAGTAGGATAAGTTTTTTTCTATCTCATTCCACTTAAGTTCATCATCCACTTCGCTTTTAAGTCTCGGCAAGAAATACTATTCATTCTAATTACTGAATTAGACTGTTGTAGAGCCTCATGGTCTCTTCCGCCGTTCTTCTCCAAGAAAAAGCAGATGCCCGCATCCTGCCTTTCTCGACTAGGGACTTCTTGAGACACGAATCGGCCAGAATCCGGAATATCGCATCTGCAAGCCCCGCAGGATCATGTGGATCAACCAGAAGCGCCGCATCAGAACAAACTTCAGGAATCGATGACAGGTTAGACGTCACCACTGGACAACCACAAGCCATAGCCTCCAGTAAAGGAAGGCCGAAGCCTTCATACAAAGATGGATAAGTAAAGACATCGGCTGCATTATATAACATTACAAGGTCATCTTGTGGAACAAAACCACAGAAAATAATATCTTTCTTATAGTTACTAGTAGCAGCTTCCTCGAAGACTTCCTTGAAAAGCCAACCCTTTTTCCCTACGATAACCAGTTGATGGTCAATTGCGCCCTTTTTTTTAAGTCTCGTGAAAGCCCTGATTAGATTTATCAGGTTTTTCCGGGGAGAAATCAAAGAAACTGTAAGAATAAAATTTCTTGTGATGCCATATTTTGCCTTTACCAGGTTCGAGATTTTTTCTTTCAAATCGGTGATAGGATGAAAGGATTCGTCAATACCAGGGTAAATGACCTTAACTTTTTGTTCTTTTATTTTGTAATTCAGCATAATGTCTTTTTTAGTGCACTCAGATACCGCGATAACCCTATCAGACGTATCAATACTCCTCTTCATCAACTGCTCAATATACAGACGGTTCCGGAGTGTAAAGGAATCTGACACAAACTTAAATGCCAGATCGTGGACAGTAATCACGGTCGGGCATTGTTTAAAGAACGGTGCAATAAAATTTATTTCGTGGAAAACATCGATCCGCAGATTCTTTATGCGGCACGGCAAATAGAGATGCTGCCATGCAATCTTAAGGATCTGGTTCGTGGTTGGAAATCTTGACACTTCATAGCGGAAACCAAGATCTACGATATCAACAGAAACCTTCTTATTGCTATTCAGAAAAAGCACGTACTCATTGTTCCTGTCTAGCATCTTTAGATGTAAAAGAATGTGATAGATTTGTTGCTCAATGCCTGTTCGAGTATTCTGGAGATATCTGGCGTTAATACCTATGCGCATAAGAATTTAGCCCCTAGCAAAAAACTCTTTTAAGTATCTCTTTTATTTTTAAGATACTGCGATTGTTAATGAGCAGCAAATCCACAAACGGAGCTACCAGAATCATACTGACTAAAGGCCGGAATACAGAAGGAATTTTGATCCTTCTTTCAATGTGTTTTCTCCTGATTTTCCGCTCAATTTTCTGACCAGTTCGAAATGCTTTTCTGCGTTCTTGTACTGACATTTCGGGAGTGTGAAAACAGGGTTCGTTAATAAAATGAGACGCATTGTTAAGTATATACTCCTGAGAATGCAAAAGGAGCTTTTTTTCCTCCAACCATCGATGAAGTTCTGTTTTCGGAAACGGGATAATATTGTAAAACTTCGCACTTCTCACAGGATAGCGTAGCGCGAAAGAAAACGATTTTTCAACGTCAGTCATCGTTTCCCCCGGAGAACCGATTAAGAAGAAAAGATCCACATCAAAATTAAGCTTGCAGGCGTTTCTTACGCTTTCCTCTATCGTTGCAAGGTTTTCCCCTTTCTTAATGTTTCTTAAAACATGCTCGGTGCCCGCTTCGACGCCGAACGCGATCATATCAAAGCCGACTTCCCTCATTCTCTTCAAAAGCTTATAATCAACCCGGTCAGCCCGGACTCCGTTGGGGCATTTTAGCCTGATATCCTTCATTTTTTTCAGGGACAATAGGTCACAAATATCTTCTGTCCTTTTTTTGAAAAGGGTGAAATTATCATCGAGTATCAAGATATCTCTGTATCCTTTGGCATACCAATATTCTATTTCATTGACAACGCTTTGAGCACTTCTCTGCCTGAACTTTTTCCCGATAGCGGATATAACAGGACAATAAATGCAATCATACGGACAACCACGAGAAGTCACTATTCCTATTTGCCTTGTCGGGTATCGGAGTAATTCAAAAGACTCATACGTGGGAAATGACAAAGAATCAAGATCGGTAATAAATGCTTCAAACGGATTAACAATAATATGGGTATCTCTCCGGTACATAAATCCCTTAATTGTTTCAAAATCATCCCCCTTGCACAGTTGAACAATGCTGTTATCACCCTCTAGGATGATTCCATAATCTATATCCGGACACTCGTACAGAACCTGTTCCCTCAACATCGAAATATGCGGTCCACCTGCCACTATTTTCATTTCAGTGTGACTTGCTTTTAGCCGATGGATAAGATTATAAGTTTCCTGATAGCCAAAGGTCATAACGGTAAAACCGATAAGGTCGGGGTTGAAATCGGCGATTTTTTTCTCAAGGTCTTCGTAGGCGTATTGCAAATTCATATCGAATGCCGTAACATCAAATCCGGCGCGTTTTAAAGCCTCGGCAATATATCCCAAGCCAGACAGCGGATGAAGAGAAAGACGATGTCGCCCTTTAGAAAATCTCGGAGACACCAAAAGTATTCTGTTAAATCGCATACAATTCCTTTCCGCAGCCGCACATTTAGTTTTCGCAGACACAGCAACCACGCTCATCTATTCCACAACACCTTAAACTCCTCGCCTTTTATGTAAACTACCACGCCCTCACGGACGTAGCATTACGAAGGAAGAATTAGCGCAACACTATCCGGCCACTTTATACAACCAGTTGCAGCACAGGAGGAACCAGCGTGGATTTGGAGAATTTCTTGTTTTCAAGAAAGAATTTCCTGAAATTCCACGGCAAAACGACCAGGTAATCCGGATTTTGGGTAGGGTTTTACTGAATGATCAGTATCCACGTTCACAACTTCCAGATTAGGCAGCGGAAAAACCAAATTGAATTGCTTGTACTTCTCTTGCACCTGGAAGAACTTCCTGAAATGCCACGGCAAAACAATCAAATAATCCGGTTTCTCAGCAAGCAACTCGTCCTCTGGAATGATTGGTATCCACGACCCTGCGGTGTAGCACCCATACTTCTCGGCGTTTACCTCACCAACGAACGGCACATCTTTGTCTGTCACCCCGCAGTATTGCAGCAATACATTTCCTTTCGTAGAAGCCCCGACTGCCGCCACCGTTTTGCCTTGAGAATGAGCAGTCTTGAGAAACTCCAACAAATCATTTTTTGTTTTTTCCGCTCGTTTAGCGAACGCCTGATAGGGTGCAAGCGTGCCTAGCCCCTTCTCTTGTTCCAGGTCGAGAATTCTTTGCACCGAAGGGGCGATGGTCAAATCTTCATTTGCCTTCGACACCATTACTGAGAAGCTGCCCCCATTAACGTCGTTGAACTCAACATCAATAATTCTCAGGCCAACCTCATCCGCCATCCATTTGATCTGGCGTAGCGCATAGAACTCAAGATGCTCATGGCAGACAGTGTCGTAGGAATTTTTCTCGAGCATTGTCGGCATATAGCTTTGTTCGAAGACCCAAAGCCCATCGTCTGCAAGCACATCATACACTTGCCGCATAAAACCTATCGGGTCTTCCAAATCGTAGAACATAGAGAACGAAGTGATCACCTTTGCCTTCTGTTCAGGAAAACGCTCTTTCAATAGGGCGGAAGAAAAGAAATCCGGGATCAATTGAATGTGCGGCGGGTAATAGTTGTGAAATTTGACGCCGGTCGGATCGATACCAACCAGGATCTGGCCGGAGGATGGATACGCCTGCAACGTCGTGCTGTCGTTACTGCCAATATCGATAACGAGATCGCCTTCGCGCAACTCAACCTGCCCAAGGATTTTTTTCACCTTGCTGTGAAGATGCGCCACCATGCTGGCATTGAGGCTGGAGCGATAGCCATAGTTCTCGCCGTACAGCTCCCCCAAATCGTAGGAATGCTCAAGCTGCAACAGTCCACAGACCTCATCGCCCCCTATGCATTTCACTAGACGAAGCGGCCCGGTCGTGACTTTCGCCCCTTTTTCACGCGGGAACACACCGGTCAGCATTTGCTCTCCCAAATCGAACACTCGCTCCAGACGCGTATTGCCACAAATCCTGCACTTTTCGATTTTTTTATACATTACTTTGTCCCTGTCCTTTAACTTTATTCTGCTCAATGCAGCTTACGCAGATCGGCATCTACCATCATGCTCACCATCTCGCGAAACCCTACCTCAGGCACCCAGCCCAATTGTTTTCTCGCCCTCTCGGAGTTCCCCACCAACTGCACTGATTCAGCGGGACGATACGCGGCAGCATCCTCCCGCACATAGTCGCGATAATCCAACCCCAAATGCCCAAATGCGATTTCGCAAATTTCTCGCACCGAGTGCGTTTCCCCGGTAGCCACTACATAATCCCCAGCATGCGGCTGCTGCAACATCAGCCACATGGCGCGCACATAATCTCCCGCAAACCCCCAGTCCCGGCGCGCATCGAGATTGCCGAGGCGAAGCTCATTCGCCAGCCCCAGCTTGATCTTCGCTGCTTCGTGGGCGATCTTTCTCGTAACGAAACCCAAGCCACGGCGCGGGCTCTCGTGATTGAACAGGATCGCCGAGCACGCAAACAGCCCATAGCGCTGGCGGTAAATCCGGAACATCGAGTGCGCATAAAGTTTTGCGGCACCATAAGGACTGCGCGGCTGAAATCGCGTTTCTTCCGACTGGGGACTTTCAATTGCGTCGCCAAACATCTCGCTGCTCGATGCCTGACAAAAGCGGATATTCGTATCGGCCTCACGAATGGCCTCCAGGATGCGCACAACCGCGAGCCCATTCACCTCACCGATGCCAACAGCGTCATCGAACATCCCCACCCCGGATGAATAGGCTGCATAGTTATATACTTCGGCAGGTTGATAGCGCAACAAAACATCCACCATCGCTACCGGGTTCAGCATATCCCACTCAACCAACTCGACTCTGCTCATAAGTGAGGAAGAAAGAAAATCAGAAATTCTCTGCACATCCCTCGCGGCACCAACGACACGATATCCCTTGGTAACGAGAAGTTCTGCCAGATATGAACCATCCTGGCCAGCAATTCCGGTGACCAGCCCCGTTTTCATCGAATATCAACTATTCAAAAGACGAGCCAAAAAATGACTGACCTTCAGTTTAAATTTATTTTCTATTGCTCTTTCGCGACTAAAACAAGTCATTCAGACAAAAGACTCTCATATAACGAATGGTGCTCGTCTGCAATTTGCCGCCATTCATCTCTATCAATATCAGCATCATATCCGCGCCGCATTCCTGCATAGGTAGCGAGAGCCGACCTCATCTCTTGAATGCCATCCACTTTTGCGAAGTACACATTACGTTTTTTGTCATACCCGCTTTGGGTTAGCGATGTCGTTATTACAAACGCCCCATTTAATACCCCTCCATGAATTGAGGTATTCCATTCGCCGCCGCCAGTCCGGAAAGGCAGGATCACAGCATCCGCAACCGCCAATAACGCCGCCACATCAGCAGCGGGAAGAAAACCGGTGATGGTCACCTTTTCTATCCATGGTTCAACCGAGGCGCGCCTCATAATTTCGTGCGGATAATCTCCTTTTTCATCAACTTCTCCAGCTATCACAATCTGGTCTGAAGAAGGATCAGCAATTTCAAATAACAACTCAACACCCTTGTGGGGATATACGAAGCCAAAGAAAACAACCAACCGTTTCTGTTTTTTCAAATATTGCTTTTTTAATACATCCTTTTCCTGCTCGTTTAGGTCAACGCGCGAAATAGCCGATGCATTTGGTATGAATACGGCCTTTTTTTTCCATAAGGCCCAACGCAATGTGGGATGTAAATTCCCCTTATACTGAAGGCGCACAAATACCAATCTGCTGGGAATAATCCATTTTAAAAAAAGCTTCGGCGCATTTCGTCTGCTATATCCTTCGTGCCAAGTCTGCACAACCTTCTTTCCCATAAAAAAGGAAATCATCGGCAACAACCAGGGCAATAAACCTTTGACATCGCCCTGTATCGGATATTGAACATGTACAATATCCGGCGACCAGTGCCGGATGATTTTCATGACCTTCTGTGCTTCTAAAAAGCTCCATCTTTTTATTACAGGAAAAATTTCAATCTCATCAGCTTTACCCATCTCCCCACCAGAGACACTTGTAAGTACACCAACATGGATTTCCGGATCAACGGCGAGTGCTTCCACCAAATTGTGACTGTAGTCGCCAACCCCACATCTCATTGGCGGATAAGAGCCTGTGATTAGTAACACTCGCATATTCAGGCAGACCTTGTAAGCACCAACCACGCAAAGGTATATTGCTTTCCCCCACAGTAAATCGGCTTATCTTTGCTGCCATACATCATCTCACCGATTGGAAATAAGCCATAACCTGCTGCTTCAGAGATGAAATCAACAATTTCATCCTTGGAAACAATCTTCCAATCCATTCCGAAATAAATTATGCCTGTTGTATCAATTTTTTCCGGCCAGTAATCGAACGACGCGATGAAGTAGCCACCTGGCTTCAAGAGGCGCGACATCTCTTTCAGCAACGATTGCCCGTCAAAACCATGTTCAATTACCGAGATTGATGTAATCGCCTGGAACGAGGCATCTTCAAACTTCGTGTGCATGAAATCACTGATTTCATACCGGATGGAATCTTGATGTGGCATTTTCCGCAGGTCTGGATTCAAGTCTACACCTGTTAAATTTGAATAGCCCAATTTGTGCAACGCCACTATCACCTCGGAAGCAAAGCACCCAATATCGAGTATCGGGTCATCCTTTGCAATATATTGCTCTATAAAATTCAATGTTGACAACACATCCCAACTCTTTACCCTATGCCCCGTCGCCACCCCATGTACAAGCCTGAATTTTCTCATTAGAGATCGCAATGGAGATTCGACAAGAGACACTCCCTTGTTTACCAGCTCTTGACGTGCTTTCCTTATTTGTAATTTATCTTGCAAAACTTCCATAGTCATCGCATTTCCCTTTTAATTTCTTTATGAAAGTTTTTGTCGTCTTAAGATATTTTAGTGATGAAGAGCGCAGGGAACCTCTGGCAGCATTGCCACCTCAGGCCGTTTGGATTAATCCGCCGAAAGAGATTCTAAAACAACCTGCCAAAAAAATTTATTCTTTAGAGCTTAATTTCACAAAGGAACTGTCTCATAGTGCTTGACAAGTTCCGAGCCATGATTCTTGACCAGTTCGTGCCGTTCGGCTTCCCTCAAGTCCTCTCGTACCATTTCGGCAACAAGTTCACGGAAACTAATCTTGGGAACCCATCCTAACTTGGCCTTTGCCTTGCTCGCATCGCCAAGGAGCGTTTCTACCTCTGTTGGCCGGAAGTAGCGAGGATCCACAGCAACAATATGGCGGCCTTCCCAGGTATAACCTTTCTCGTTTATCCCATCCCCTTTCCATGTGACTTGAATGCCGAGTTCGGCTGCCGCCAATTCGACGAATTCGCGCACGCTGTGCTGTTCTCCGGTAGCAATCACAAGGTCTTCCGGTTCTGACTGCTGTAGCATTAGCCATTGCGCCTCGACGTAATCTCTCACGTGGCCCCAGTCACGTTTTGCGTTCAGATTACCGAGATAGAGGCACTTCTGTACGCCGAGCTTAATACGAGACAGCGCCCGAGTGATCTTGCGGCTCACAAAGAGCTCGCCGCGTACCGGAGACTCGTGGTTATACAAGATACCATTGCAGGCGTATATACCATACGCTTCCCGATAGTTTACCGTGATCCAATAGGCGTAAAGCTTTGCAACTGCATATGGCGAGCGGGGATAAAATGTGGTTGTTTCCTTCTGAGGAATCTCTTGTACAAGACCAAAAAGTTCAGAAGTGGAAGCTTGATAATAGCGTGTCTTTTGCTCCAGCCCAAGTATCCGTATTGCCTCAAGTACCCGAAGAGCTCCCAACGCATCAGAATTGGCAGTATATTCAGGTTCTTCAAATGACACAGCGACATGGCTCTGAGCCGCCAGATTGTATATTTCATCAGGTTGCGTCTGCCGGATGACTCGGATAAGGCTGGATGAATCTGTCATGTCGCCATGGTGAAGGAAAAGGCGAACATTGTGTTCATGGACATCATGCAAAAGATGGTCTATCCGGCCAGTATTAAAAAGGGACGTACGCCGTCTCATACCGTGAACTATGTAGCCTTTATCCAAAAGAAATTCGGCGAGATATGCCCCATCTTGCCCTGTAATACCTGTAATTAAAGCGACTTTGGGCTTTGTCATCGTTTTCTCCATAAGCTAATCAAACTTTTTTAGTGACAGATAAAACGGTAGCCTTGGAGAAAGAGCGGGACGCGTCAATCCAGAGGAACCGAATCACCTCTCCGCACAGTGCGCTTGAGCTTTGTATAGACAATTTCAGGCAAAAACAATTTAGTGAGATGTCCCACTCCTCTACGCACAAAACATTCTAAATAAATAGCTATGGCTTTGGCCATCGGCAATCCATGTTGTCTCGATAGTCTTAGATGTTCCAAGACACTCCGAACAGGGTGACTCTCTCCAAAGCCCCCAACTCTTCTATGGACTAAAAGAGAACTATTGTAGGAACCCTTGCCGCCACGTAGGTGCAAGCGCAAGGTCCACTCATAGTCATTGATAATTCTGTAAGTAGTGTCAAGTAGTCCCACCTTTTGGTAGCATTCTCTTTTTATTACCATACTTGGATAATTAAAACGTGGGTTTCCCGACATTAGCGATTTCACGTAGTCTTTTTCACCTTTGCATATGGCGACGGCATCACCATTGTTGTACATCACCATATCTCCAAAAACAAAATCGGCGCCTGACCTCAAAAGCGTCTGGACCGCCGTTTCAATAAAATCAGGGCCTATCCAGTCATCCGATGCCAGCCAAAATATAAAATCGCCTTGTGCCATACTTATTGCTTTATTAAATGCATCAGATGTTCCGCAGTCCGGTTCGCTGATCCACAAATCGATTCTATCATCAAATTGCTTGATTACTTCTAAGGTGCCGTCTGTAGATGCGCCATCGACGATAATGTATTCTATGTTTGGATAGCTTTGACTCAATACCGACATTATTGTTTGTGGTAACGTATCCTTTCGATTTTTCACAGCAGTAAAAATAGTTACAAGTGGATGCGCTGAATCGCATCTCCATTTAATAGCCTTGCAGCGACCTCCTACTTGCCTGAGAGGGTGGGCAGAGACCTTTAAATAATCGTCAATAGTAGGGACTCGATTCATAAGGTTTTAGGATTCTCCGTCATGTTTTTTGTTTCCTTGGTTTCCATATTATATATGAATATGCTTCATGATATAGACTGCCAAAGAATAACCTTTTGGACTTTAATACCTTAACTCTATTTTGTGTTTCCAATTCTCTCAAAAGAGTTAAGTAGTTCTCCGTATAGCCCCGCTTTCTGTGGAACTCCATGGCCAGATAATCAATAAGATTATTTTCATCGTATAGTTCAATGGTCGGCTCCACTTGCAGGCATAGCTCGGGGGGGCGTCTCAAAATGAATTGTAAGAACAGTTCGCAATTGCTGGCTAATTGTTCTATCGTAGCAATGGTGAAAACTACACTATTACTATCTATCTTAAAACTCTCATCTGGATCCAGCATATCAAAAAGGTGCCCGCTTATATTCCAATTATAAGTTTCACCAAGCTTATTCACTAGGGCAACCGAGGAAGGTACAAAATCTAATCCGTATAACTTTTTTTCAGGATATAACTGTGCTAACACGGCCAGGTTGAATCCAGTTCCACAACCAAATTCATAGATAGAGTCAAAATCCTTTAGATACTTTCTGAAGAGCCAAAGCCTAAAAACCGAAAAGTAATCAAGTTCAAAGTTGGGATTGGAGGGTATGATGTAATTCTGATTGAGTCTTATTGTCTGATTAGGCCTAAAGAACTTAGGGACCAGTTTATTTAAGTTATTGCCGCTCTTAAGAAACTCCTGTAGGTTTTCCGACCAACCGCGCTCCCAGGTATTCCGCCTTTCCTCTATGCCGACAATCTGCTTATCCGACTCTATTCTCCTGAGAACATCCAGAATAACCCTATCGCGTTCCTCTTCTGCAAGTATTCTGTATTTGAAATCACTTTTAGCGATTTGTTCCCGGCAATCGTGGGGGATATCCTCTATGGTCGTGCCAAACGAGCGAGCAAAATCGTCCAGTTTTACCTGGCACAATTGCTTCTTCATAACCTACCCCCAATCAATACGCACTTCGACTCTCTTTTCATTTCGTCCAATAATTCCTGTTTTTAATCCACCATTCGGTAGTTTTTTTGATCCCTTCTTCAATTCCGTATTCCGGTTGCCAGCCAAGCATTTCCATTGCCTTTGAACAATCAATCGCTCTGAACTTGTTTGTAGCGGGCCTATCTGAGCTGTATTTTATCGTCGAGGGTTTATGATCTGCATATTTTAGGGTCCACCCAACGACGTCCTGAACCGAAGTTCGAACTCCGGAGCCTATGTTAAAAGTATCGAACTTAATTTCATCGTTGTCCACCACCATTGCGATTGCTCTTGCAAAATCCTCTGAGTAAATAACATCTCTTGTGACGTCCGGCGTACCCCATACCTCAAAAGGATCCTCCTTATCTACCGCCTTACGAATAAGCGCAGGGATAAAATTGGAAGTTTGTGGATCAAACTTTGCATAAGGTCCAAAAATATTGGCGGCTCTCAACACCAAGATCTCCATGCCGTATTTATCGTGCCAGAATTTACACAGCTTTTCAACAAATCTTAGTACCCATCCCAAACCAAAATAGGCAGGATGAGGATCTATGTTCAAATCAAGATTATCTTCTTTAACGTATTTCTCCAAATCTTGATATAAGATTGCCGAACTAATATAAACCACGCGTTTTATATTATTAAAATAGAATGCTTCCAGCTGCTGGCTACTCATTGTGACGTTGTCAGTAACCTGTCTCCAGGGCTCAGAGGTAAAAACATTTGAACCGCCAGAATTTGCAGCAGCCATTATTGCACAGTCACAGCCTGCCGATATTCTCTTGCAGTCCTTACGTAATCCTAAATCACCATAAACATACTCAACTCTGTCGTGTTTGATAAAGGGTTTTGTATGTTCGTAAAAAGATGCCCTGATCCTCGTCGTCGGATAGTTATCAAGGAGATATTTCATAACGCTAGAGCCAACGAGCCCAGTTGATCCGGACAGAAAAATCAACTGTTTATCTAAATACATCGCCACCTCATCTCTCTTACTAAATCAAAAGATAGCTCATAAACCCGGATATCATTACATACCACGTTACACATCTTTTTTTCCTTAAAAATATCGCCCAAAAGCCAAACTGAGGTCATAATTTAAATATTCTATTCGAAATATAATAATTATATAAGCAACTGTGGATTGTCTTGAAGAACTTATTAGGCGGAACTATCTTTATCAGCCAAATAGCTATCTTATTGAGAGGAAAAGGGAGTTTGGCAATTAATGCCCCAACCAAGTATATGTTATATCGTATGTCCTTTTCTTTTTCGGTAAAACACGGCAGCGTGGGTCTCAAGCTGCATCCAGTCATATCACCTTGATACACAGACGGATCGATTAAGTTTTTTTCCACACAATACTGATATAACTGGGTTCCTTTCATAGGCACGGTTATTGAATAGGATGGATAAGTTACTTTCGCCCTTTTACTCAACTCGATTGTATCCAAGTCATCCTGCAATGAAGACTCCGGGGCAGCGAGCATAAAATTAACCCAGGTATTAATTCCGTGGTCTCTTATCATTTTCAATTTTTCGACTATGTCCACTTTTCTCATCTGACGATTCAAGATTTTTTCCCGGACATAGTCCGAGGTACTATCAACAGAAAGATGGACGGAGAAGCAACCAGCCTCCTTAAGCAGTTTCAGCAGGCTGTCATCGACAAGATCAAATCTTAAATAACAATTAAAGGGAATGCCGATTCGCTTCGTGTATTTGCCGACAAATTCTTCAAGCCAGGCATCGGCTTTCATAGCGAATAAATCATCCCCAAACTTAACAAAATCCATGCGGTATTGCTGCTTTACTGACTCAATCTCCTTTATCAGTCTTTCCACAGAAAACCGTCTTACTATGGGCCCTTTACCCTTATAGAGTTGATGGTAGTAATTGTTACAGCAATAGGCACACTTGTACGGGCATCCCCGCGTGGCATAAAACGTTTTTTTGGGTACATCCTTGAGAAAGGAACTTGAAATTACCAGATCTCTATCAGCAGGGGGTAATTCATCCAGATTTCTGATTAATGGTCTTACAGTATTCCTTTTTTCTTTAGTGATTAAATTGGACACGTCATCAAAGGATTCACCGCCCTCAACTTTAACTAAGAAATCTCTGAATGCATATTCGCCTTCTCCTACGCAATAAGCATCCATTTCGCTTTGCTCAAATGTTTCGGGCGAAAATGTAGCCTGAGGGCCTCCCATAATTGAGACAAAGTGATGCTTTTGCTTTGCCTTTTTATGACTCTCGACAATCTGTTCATATCCCACTACATTAGTAGAATAAGCAATAATATCCGGTTTTATTCTGTTTACTTCTCCCAAAAAGTCATGATCCTGAAGGGAACAAAAATACGTAGAATGTGTCAGATGCTTAGCTATCGCAGACAAATAAGCAATAGCAATATGGTCGGCAAAATCTAATTGAGATATTGTAAATAGTATCTTCATTTCATAAACGACTCATAAACGACAACGTACTTAGAAGTGACAGACGACTACAATTATGATTTTCCCTTCACTCGCAAGGCCATCCACTTTGTGTAATTAAGATACATAGATGGTTTTCTGATTCCACGATTGATCTTTCCAAAAATCGCTTTAAATCTTCGTAATTGGTCTTCTACTTTCTCAACAAATATGGGACGACTGCCTCGCCAACGGCCCCGCGGGCCTTGAGATGCGGTGAGGATATTCACATCCGAAAAAGGCTCTACAGGATTTTTCCGATTGAAGTGAATCTTTCCATTGGTTGTCCACAGGCTCTCTAATAGCGTTCTATCATGTCCCCAAAACTCACCGCATAAATTACTTCCCCTGCTTTTACTTCTATCCTCATTGATGTACACATTACTCAATACAACTCTGCCTCCTAACGTGTAGGCTCTCATGGCAATGTCAAGAGGCCACATGACAGCTATAAAATTCCTGTCTATACCCCCAAGTTCACGATAAAACTTCTTCGACATTAAACCACATACGGGTATTACCGGGCTATTGTCATCGTGGGTAAAGAAACGATGTGCAAAATGGGATTGATCTACGCCATTCGTCCTCATTCTTGATGAGACAATTACTTTATCGCAGTTACATGACTTGTAAAGATCGTAAAGCCTATCCAGAGGTTGCGGAGTGTGAAATTCGCAGTCGTCAGCCATATCTATTATAAGATCGGCGGTGGTATTCCTCGCTGCTATCTCGACACACTGCGCTGGCTTTACCTGTGATCTGATGAAACGAAAATTCCCCGGCAGGTCATAACCAGGCGGATTCGGCCCTACGAATACTATCTCAAATTCTATATTGTTGTCCCCTATGCTTCTATACAGGTTCATCCAATTCTGCGGCCTGTGCGCGGAGGCGAATAATGAGATATCCGGCTTTGTCTTATTCATCGCTCCTCTCTCCTAATCGATATTATCGTGAGTCCGCGATATGGACTTAAGGAATGTCCTTCCGGCTCGCCAAAAACGCCGCATCCTGTTCCAAGCGTCTTTATAGAAAAACTCGAAATCCTTCATGTACCTGGACTGGTTCTTCAGCATATATTCTTGCTTTTGCAGAACAGGTTTGTAGCTCTCACTTGACAAAAATGATTGCCTTGCTTTATCACCGAACTTTTCCAGTAAGAATGTCACGATCTTAGCTGAATACGAAAACCTGCCGAATGCATACGCGATCGCTGAGAGCTTTATAAGTTTGTAGAGCAGCGTGTCCGACTGCGGATCTTGGAATCTGGAACAATATTTTTCAAGATCACGGAAAAACAGAGCTTCTCCAACGGTAAGAAATCCTTCCCCAGCGGCGGGTGCGGGATGCCAGTATTGTTTACTATACAAGTCGGCAAACCTGAATCCGTGCCCTGATAGGAAATTCATCTGATCGCTAAACAGGCCCTGCCCCTGATAAATCTCATAAAACTCAACCTCGCTAACAATGCACAGCACACTCTCGGCGATGCAGCGCTCTCCTCCACGCATGATTCGCAATTCTGCCCCTTGTGCATCTACACTAAGAACATCAGGAGCCGGAAGGACGTTCTCCCCGGTTAGCGCGTCAAGTGTAATAGCTTCTACATCTTCTATATGATCCAACTCACAGTTTTGCCCCCATGTATGAATAGCACACCCTTTGCTCATACTGATGCACATTATATGTTCTTGTAAAGCTTGTGGCGATGGTAGGAAAAGACTGCTGCTTTCCGGATATTTGTTTACGTAAAACTGCTGTTTACCGGGAGCGTCTCCAACGCATTTGGGTACTAAGAATGTGCGTACTCCTGACGCCGCATATTGTTCCTGGACAAGTTCATCTTTTTCTGAGCTATTTGCCTCAAAGCAAACGACAACAGCATGAGACGCAAATCGCTTAATAATAGTATCTATGTGACCGTATCCCCCTGTGCCGCCGACATGGAACAAAACGATATCGAGCGGATTTAGTTCTTTTAATGCGATCTTTTGTTTCATACAACTAACCTCCCCTTCACTGATATTTTTCATTTTAACTGTTCGGTTTTCCAAGCCAGTATTGGTCGAACGGCGCCGATCCACGCACCTGAATATTCTTTTCGCAGTTCTAGATCCTCTTGAACATCAAATGAAAGAACGTTTCTCTGAATGATAATATTATCTGAAACCATTTCACCGTTAATAAACAATGAGATGTGATGTATACCGACATTCAGAAGATACTTCGGTATTATACAAGTTGACCTGAAAAGGCCAACAGGATATGGTTTATTGACCCAGGGGTCATAAGCGATGGATCTTACTTTTAAATTGCTTGTGGTTAGTATTATGGAATTCATCGAATTGTCTATTTGAACGGCGACGAACCGCCTGACGTTTTCTTCGAAGTTCCAGTAATCAAACTGAATTTCAATATCTTCATTCACAGAGGGATAACCTGTTACTTTTCCACCCGAAATGACTCTGGCAGCCTTGAGGCGGACTAGATGATTTCCCGAAGCTTTTGATGGCTCGTTCCACACTATTTCACCGGGGATATCGACCTTATTAGATAGATATGTATCGACTGCGGAAGAGACATCGCCCATGAATATAGCTTTACCCTTGTCAAGGACTATGCAGCGGGTACAAAGAGTCTTAATGGCAAGCATATTATGGCTGACAAACAAAACTGTGCGTCCGCCTTTACTGACATCTTCCATTTTATTCAAGCATTTTTTTTGAAATTCTTCATCACCCACCGCCAAGACTTCATCTACAAGAAGGATCTCTGGTTCAAGATGTGCGGAAACAGCAAAAGCTAACCTTACGTACATACCGGAAGAATAGCGCTTGACCGGCGTGTGCAAATACTGTTCCACTTCGGCGAATGCAACAATCTCGTCGAATTTTCGCCTGATCTCAGCGCGGGTCATCCCGAGTATGGCCCCTTTAAGGTAAATGTTCTCTCGCCCCGTCAGCTCCGGATGGAAACCTGTACCCACTTCCAGCAGGCTGGCCACCCGCCCTTTTATGGTCGCCCGGCCAGCCGAAGGTTCCGTGATCCGAGAAAGGATTTTCAGCAAAGTACTCTTTCCTGCCCCATTACGGCCAATAATTCCGACTATATCTCCTTGATGAATTTCAAAGCTCGCGTCCTTTAGCGCCCAGACCTCTTCCAACGTGTCACCCTGAATGATGGGCTTGCCCTTTGCCAGGTCTTTAGTCTTGTTCCAGAGGGTTCGTGCGTTCTGCATCAGCACGTCACGCAGAGCCACATAGCGGACGTTTTCGGCTCGGTGGCCGATGATATATTTTTTACCGAGGTTTTCAGCTTTGATGACGGTGTCAGACAATTTATTAAATCAGATCCGCAAAGGACTTCTCCATCTTGCGAAAGCTGGAGATACCCAACCAGAGGAAGAAGGTGACGATGACGATGCTTAGAGCAAAACCTGGCCAATAGATCGGGCTCTCGCCGCCCAAGATGCACCACCGAAAACCATCTATGACACCTACCATAGGATTGAGGCTATAGAGAAGCCGCCATTTTTCTGGAATCACATTGCTGCTGAATCCGACAGGTGAGACATAGAGGCCAAACTGTACAACAAAGGGTATCACATAGCGAAAATCCCTATATTTCACATTGAGTGCCGTGATCCAAAGTCCAGGCCCCAAGCTGGCAAGTAAGGCCAAGATTATAAATAATGGTAGTAACAGTAAATTCCAGCCTGGTAGAAATCGATAGTAGGCCATCATCCCCAAAAGAATAATAAAGCTTATGAAAAAATCGACAAAGGCTGTCATTACCGTGGCGGTGGGAATAATGAGTCGAGGGAAATAAACTTTACTAATTAGATTGGAGTTGCCGATTAGGCTATTTGATGCTTCCCCTAAAGATGTGGAAAAGAGGGACCACGGGAGCATAGCAGCAAAAACCATGAGGGCATAGGGTGCATTCCCGTCACTGGGCAACTTTGCCACTCGTCCAAAGATTACCGTGAACACCAGCATGGTCAGAAGTGGTCTAAGAATCGCCCAGAGAACCCCAATGATAGTCTGCTTGTAGCGTACAGAAATATCCCGCCAGGCCAAAATTATGAAGAGTTCCCGGTAGCGCCACAGGTCGTTCCAGTAGTTCTTTTCGGCACGGCCAGGCTCAAGAATTAGAATTTCATTACAAATGCACAATTTTGAACTGAGTTAATTTAGAACTCCCAACCATTCATATTTCTTCTAATACCTGCATTTATTGCATGGCTCCCATTGACTTTATATCCTGAATAATTGTATTTCGATGCAATGTCAGGTGGTACCGTGATAAATCTTGTAGCATCACGAGCATTATCCGTCAGATTAAGTACGCTGTGCAGTGGAATATCACTATTTTTCAGTCAACAACCAACACCTCTGTCTTATTTAACTGCCCATTTTCATTAAGGCTTCTACAGAGATAATTGGCTGTTGTTGCGAGCCTATATTTGAAATCGCCCAAATAGTCATCATTTCTGCCAGGAAAAATAACTGATAAGACTCAACTGTTTTGATTGGCTATAGCTCACTTTTCCCTATTATTGGAGAAATGCTTGGGCAGCATAATACCGTTCCGGCGTACCAATATCAGTTAGTTGCATTTCCGTGACGAAGCCATAGCAACGGTTGCCAGCAATGTCAGGAAACATGTCATATTCCAATGAAAACCGCTTTTTCCGGGGCATATATGAAAAAATATCTTTATTCATGAGGTATATGCCAGCATTTACGCTAGATTTTCCTGCACAAGGAACTTTTTCAGAAAAACTGGTTATCCTACCCGAAGAATTAAATGTCACACTTCCATAGTCTTCAGTCGTATCTGAATAGGTCAAAACTATTGATAATAGGGCGTTCATTTTTTTATGAAAGTCAACTAAACTACCTAAATCGGCCGCGCAAAACGAATCTCCATTCATAACGAGAAATGGATTACTTCGAATAAGGGCTTTCGCATTCTTGATAGCTCCTCCTGTTCCAAGTGGTTCTTTCTCCTCAGAGAAAAGAATCTCGATGCCATCTGTCACTTTTCGATAATGTTCCCTGACAAGAGAAGCCATATGCCCGGTGCATAAAATAATACGTCTGAAACCGTAACCCGAGACATAATTTATTAGAATATCTAAGAATGGACGTCCTTTGATGTCAGCCATAGGTTTGGGTTTATCGCCGACGACCTGTCGCAGGCGCTTTCCCTGGCCGCCAACTAAAATCAAGACATCGGCATCTCCCAGCGACAGGTCTTGCATATAAATTGGTGTGTCAAAAATTATTTTTTGGCTTGTGTTGTAATGAACGTTCATCCACGTCTGCTGTCAGTTTCAGATGATCGCCCACTATGCTCCAAAACTGTGTCCCTTTCCCCCACATGAGAATAACCATGTTGATACTCTTGAATTGACAGTGAGGGCAAATCCTGTACCGTATACAGTATAATTTGGCTTCCCAGCGTTTCAAATCGGAACGGTACATACACGAGACCTTCCAGCATCTTCCTTACTCTCCATCTGTTCTCAGGAGGCACATAGAAGATGATAAAACCACCACTACCGGCACCGAGCAGCTTCCCACCTAAAGCCCCGGCACGGATAGCGGTGTTGTAGATTTCGTCAATCGTGCTATTGGTTATTACTCTTGATAGCTCCCTTTTGATTTTCCATGCCTCGTCAAGAAGTCTCCCAAAACTATCAAAAGAATCTATCCTGCCGTTTAGAATGCTAATACCCTCGTCTACCATCCCTCTCATTGTCCTTAACTCATCTTTTCTTGAGGACATATTCTCTATCTGGTCTTTCGCAACATCCGAGGCATTGCGCGAAAGCCCGGTGAAGAACAACATTAGGTGGTCCTGGAGCAAGTCCAACTTCTCCTGGCTGACAGTAACGGGTTGAACAACTATCCTCTCTTCTTCCCCAAACATGATCTTATTGAATCCGCCAAAAGCCGCAGCAACCTGATCCTGCGAACCAACGTTCTCTTTAATAAGGTTGTGCTCCACATGGATGCTGTCCAGTGCCAGCTTCCTCTTAGACACCATCTGCCCTGTCAAGGCATAAAGGGAATTAAGGAATCCAACCGTGAAGGATGAACTGGAACCAATACCTGATCGGGCAGGTAGGTCACTTGTATGAACCATTTCAATGCCTCGATCAATTTTCGAGTACTTGAGGCATTCCCTGACAGAAGCGTGCTTAATCTCAGAAATACTCTTTGTCTCTTCACGATACGAATACCTTATCCTGTATTTGTAGTCGAAAAACGGCGGCAAGTAACGGCAACTGATGTAGCAGTACTTGTTGATCGTGGTGCTCAGTACTGCACCTCCACCGTTTTGCTCATACCAAACAGGGTAGTCAGTTCCACCACCAAAAAAGGAAACCCGAAATGGTGTTCGTGTTAGTATCATTAGTTTGCTACTTTAGTCAATCGCGCTGACACAGATTCTTTCTCTATACCAATTGACGGTTTTCATAATTGCTTCTTTTAGAGACGTCTTTGATTCAAATCCTAAAAGCTCCCTGGCCTTTGATATATCAATAAGTCTTTTGGGAATCATTGATGGTTTTGAAGTATTAAAGGAGATTTCAGCATCTCGATAATTGTCGACATCCAAGATAACGTCCAGCGCTTGCTTTATGTTACATGGACGGCCTGTGGCAATATTGATTGGATCATACGTATCGATATTCTCCATTGCGAGCAACATGCCCTCTATGAAATCATCAATAAAAATTATATCTTTTACGTCATTGCCATCTCCCCATACCTCAATTGGTTGATGTCTCTCGACAACTTTACGTATTAAGGCAGGAATAACATGAGAGGTTTCCCAGTCAAAGTCATCGTAAGGCCCATATATATTCGCGGGCCTGACAACAATTGTCTTCATGGGATTTTTGATTTTAGTTGCATACATTTGGCAAAGGATTTCAGTAAAGCGCTTCATCCAACCAACGCAGAAATACTTCTCAAATAAATCCCCCTTAAACATCTCATCTTCTTTTACCGGATAATCGGTTGGGGGATAAACAGTGTTGCTGCTGATAAATAAAAATTTCTTTACCCCGGCCTTATACGCCGCATCGAGCATCAGTGTATTCATGATAACATTAGGTGTTACATGAACAAGAGGTCTTGTCTCCATAACTGCGGCACCTGAAGTATTTGCCGCACACATAAAGACATACTCAACCCCTTCAACAACTCCTTCGCAGTCTTCCGCAATCGTCAAATCACAATTGAGATATTTGATTCTGTCATCTTCAATTACAGCAGGCTTTTTATGCAAGGTCGCACTTATTTCTGCTCCCAGTTCGAGGAGCTTGTTGATCAGGTTGACCCCAACAAAACCTGCACCGCCAACGACTAGCACTTTACTATTTTTAAACACAGTAACTATCTCCTTATAAGAGACGCATTAAAATGATACATAAATAAGAATTTAATTCGAATACTCAGGATCATCACGTTGAGAGAGTATAGGATTTCTTATTGGCCACCAGATGGCAAATCGTGGATCATTCCATTTTATAGTGAATTGCCTTGAAGGATCGTAGTAGGCAGACTGTTTATAATGAAAAATAGTTTTTTCACTCAAGCAAAGATGCCCATTGCCGTGTTTTGGTGGGACCAATACCTGGTATTTGTTTACATCTGACAAAACAAATGACTGCCATTTTCCAAAATCAGGAGATTGCTTATCGTTGTTTACTACGACAAGATAAAACTTGCCATGTAGACAAGATATCAATTTCCACGTTTCAGAGTCGCCGTGTATGCCCTTGAGCACACCTCTTGTACCTATAGAGATATCATCTTCAACGAAATCCACATCTATACCTTTGGACTCGTACAGTTTCTCATTATATAACTCCAAGTACTCTCCTCTGTGATCTTCAAAAAACACAGGTTTGATCAACAAAACACTTTCTAAATTCGTTTTGCATATTTCCATGAGTCAATTCACCTACGATAATTTAAATATTCTATTCGATATAACTCGGTTCCTTTCATAGGGGTGGTTATTGAATAGCTTGGATACAACAAATAGAATCTTCATTAGTCTTGTTCTCTGAAATAATTTTTCCTACTTTGATACTCATTCTGGTGATCAACATACCAGTTCCAGGTTTCTTTCAAGCCCTCCAATAACGACGTTGTGGGATTATAGTCAATGAGTTCTCTTGCCAAGGAAATGTCCATAACACGTCTTGGGAAACCAGAGGGCATAGTAGTATCAAAAACATAGTTGAAATCAAGGAAGCTATTGAGTGTTTCAACTAGTTCTTTGATTGAATAACCTATACCACTGCCGAGGTTGACGAAGCTCGATTTCGTTCCGTGATACAGCGCCAGGATTACACCTTCGGCAACGTCTCTGCTGTATGCAAAATCGCGGATTGCAGAACCATCGCCCCATACCATGACCGGGTTTTCCTTCTGATATATCCTGTATATCAACGTGGGTATGACCATTGCATTATCAGGATCAAAGTTATCGCCCGGACCATACACATTGCACGGCCTGACAATTGAATAATTATCAAGCCCATACTGTATTTTATAGGCCTGAATCTGCAATTCAGCCATTCTTTTGGCCCAGCCAGGAAACATATCCATAGGAGGCCCATCTATGTTTTCATCTTCCTTAAAAATCTCGGCACTTCCATAAGCCCCAATTGAACTTGTGTAGACTACTTTCTCGACCTTGTTGTTTCGACAAGCTTCAAGCATATTGGTATTAAACATCAGTAAAGGCACAAAGAAACTTGCTGGTTTCTTTTTGGTGACTTCGGTCGAACCTTTAATTCCTGCAATGTGAAATACGAAGTCCATATCACGACTAATTTCTTTGCAAAGCTCGAAGTTTGTAAGGTCCCCACAGATATGCTCCGCTCTGTAATCCACTTTGATATTATCCAGCGAAACCACCTTTACACATGCCTTCGAACCACAGAGAAGGCTTACCATTTGCCTACCAATCAAGCCGGTTCCCCCGGTCACCAATACATTCTTTCCGGTGAAACTTTGTAAAACTTCGTCTTTTATCATAAGGTCGCTCCAAATCACTCCATGATATTATAAAAACAAGCCGTAAAAAGTGCTCGCACCCACTCAAATCAATGACTACCCGACTCCCCTCGCAAATGACACACTCTCAATTAAAGGCTCGTTAAGATGTTATCTCCATACTTCCATGCAGCAAGAACTATGGGTGCAAAAGCAGGAAACTGCTCAAACTCTCCGGATAAGACAAACTTTTTAAACTCCGCTGGAGAAGCCAAAACAACTTCAACGTTATCGCAAGCTTGATACCCCGGTTTCTGCACCGCACCCCTGCCATAAAAAGCAAAATTCGTTGAATTTTGACGGTTCATCAAAACTCTGCCGCTGCCAAGAGAATGCAACTCTTTACACACAAAAACTGTTTCTTCATAGAGTTCACGGGCGGCAGCTTCATGCAAAGACTCAGACTTGGCAATAGCGCCGCTGGGAAATTCCAACGTATACTGGTTCTGTGAAGGCCTGAACTGCTTGACCAGGACAATCTCAGTCTTTTCCGTCACAGCCAGGATCATTACGCCATCAGGAGAGTTAATTCTATAGTAAGGTTTTCCTTTCAAAAACTCTATGTTATCAAAGGATTCTTGCTCAATGCTGAACCATTCAGTTTGAAAAACAATTCGGGATTGTTTCATTGCTGCCACGATAAATAAATGTGTCTCTTCCTAATTCCATTTAAATAATTTCCTTCAAATCTCATCTTTTTAGAAGCACCTACTTTCCCCCCCATCCACAAGAATCGATGCACCATTAAGCAGGCTTGCCTGTTCCGAACAAACAAAAGCCACCACACTAGCCACCTCTTCAGGTGTCCCGAGCCTTCCCAGGGGAAACTTTTCATCAACCATTTTTTCAAAGGCTTGAGGGTCATTTTTCTTCTCTTGCTCCCAGCCGGTATCAGGAATCATTATGCTGCCTGGAGCAATACTATTGAAGGTTATGCCGCTTCTAACCAAATCGCCATTCATAGCAAGATTTTTCATGAGAGCGGTCTGGGCTGTCTTAGCAACATTGAACCAAGGACGTCCACCACCTTCTCTGCCGAGCGTGGAGGTGATCGTAACCACACGTCCCCATTTCTGTTTTCGCATGTAAGGAAGAAACCTAACAGTCAGTCGAATTGCAGCTAATGCGTTCTTGTTATAAACATCAACCCACACATCTTCCGGCGTTTTCTCAACATCTTCTTTGCCCCATCGGCCTCCGCCACCCACATTGTTTACGAGGATATGAATCGTTCCCCAGGAATCTATAACTGTCTTCTTTACTCGTTCAATATCTGCTAAGCTCGTTACGTCAGCGGATACACCTATGGCTGCAACGGATTTGGCCTCTATCTCACGAATAGTCTTTTCTATTCTTTCTCTGTTGCGTGCACAGATTGCAACATTACAGCCTTCATCAGCTAGCGCAAGGGCTATGGCACGTCCGATTCCGTGGCTGCCACCTGTTACAATTGCGTATTTATTTCTAATACATAACTCCATTAGTTCGACTCAAAACAGGCTGCTTTTTTAACTGCTCCCCCACGGCCTCCAGATAAGTAAATGGTACCCTTCCATCATCAGATTGCCAAAAAACAGCCTTTTGACTTTAAGTATCTGGATTTTGTTCTCATTTTGTAATTGCTGTAAACGAGGCAGGAAGCCCTGAGTATATCCTCTTTTTCGGTGAAATCTTGCTGAAAGGTAGTCAACAAGGTTATCTTCATTGTATAATTCGATTGTCGGCTCAACATGGATGCATATGGCAGGAGAATGTTTTAATAGAAATTGCAGAAAAGCCTCGAAGTCGCTGGCTAATTGCTCTATTGTCCCAATTGTGACAACGGCGCTGTTGTCTGCTATTTCGAGTTTCTCATCGGGCGACTTCATATCAAAAATATGTCCGGTCATATTCCAACCATATACCTGGGCGATTTTATTAACAAGTTCCCGCGAAGGAGATACAAAATCCAGCCCGTGAAAAATCTTATCAGGATACAACTGCGCAAGGGCTACAAGATTAAAGCCCGTTCCACAGCCAAACTCATAAATTGTTTGTACATCTGAAAGGTATTTTCTAAATAGCCAGAGCCGAAAGACTGAATAATAATCGAGTTCAAAATTCGCGTTGATTGGCTCGATATAATTTCCGTTAAATCTCATGATACTATCGGGCCGGATGAATCTCGGGACCAGCTTGCCTAAATCAAAATCGCTTTTTATAAAATCCTGTAGATTCTCATCCCAGCCTTTTTCCCATACATCCTGTCTGCCATCACCGCCTACGATCTGTGTGTCGGATTCTGTCTTCCTTAAAACATCCAATACCGCACGGTCCCGCTCTTCCCCTTCAAGGACACGGTATCTAAAATCCCTTTCGGCGATTAACTGTTTGCAATCTGGTGGAATGTCTTCCACGGTCGTACCAAAGGAAAACGCGAAATCTTCCACTGTTACCTGTCGCATCGGTTCCATCATCAATTCTCCGTAAGTCCACTTGGGAACGCCTTACGGCGAAGCCCATAGGGCTGCTCCATCGGTCAGAACGGGCCCTTAAACCTGTTGGTATGGCTATAAAAACTTTCCGTACTTAAGTCCGTTTCAGAAAGTCCAAGCTTTTTCTCAATCGCCCTTACAATATTCTTCGCATTTGGGTAGAACTCATCTTCTAAATGCCTCGCTGTCGGGCAGGGCGTTGGAGCAAATCCTATCCTACAGACAGGAGATTTCAATCTATCGAAACACTTTTCTGACACTACAGCAGCCACTTCAGCGCTAAAACCACAATGAAGCCAATCGTTATCAGCTACAATGCAATGGCCGGTCTTGTTTACGGATTCTGCTATGAGTTCATCGTCAAGGGGACTTATTGTTCTCGGGTCGACTATTTCGATTTCGACCCCTTCTCTGCTCAAAATCTCGGCGGCTTTCATTGCCTCCACGTTCATCCAGGAAGTAGCCACTATCGTTAAATCTCTGCCTCTGCGTACGATATTCGCCTGACCTATAGGCACGGTGAAGGGCTCTTGTGGAACTTCTTGCTCCTGCCAGTATAGCCATCTATGCTCTATGAATATGACCGGCCCGTCATCCCTTATAGCTGAGATAAGCAGACCCTTGGCATCTGTTGGTGTAGTCGGCAGAACAACTTTCAAGCCGGGGATATGAGCAAAAGTAGAAAGCATACTTTTGCTGTGCTGAGAGCCCTGTCCCCATCCTCTGCCGATGACGGCTCTTATAACCAGAGGAGCCTTGAGCTTTTCGCCCGACATATATCTACAGGAAGAAATCATATTTGCCAACTGATTCATAGCCAACAGCAGGAAATCCACGCGAATATGTATGTGAATCGGTCTCATCCCGTTTATCGCTGCGCCCAGCCCAAAGCCAGCCATAGTATCTTCTGAAAGAGGCGTGTCAAAACACCTTTCCTCTCCAAATCTCTCCAATAGACCGTCGGTTGTGCCGAATACTTTTTTATGGTCCGACACTCCTATCCCATACACAAACACCGAGAGGTCACGTTCCATTTCCTGGGTCATCGCTTCATTCAGAGCCTGACAATACGTGATTTGCCTCATACTAACACTCCTTTGTATAATTCGCTACTTTCAACAAAGGGGGCATTTTGGGCCATGGTGAGACTATTGTTTATCTGTTCTTCGATGCCTTTCTCAAGCCGCCTGATATCCTGCTCACTATATCCAAGACCTTTAAGTTTCGTTCGCTGTAGCCTTATTGGGTCAACCTTATACCATTCCTCAAATTCATCTCTGGAACGATAACCGGCGTCAAAATCTTGATTTATTCCCACATGTTCCAAATATCTGTAATAGTGCAAGTGAAGAAAACACGGCATCTGCTCAGCCTGTATCTGTTCAATCAATTGATGCGTCTCGATATAAATAACTTCCACATCTGTGGTTTTTTTCTGCCAGACAAGGCAGTCAAAGTTTGAAAGGACATCCGTGATGGAATCATAACCGTGTCGCATTGATTTCGGGGTATGCACCGCTAGGCTATTATCTTCACAAACAAACAGAATCGGCAGTCTCATCAAACAGGCAAGATTAAAACTCTCCCAGAAGACCCCTTCGTCGACAGCACCGTCACCAAAGAATACCGCCACAATTTTGTCATTGTCAGCCTGCTTATTCGCGAATGCACAACCAACCGCTACCGGAATAGCACTTGCAACAATCGCTGAGGTGATCATAAAACCGTAATCAGGTGAACACAAATGCATCGAGCCACCTTTGCCCTTGAGGGATGCTGTTTTTTTGCCGTACATCTCCGCGAAGAAATCATCCGTATCCCCGGTCTTGGCTAAGAACAAGGCATGGGACCGATAGGTCCCCAGTACCTGGCTTTCCGGCCCCAAGGCGTGGCATACACCTGCTGATATAGCTTCGGCTCCCATCGACATATGCATTGGAGTCTTCATCTCGTCCTCAGAATAGTGCTCTTGAATCTTTTCCTCTGCCCGCCTGATCAAATAAAGTTTCCTATAGAGCTCCAAATTCAACTCAAACACAGCATTACTTTTCACTGAAACTTGTCCTGTTGTCATTTTCAAGCACCTATCCAAGCCTTGCGGCCTCTATCTTGTAATATTCGCGCCAATAATCCAATGTATCCTTCAAAGTCTGACCAAATTTTATCTGTGGATTCCAGCCGGTCGCCTCGAAAAACTTTCTGGTACAGGGAATCTGTAACGTCACATCCGAAGGCCTAAGACGTGACTCGTCAACTTCCACCTTAATGTTCTTCTTAGAAGAAAATTTGATGAGCTTCTCCAGCATCCGTCCCACTGTCATTGTCTCTGTGCCACCGATGTTGTAGACCTCACCAGGGAGACATTTGTTTACGAGCAACCAATATGCTTTTACGGCATCTTTCACATCCAAAAATGTCCTGACGCTATCGAGATTACCCACTTTAACCAACGGTGGCAGTAACCCTGCTTCAATCGCCGCTACCTGCTTCGCAAAATTAGAGACTACAAACACTTCACCTCGTCTCGGGCCTGTGTGAGTGAACATTCTCGTTCTAATGGTTCTAATCTTCCATGACAGCCAATACTGTAAAGCAAGCATATCTTCTCCGACCTTGCTCACCGCATAAGGCGACGCCGGCCGGAAAGGATTATCTTCTGTTATTGGGACTTCGTCCTCCCTAACCTGTCCATAAACTTCAGAAGAACTACATACATGAATGATTGGATCATAACCGGCGCTGAACTTGAACTCCTTTATTGCCCCCAGCAAGTTGCATGTCCCGATGACGTTTGCCTCAAGGGTGGCCATGGGCGAATTGAAGCTGAAGTCCACGTAGGATTGCGCAGCCAGATGGAAAATGACATCAGGTCTGTAGTCGTTGAGAATAGCTTTCAGCGAATGGATGTCCACCAGATCGCCATAACACAGTTTGACTTTGCCGAGTATGCCTCTTATGTTGTCCTTGGGGGACCGCCATCGTACAAGTCCCATGATTTGAACGCCAGGATGTTCCGCGAGGATGTAGTCGGCCAGATGGCTCCCGACAAAGCCCGTTATTCCGGTTATGAGGACTTTCTCAACTCTCATTTCGTCTGCCACTGGCCGATTAGTCACCTACTGACCGCCAGTCTTTGGCTGTCGCCGTTAGATGCCTGATTGGCCGTGCCTTTTTCCCATACTAACATTCGCTTCGTTCCATCGCGATTCGTCAACGGTAACAAACTCTTCACAAAGTCCATCATATCCGCAGCAAAACAGACTGCTTGCCACCATTGGTCGAAGATTTTAGCTTGTCGAAAGTGCAGTTTGATGTTCTCGAAACTTTCTGTCTCCTGCTTCTTCTGGTTAGAGATGGTGTATTTTCGCCTCAAGCCGGTTATTGTTTCCCGCAGCTGGACCGAGCCTACGACAACGACCTGCGCTCGAGAAAGCGTCGCAGCATAGAAAACAGAGTATCAAGAATAGGTAGGTGTAGGTTTTAGTGGATGGGCTCCAGGAGATCGGCGTCTATTTCCATAACAGCGCCCTGGCCAAGAGTAGTAACCTCCAAGACCATCCGGGCCTTTTCATTTTTTCTTTCAATAACCACACCTTCGGTGCCCATCATAGGGCCTGAGATAATCCTGGTGCGAGTACCGACGGGACGATACGGGTAAGGTTCGAAACCGGCTTTGCACGAAAGCCCTTTTTCAATTGTCATGAGTTGCGATATTAAGCCTAACTGGTCTGCCACGTCAATGACCTGTAACAATCGATTGGTCGTCAAAGCAGTATAACGATCCTCATTGCTGCCACAAAAAAATACATAAGACGGAAACAGCAGCTTCATGCCGCGTCGATTACGGCCGCTGGAAAAAATAACGTACTCACGCATCGGAAGGAAGTACCCAATGCCGTGGCTGTATAGGTCCCAGGCAAAAGACTTCTCGAAATGGATTTTTGTATATGCCACCCACCAAGTGCCATCAAGATCGGTTAGCGATTCGACATCAGGAGTCAAAATCGGAGGATTGTCAGCAAGTTTAAGCATTTCTTATAATCCTCAGCAATTAGCTATCAGCATTAAGTTATTAATTCTGCGCGCACTGCGTACACATCGGTGTTTAAAAAATATCAGAAACTTATGCCAATCATCTTAGAATGGATCTGGGCGGATTCTCAAGTCATGGATGGTCTTGCACCAGTTGGGTAATTTGCCCAATCCGTGGTACTCACGGGCCATCTTTTCGCTCACGACAGCCTTGTTGGCTTTTCGGTGATTCTGGAAGCAAGATTTGTAAAAAGAGACTTCAAATGGTTGCAATTCTAAGGAGATTTTGACATTATCGTGGAATTGGAAGGCTTGGTTGAGTAACCAAGCGTTTAATATGCCAAATATCGGATAAGGAAGCCGCTTGTAGCTTGCAATTGCCAAATCGGTCAACAAGCCAACAATAAATGCCCCATATTTCCTTGCCTCACGTATAATATTCAAGTGGCCGGGATGAATCAAATCCGCACTCGTAGCCACGTAAACCTTTTTTATTTTCGAGGTTCTGCACAATCAGACTTTTTTATTAACCATTTAACCTTAACTTTTGCGAATAAGCTATTTATTGTGAACAAACTCCGTCCCCGTCAGGTGCAACAAAACCCGATAAAATTGCGTCCTGTTATCAACGTTACAACTCTTGGGACACGCATAACTGTCCTAATTGGATTATCGGACAGATATTAGGTGCATCTCGCCTATGAAATTCCTTGTTATGTCCCTATGTAATTCTTTGTCGCGGGCCAGGCAATTCCTGGTTGTAAGATCCAAAAAAACCTGATGTAAAGGGGCGGTTTATAAGATTGGGTTTATGGATTTGATAATTCGAGATACACTTTGGTTACGACCAACGATATATTCATAATCTCTCTGGGCAGGTCTGTGCATCCTTCTCCGGGGCTGAAGAAAGACTCTGGGTTCGCCGGAAATTCAATTCAGAGCCAGGCGATGTTTGCGAAGGCTGCAAAGAGTATCGTGACGGGCAAACACGGTACTTATAGTATAGAATATGATCCTTCAGCGTGGGTGTTACAAAGAGAAGTAAGCAACACAGACGCAGAGTACGAGTTTCAAGATGATAACGGTGACGCGTATGCAATCATCCCCAAATGGCCTACGACCCCATAGGCTACATATTGTATGAAAGATTTTATCACAACTGTCGGAAATATCTATGCTGATAAGGACAGGCCCGGCTGGGTCTTTGATTCCACGCTAAAGCAGCAGGAACTAATCAAGTACAAGGTATGGCTAGTAATGGAAATGGTCAAAGGCATTGTATTTGCCAGGCAAATTTGGTATTTCATTGAACGAAAAGTTTAGCATCACAGTTAAATTAACATTGAAAATGGAAGTTTAAGAGGAAGCTTAACAGCAACTGAATACCTACGGGCAAGCCTTATGACGCAATTTTAGTTCCAGGTAGAGGCCTCACAAAAGAGGGCCAACTTCCAGAGCGGACCAAGAGGTGGCTTGATAAGGCCATTGAGATGCAAACCACCGAACACATAATTGCTTTAAGCGCTAATCTCTGTAACGATCTGTGTTTCCTGCTCTGACATGCCCCAATCCTTCGAAAGAACCTGCTTGATTCTTTGTGTTTCTTCGTTTGAGATTTCCGAATCTACTGCTGAAATCCTCGCCAGCAGTCCCCCTGCAAGGCATAGCTTCCTTATCTTCTGCTCCGGCAGCTCAATCGTGATCCCCTTCTTTTCGATCTCTGATTTAAGTTGGTAATAAACGGTATTCTTAATGTAATCATCAATGTTACTGTCTCTTTGAGTAGCGGCATTGTACGTCAGGATGCGCTTAACGCCACAAATGAAAGCGCATACGGCCCTACTTCGTAAGCTCGAAAGGATATTCCGACAATACCAGTGGCAAAAGTCCCAAGAGGGCGATGTTCGTGCGCGCGACCTGGTTCTCTTGTACCGGCAGAACCAGTCCAAGAGCTTCTGAAAAATCTATGGTCTTCATAATCAATAGGGCAAATAGTTGATGTGAAACCGCGGTCCAGGACGCCCGGCCGAATGCAATACTAATCTGATGTGGACTACAACGGATGTGAACTATTCGGGTTTAAGTGGAGAAGTGTTTATTCATTAGCGGCTTCTTTCGAGTTGGATATGCTCTTGGTTCTACTTTAGCAGGAGCCTGTTCAAGTGTAAATCTTCAAGTTATGAGAGCCAATCTTTATCAGTAAGCCTCCCAGGTGAAACACGTGCCAGACGAAAATATTCAATGAAACCAAGTCTAAAAAAGTACATTGTTGGCCCCTCAGCATGGATGGTCAGAATTCTGTTGAGGTTAATCCTTTCCTGATGGCATATTTTGTGAGCTCTGCAATACTGGAAATGCCAAGTTTGTTCATAATCTGGCGGCGATTTGCATCGGCAGTCTTTGGGCTTATGTGTAAATTTGAAGCGATCTGTTTAGTTGATTTGCCTTCCGCCAACATTTGGACCATTTGGCGTTCCCGCGCTGTGAGGTGATCTTCAGCCGTTTTATTGTAAGTTGCCATGTAGTATATGTAGTCATCCAGCACGACGTCGGTTATCTTAGGACTCAAGTAATGCTCATTGCGACCGACCGTACGCAGAGCCCTGAGCACCTCATCAAAAAGACAGTATTTGAGCACATAGCCTGAAGCACCTGCTTTAAGCATTTGCGTTACAAAATGCTTGTCGAGATGTACCGATAAAGCTATGACCCGGGTTTCCAGATTTTCCGCAAGTATAAGGCGGGTGGCCTCAACTCCGTTCAAATTGGGCATAGAGATATCCATGAGTATAATGTCCGGCGAAAGCTCCTTTGCAAGCTGCGTTACCATCAGCCCATCTTCAGCTTCACCGACCACTTCCATATCGGCCTCGTTGTCAATTAGGATTTTCAATCCTTGCCTCACGATACCATGGTCATCCGCAATTAGTATCCTCATTTATATCTGCCTCGCATTTAGACAATAGCTTTCTTTGTTAGAGGTACCACTACCTTAGCCGTAGTGCCCTGCCCGGGTTCAGATTCAATCTCAAGGTGCCCTCCTAAGTATTCCAATTGTTCCCTAACACTAAAGAGGCCAAACCGAGTTGTCTTGGAGACTGTTGAACTGGCTTGGCTTTCTTTAAATCCCGTTCCATCATCTTGAACACCGACATATATCTGACCACAATCTTTGCGGACAGACACTTTTATTTTATGCGAGTGCGCATGCTTAACAACATTCGTGAGCAGCTCCCGTGTAACACGGTATAAACAATTCTTAATCTCCTCGGGAAGCTTGCTTAAATGCTCATCGCTCTGGAGTTCATACGCAATTCCATACTTTTTCTGGATTTCGTCAGTAAGGTATTTCTCCAGCGCCACGACCAAACCCAACTGACGCAGTACCGGATTACTGAGCTCAAATGTCAACGAATCAGCTTTTTCAATCGTCTCACCAATACCCGCACACACGATTCTCAGTGATGCTGATACATTGGGGTTTGATATCAAATTCAGCGACGATTCGAGGGCAAGCTTAGTCAAGACCAGTTTTTGGCACACTTCATCATGTAATCCCATTGCAAGGCTCTGCCTTTCACGTTCTTGGGTCAGTAGCATTTGAGAGGACATAGCCTTAAGCTTCACCTGGTACTCAATTAACTTTTCTTCTGTCTTCTTGCGCTCGGTGATATCAGTAACAATTAATGTCACAGAAACAACCTGACCATTGTACTTGATAGCTCCTACTTGAGTATCATACCGAGAGGTTTTGCTTTTTGGACCAGCCCCTTTAATCTCACATCTATCATGCTCACCGGTCTGAAAAACAGATTCAATGACTTTCCTTAACGTATCTCGATACTCAGGATCTACATAATTGTAAACCTTCGTTCCGATTGTCTCTTCTATTTTAAAGCCTGATACAGTATAATTAATAAACAGAATTGTTCCGTCACGTTCTGTGATTATGATGAGATTAGGGGCATTTTCCACTAGGGAACGCCACTTTTCTTCGGATTTCCGTAGCGCCTCCTCCCCCTTCTTGCGCTCCGTGATGTCCTGACCCTGGGCAATAGTGGCTAAAAGAGTCGTGCCGTCCTCAGCATAGATGTTCGCCGAGTTCCAGAGTGCTAACCGTGTCTGACCGTTTTTGCAAAGAATCGGTATCTCCATCGACTCCCAGTACTCACTGCTTAAGGCGTGTGCTACTTTGCTCCTGGATTCCTGCCGGTTTACTTGAAGAAAGAGCATGTCCAGGTCCTGGCCAATAACCTCGTCGGCTGTATGCCCCGTCAGACGCTCAAAAGCACGGTTGAACCTGGTGACCTTAAGCTTCGTATCCCAAACGATGATAGGAGCGTTCGCATAGTCAATTAGATTCTTCAGGTAGTCCCTTGTCTCACGCAGCGCCTCCTCGGCCTTCTTGAGCTCCGTAATGTCGTGGCCGTAAATGTTGACGTAGTTGGCGTCCACGACAGGGGCAAATGTGAGAGCGAATATTCGGCCATCACATTGGACTTCGGTCTGCTGGCTCTGGCCGGAACTAAGGGCATCCAGTACAAATCCTTGCCAGCGGTCGGGCAGAGATTCGCCTACCCGGCACCCCCAGGATTTCAATAAAGGCGAACCAGCCTTGTTACCGTAAATGACTGTGCCGTAGCCGGAAATGCGAAGAACCGGGTAGGGGTCCTCGGCTGGGAATTTAGCCAACTTCTCAATCTGCTCTCTGGCCTTTTCACGTTCGGTTATATCCCTGGCTATAACCATTATTCTGTCGGCTCCATCATCAGTTTTTGCAACAGAAGCGGAACATTCCAAGATTATCTCCTGGCCTTTTTTGTTCTTAATGGGTACGGTTAGAACAACCTCTTCGCCGGCAAAAATCTTCTCAAAATTACTCATAAGCGTAGGTATTTCGTCGGCAGAGAAAACGCCTACCTCAGTGAAATGCCTATTTAATGCCTCCTGTTTTGGACCACCAAACATTAGGGCAGCTCTCTCATTGATATCGAGAATGTTTCCAGAACTATCCAGATATATTACGCCGTCATTGGCGTGCTCAAAGATGCTCTTGAATTTTTCCTCAGATTCCCGCAGCGCCTCCTCCGCCCGCTTGCGCTCTGTGATATCGCGGACGACACTCAGATAACCTACTAATTTCCCGTCCTCTTTGATTGTTGTAGTATTTGCCTCTAATAAGACAGTATGTCCGTCCTTATGATTGAGCCACACTTCAGTTACATTACGACCATCCCGGCTGACTAAAAAACCTCCTATTTTGACCGACTCTTTGAAAATATGAAACATCCTTGCTGCATTTTTGGCCGCCAAGATGCCTAATGTCATGAAATTCTTGCCAATCAGTTCATCAGGCTTGTATCCCAGTATGTCCTCAATCTTCCTGTTTACTTCGAGTATCTTTCCAGTTTTGGTCAATGACGCGATTATATCGTTGGCATTGTCAAAGATTGATTTGAACTTTTCTTCACTCTCTCTCAGCGCCTCCTCGGCCTTTTTGCGCTCGGTGATGTCTGTCAAGATTATCTGTACACCTATAACTTCCCCTGCCCGCACTATTGGGGTATCTCTGTACTCTACTGTCCTGATTCCTTTGGGAGTGATTACGTCCATCTGGCCCTGGACCCGGCCGCCTGTAATCAAGGCCTGAAAATCACTAACCGACCTGGCTTTGTCATATTCCGGAACAAAGTCAAAGAGTTTTCTGCCGAGCAATTCGGCTCTGTCAAATCCGTATTCTTCAACCAGCTTATTTGCCCCCGTTATCCTTCCGTCCAGGTCTAAAGTTATTATCCCCTCTCCAGCGTTCTCAAAAAGGTCTCTATATCTCTCCTCACTCGCCTGCAGTTCCTCCTCTGCTTTCCTTCGTTCGGTTATGTCTTCTCCGGAACTTAGAGTAGCGATAACGCTGCCTTTTTCATCCCTCAGGACAGTATTGTACCAGGCAATCAGCCGTTCATCACCGCTTTTAGTCAAAACAGGGTTCTCATAGTATTCAGGTGCATCAGCCTCTGACTGTATGACCTTTTTAAAAACTTCTCTTACTTCCTCCCTAATCCTTTCCGGGATAAAATTGTCAAACCAGTTTCGGGCAACAATCTCTTCTTCCTTGTACCCTAATATATCGCAGCCCTTTTTGTTTATCAGCCCTACTCTCTGCTCAGCGTCGATAGCCACTAACATAACTCCTGCTACATCAAGATATCTTTGAGCCTTGTCTCTTTCTTGTCGCAGCGCCTTCTCTGCTTTCTTGCGCTCAGTGATGTCGCGGAAAACGCCCATCCTTCCTATCGGTTTTCCTTTTTCATTTTTAACGACAGAAACAAATAGTACAGCAGGAAATTTTTCTTTGTTCTTTCTTATACCTGTTATTTCACCTCTCCATTTTCCTTGTTTGGCTACATCTTCCTCAAGATTCTTAGCGTCCTCTGAGTATGCACTGAAAACGGCTATATTTAGCTTCATCATCTCAGCAAGAGAGTAACCAAAAATATTCGCAGCAGATTCATTAGCGTAGATAACATCTCCATTCATCTCCGTAAAGGCAACTCCATCGTAAGCATTTTCGATGCCGGATAAGAATATCTTTATTTCATCCTCAGCCTTTTTGCGCTCGGTAATGTTACTAACAACGCGCTCCAACTTCGGCTTTCGTGCGAGCAGCTTCTCTGCTTCTTTGATAGGTCTTTTTCCGCCTGCCCCCGAACCCGACATCGCTTTGCCTCCTGCAAATTAACTAATCACTCCGAATAAACTTACAACTACCCCACCCAGATTTTGCAATCTTTCCTTAACGATAGTGGATATTGTATGTTGTCTTTAAGGAGTTCTACTTGAAAAGTCAAGCCAATTTTCTAAAAAAACTGGGATGTCCTCCCAGTACAATAAGTGCTGATTTGAATTCTCTCTTTATTAATTTGCATAATCGTGCGATTTCTTCTAATTCTTGAATGCTTGCCCCTTCACTTTCAGATAGGCCGATAAATACATAAGTGATAACGGCGGCGAAATACCAATCGTTGAATCAACAAACGGACGAACCAGCAACGTTTTCATTATTGATATCCTTTAATTTGATGGTACCTGAGAATGATAGTTTTTTTCGTTTGAGCCGAAAATATAGAAAACTGCCATCAATTTCGTCATTTCTGTGATCGAGCGAGTTGAACTCGACACCTGTGGTAATGCTAAGCTGGCGAAAGTTGTATTGAACTTCAGAGTTAATGCGAACCTCCGGGTCGAGATTCAGGTGACCATGTCGTTCCATTGCTTCAACAAAGTCAGGCAATACCGCTTTTAACCGCTTACCACAGATTCGATCCGCTGCCTCCCACATTACAATGAGAGCTTCCTTTACGGCTTCATTATAGATTCGTCGACTGTGGCGAACTTCAAATGAATTGCTCCGATTGCCGCTATTGTCAGTTTTACCAAGAAGAAGGCGGATTGCATGTTTGCGGTGATATCCACTTACAGCAATGAACTCATCGAGAATCTGTGTCTTTGCCATTTTAGATGATTCACGATATCGCTGCCCCAGTACTCTAACTAATTCTGCTTTTGCCTGTGTGCTGATTTTGTTGTCCATCGTATACCTCCAGTTTTTGGTAACATTCTAATGAGGCAACGACGGAACTTCGGTAACAAAAATTATGAGTCAATGCGTATCTCCTTGAACCAGAACCATGTCCTGCTTATGTTCCGCCAGATAGCCACCGACCGCGCCAATGGCCCGCGAAGTCAAAGCCGCCAAGGCCTGGTTGGCTTGCATAAGTGCTAAGTCAACATCCGGTACGAAGCCAAATACCGAAAGCACCTGATCGAGCATTTCACGATGCTGAGCGGTTACACACACATCAGGCTCAAAATCCGGATGCTCTTTCATGGCTAATATCAACGGACAAAGCTTAATTGCTTCCGGGCGAGTCCCAACAATAAAAGAGACCTTTTTCAACTTCACAAAAGCACAAACCGCAGACTGTGAATGACTGTCTTCACCTGGCCAGATTCGCAATGCTGTGCTCGTAAATCAGACGGGTAAAGAGTGCTACCCTTCTGCCGGCGGATTCGAGCGAGCCGTTGGCGCGAACTTGGACCTCTATGTTCAGCGATGAATCGGCGCGTCGATCATGGACCGGCACAATCATCCTGACAATCTCGTTTGCCGGGATGTTCCCGTCACTTTTCTCCCAAACCAGCGTTCGCTTTGTTCCATCTCGTTTCGTTAGTGGGAGAAAACCACTAACGAAGTCCATCTCATCTGCAGCAAAGCAGACTGCCTGCCACCACTCGTCGAACTTCTCGGCTTGGCGGAAGTGCAACTCGATGTTCTCGAAAGTCTTTAATTCTTGCTTTTTCTGGCTGGAGATGGAGTAATTTCGCTTCAAACCGGTGATCGTCTCCCGCAGCCGGACGGAGCCTACAACTCGGAACACCAGCACGAGCAGAAGCATAGTACAGATAAAGACGATTATAGTCTGACCGTTGCGTGTGACCAGCATGAACATTCCAAGTCCGGCAGCCAGCAAGGTCACTACATAAGCCGTTATGACCACGTGACGCTGATGGAGGCCGAGGGCCAAGAGCCGGTGATGGAAATGGCTGCGGTCGGGAGCGAATAAAGACCTGCGCTCAAGAAACCGTCGCAACATGGAAAACAAAGTATCGAGAATGGGTAATCCCAGAGCCAAAATGGGCAAAGCCAATCCTGTAATAGTCTCGATCTTGGTAGCACATAGCACACTGGAAGAAGCAATCGTGAAGCCCAAAAACAAGCTTCCTGAGTCCCCCATAAATATTTTTGCCGGGTCAAAGTTAAAGAGCAAGAAGCCTGTCAAGCTGCCTAAAAGGGCGAGCATTAGCACCGCCATGACAACGTCATTGTTGCAGATGGCAAGTATGGCAATTACTCCACAGGCCCCTGCCGATATCCCTGCTGCAAGGCCATCAAGACCGTCGCTCAGGTTAACAGCATTGGTAATGCCAACAATCCAGAAAAGGGTAAAAGGCCAAGAGAACCAGCCAAAGTCTAACATCAGCCAATCGGTAAAAGTTATTGATTCGATGCGGATACCGGCAGAACATACGATAATTGCGGCAGCGAGCTGGGCCCAGAGTTTTGTGCGTACGCGAAGGTCTCTTACATCGTCCACAAGTCCGACAAAGAATATAAATCCAGCAGCACAGAGCACCACAACAATTTTAGAATGAATGAGCCGAAAACTGTCGCCAACAACATTTGGCAAAAACAACACCGGTATGACAAGCCCCATCATAGACACAAAAATCGCCACACCGCCTATACGAGGAATAGGTTTGGAATGGACTTTGCGTATGTCGGGAGTATCGACGATATTAAGCTGCCTGGCAACACGAATAACGATCGGGGTTATTATGATCGCCAGTACGGCAGAACCGAGATATACAGATAAGTAAGTCTTCATTGTCCAGCTATAGGTGTTAGTTTTAGATTGTCGATCTTTCTCAGACTCCGTCTCCGTCGGTGTACCAACCGGGCATATTGCACAACGTGCATTCAATACTCAGCCTTCTTTTGAAGGCTTCATCAGTTTCCAGAAAGCATCAGGGCGATGTAATTTCTTCGGTTAAGACAGCAGGGTGGACGGAAAGGTCCGCGACAAACGTTTCAGCGGCTTTGAACTGAGGACGCAGACGCAGGCATATCTTTGCCTCGCACAGTGCTTCTGGTATTTCTTCTATTTTGACGAGGAGCTTTGCCAGCTCTAATCTCCAGTAAACCTGGTTATATTCCCGCGCCAAGGCCTGACGATAACATTCCACTGCTGCTTTGTTGTTATCCTGTTTGCTGTAGATATTGCCCAAGCGTGCAAACACCGAACCCGGAGTGCCGGGCTCGGAGCATTTTGCTTCAAGCAAACCCCTTATTTTCTCTCGGATTTCTGCTGCAAGGTCGTTATATTGCATATCCTCAAGAACATTGGCCATATATGTTAGCCGGCCAATGTCATCTCCGGCTGCCGAAATAGCCACATGAGGCCGGCTAAGCTGATTGACATATATATCCACTACATCCTTAAACAGGTTGCTGTCAAGAAGCACCGCCTTTTTGAATTTTGCTATACAGTCTTGTGTCTTTCCTTCCATAACATCGAGCCAGCCAGCAACAAAACAGGCTACCGGGTCACACGGTGCCAGACGAAAACCTTTTCTTATCCTCTCTGCGCCGGAGTCGTCGTTGAGAATTAACTTTTCGATTTGGCCAACTATGCTGTAGGTCGGGCCGTGTGTCGGGCACACTATGAGGGCCTTGTGAAACTCGGCAACTATATCGTGAATGGTCGGCATTGAATCATCAGTGATGATGATTTCACCGGTATCAGGGTTTGTTACTTGACAGATTGAACGCCAGCGATACACGTTCAGCCAGTGTCGGTATCTAATATTGTCCGGCTGATAGTCTACTGCTGCTGCTGCGCGAGAAATCAAATCCGCATACTCGGCGTCTGTCCCCCGCCAGCGTTTGCCTATAAGACCTTCTTCTATATCAATGACCTTTCCCCAATGGGTCTCAGCAATACGGAAGTTATTAGCACCAATAAGGGCCCATACCCAAATTCCAGATACGCCAAGAAGTGCAACCATACGTAAGGTTCCCGCCGGGCGGGGTCCTAAACATTTGATTTTTCCAAAGGGCGTGACTATTTGCGCTGTGTTCCCGCAAGGCGGGATCCCGGCAAGGTTCCGGTTTTCTGCCTGCCGAGCCAAAGCCAAGACGAGGGCACAGAATATGGCGGATAGAATGGCATTTGCTGGAAGGTGCTGACCGAAATCGCTTAAGCTGTGGATAAGCATTGCCAAAATGCCAAAGCCGAGTCCGTATACTGCCGAACAAATCGGCAAATTAATGTTAGGACCCCGCAAGGCGGGAACCTTACGAATAGTGCTCACATAGTTTGACCAGATGATTATTCCAAAGATTACCAACAAGCCCAAACCGACCAAGCCGGTTTCCTCCGCCGCCTGGGCGTACTCATTTTCTGCGTGTGCAGCTAATGCAGTTATCGTTGAGCGATCGAACATCGGATAAACCACCAAATGCGTTCCAAGTCCGGTTCCGAATATTGGGAATTTAGTCCACGCAACCCAAATGTCTTTGAGTATTTGCAGCCGGCCGGATTCGGCCTTATCTAAATCTCTGAGAGTCGACAGCCGATCATAGACGGCATCGAAACCTATGTACAAAACGCAGGTAAATGCGATAAGTGCTATAACAACCATTATCCAGCCATGACTCCTGAAAGACCGTCGTGAGACAAAAAGTAGTGTGGTAAAGGTCATGGCGATAAGCATGCTGACCATACCGCCTCGGGTCAGAGAGATAAAAACCGATGTCGTACAAAGACCTATCACTGCTATGAGCAACCACAATGACTTTGCAGAACCAGAACTCAAGTACTCGACGATACCTGCTGGTGTTACTTTTTTGCCGGCAAAGCTTTCATGTAGTTTCACGCAAAGCCAGCCGAGTGCTGCCCCGATTGACAAGTTCATAAATTGCCCGTAGTTGCTGTGGTTGACAAATGAACCTGAATGGGCCCCGCCAGAGCGGGTGGGCACAAACCAGTAGATTTTGCCGTTTCCGAAAATGTTCTGTGCCAGGGTAATAGCAGCAATGACACCACCGATTACTGTTATAGCCATTAGAAGGCGCTTTATCTGGGCCGGTCGGCGGAAGACATTAAGGACGACTACGAAGACGGCTGCGACCGCCAGTACGAGCCGCAGGTCATGCTTTGTGGCATTCGGATAGAAGCTAAGCGACATTGATTTGAGCAGTGTGTCAGCGTCAGGCAGATCGCCTAAGAGTTCCGTTTTTAAAGCCACAGTATTTGGCGAGATGATGCTCACCAACTGCGCAGGTAATGGAACGAGCTGGAGTACCGCGACAAACAGAAATAATCCTATGGGCACGTAGGCCCAGTTCCAAATCAGCATCTGACCGCGATGGACCAGGAATTTGAGCAGGAAACAGACGACAACCGCGCCTGATAGAGCAATAACGACCTCTTCGCTCCATGCGTGCACCACTCCAAAGGCAAGGGGCATAAACGCCAGAAGCGCTACCAGCAGCCATTCGATCGCTGTGTCAAAGCTGCTCAAGTGAACCCCCGTTTTGTCAAGAGTTGCTCGGTACTCTTTCATAAATCCACTTCCTTATGCTTATAGAACGAGCAGACAGTACATCCTTACCTTCTAATACTCTTAACGGATTTTCGATACAAACCAAGCGCGCCATTGCTTCTCCAAGTCTGGCATAAATATGCCCAAAAGCAGCTTTCATCCGAGGTTTGCGAGCATCCAAGTCATGGGAATCCGTTGCCACAAACGAAACCCAGCCCAGGTTTAGAAAGTGCCATGCAGCCTTTTGGGCCATGGTGCCGAAATCGCCAAGCAGGCTGCCAGATGTCACCTGAAGATGAGCCGATTGCTCAAACCATTTCAGTAAAACTTGCGGTCGTCTTGCAATAACAGGGTGTCGTTCAGGATGGGATATAATAGCCTGGATGCCTAAAGAGGAAAGTCCGACAAGCAGCGGCTCGATATCTACGAAGACCTCATGCGGAAGCTCTAAGAGAACATACTTGCCCCCATCTGCGAGCGTTAGCACTTTATCAGCCTCGATAAGCTGGCATATCCTTTCGTCCACCCGAACATCTCCACCGGGTACTACGTTAAGGCTAATGCCATTACTTTCCAATTCTTCATTGAGGGCAGCAACTTGGTCTCTGATCAGCGCCGCTTCATTGCAATCGCTGAATCGTCCCAGTTGATGGGGTGTCGCTATGACGTCGGTTATACAATCGTCAGCAAGGGCCCTGCACAGAGAAAGCGACTCTGGCATTGTGATGGGACCGTCATCAATAGCAGGCAGGCAGTGACAATGAATATCGACATAATACTCTTGTTCAGACTTCATGTGCTTAGTCTTCATAACTTGTCTGATGGGAAACTTCATTATCCTACCAACACTTTTTTCTTTTCTCTGTTACCGTAGTAGCCATAGTGACCGTAGTATCCGTAACCACCATAGCGACCAGCGTAGTAATAACCATAACGGCCATGCTTTCGTGGAACACCATTCACTATCGCACCGAGTATGTGACCACCAACGCTTAGCAGGCTGTCCCGGGCTTGCTGGCTGTGCCTGCGAGTTGATTTTTCTGCTCTTAGAATCAAGAGAGTTATGTCACAGAGAGCCGCTAATATTTGGCTATCGGCAACCGGACCAACCGGTGGAGAATCTACGATTACACGATCATATCGTTCAGAAAAGACCTTTAACACTTTGGCAAACGAATTACTGTTTAATACCTCCGAAGGGTTAGGAACTTCAATACCACAGTTGAGGATATCGAGGTTCTTGACCGGCCCAGGTTGTATCGCTTCCTCTATGTTTATGGCTCCCGCAATTAAATTAGATAGCCCCATTTCTCTGCTGTCGATTTGGAAAATATTATGTTGTATTGGTTTTCGGAAGTCAGCATCAAGCACAAGTGTTTTTTGTCCGGCCTGCGCCATTGTAATAGCCAGGTTACTCACAACTGTACTCTTGCCGTCGCCAGGATCTGGAGAGGTAATAAGAACAGTCTTTGCTTCTTCCTGGGATATGCCGAAAAACACAGCGGTACGTATCGTTCGGTAGGCTTCAGCAACGATAGACTTGGGTTTGAGATACGCCTTTTGTCCACGTTTTACAACGTCCGACTTCTCTAATTTAATCTTGCCTTTTTCCGCAATTGGTGAACCGATGGCAGTAGTCTTTGTCTTTCTACCGGCCTTTTTGGGAAATGCGGTTGTACATACGGACCCGTGGGTTTTCTTATTCGTATTGTGAATACACCTTATATACTCCAATTCGGAGCGCACCTTTTGGGCACGTTCCATAAAGCTCATATTCTCTGTTACGGCCTCGCCATCATCTTGGGCAGGTACAGACTCGTTTTTGACTATTACTGATGAAGTGGTTGCTCCTGTTCTTTTATGAACTCCGGCAACGATGAGTTTTAGTAAGGACCGTATCTTATGGCCAGGCAATGCAATGGTTTTCTCGTCTAACATTGTTGGTATGACCCCAAGAATAGGAACGCCGAGGACGATTGATATCTCGTCGGCGGACCGGAGCCGATAGTCCAGCATGTCACGAAGTATAGCAAGACCACCACCAAGCGTGAGCCCTAAAGCCAGGGCCATTGCCATATACTTTTTCTTTTCAGGCTTTGAGGGACTGTCTGCAGGGCGCGCTACCTCCAATATGCTGATATTAAGTACACCAACATCTTCTGTAACATTAAGCTCCTTAATGCGGTCATCGAGAATCTCGCAGAGTCTTTCAGTTCGGTTCAATTCTGACTTTAGCACCGAATACTCGGCTGCCTTGATACCCAAGGCACAGGATGCTTGGAACTGGGCATCAAAAGACGCCTGTAACTCATTTTCCCTTTCCATTGCCGTTGTCCATCTCAGTCGCATCACTTCGGCATAGGAGTCAGCAAATTCCCTCGCTTGGCTCTCAAGCTCTTGCTTGATACGGTCAATCTTGGCTTGGATCGCCTGGACGGACGGATGATCTTCACTGCAATGATATCTCGCATTTTGTAGCTCAATCTCCACAGCTCTCAGCTCGGCCTTCAATTGAGTTTCTGTGTCATTGACAAATACTCGCACTCCTGCCGTGGACGAAGCCGAAGCGAATTGCTTGACCTTAGCCGGTTCGTCCTCCATGCTCTTGACTGCTTCGTAATCAGCTTTTGCATTCAGAGCGTTCAGTTGCGCGTCTGTCACCGCAGTGGACAGTTTCGTCAGTCTTGTAAGAAAAATATTCCCACCTTGATTATCAAGAGAAACCTCGCTGTTTTCACGGGCAAATTCCAAAAGCTCCGTAAATTTGTCTGACAGTTCCTTATCGCGTTTAACCTTTTCTTTCTGAAGGATTCTCAGTACTTCGAAAACAGTACTGCGTTTATGGGAAGAGTGATAGTTAATGTAGGACTGTACCACAGCATTGACTATCTCAGCAGCTTCCACAGGGTATGGCGAATCGAACGATATTGCAATGATATCATCCTTATGACCGATACGAACATTCAAATTATTTTTGATGTAAGCAACCAGGTTGTCCACCTCAGCGAATGTTCTGAAGTGTTCTATTTTTGAATCTTTAACCACATCAGCAACGATAGGAGTAGATTTTATCAATTCGCCTTGGGTGTAAAGATAATTACTGGACCGGGTCATGACTCCTTCGTACTCGCTTATAATCTTAGGGCCGCTTTGTTCAACGTAAACTCTTGATGAACTTTTGTAAATTGGGGTAGCCTTCAAAAGATAAAGAAATGTAACAACTAATGACAATATGGTGGCTACCAGAATGGTCCATCTGTGATGCAGAAATATCTGCAAAAAACCTTCTTGTGGCAGCGCATCACCTTGTGGGAACGCCAGGTTTGAAACTCCGTTTTCTAATTTGCTGTTATCCATATGCTCTCAAATAGAGTATTCAAGGACTTCCTCTAATCGAACACATTTCTACTAACGTCTACTCCGACTCTGATCTGGAGCACCTCAGACAAGAACTGGTTCATACGTGTACGCAGTGTATGGTCCACGTATATCACGTCCCCAGGTTTTATCATGACCCCATACGCCTCAATCAAAGATTTGCTATCGACACTAAACGTGGCTGACATAATCTTACCATCGGTATCATGTCGGAAAACTTTAACATAACGAGGATCTGCTGTCATGTTGAGCCCTCCGGCGAATGCCAAAGCCTCCATCAAGTTATATTGAACATCCGGCGGGTAAGGAAAGGCATTGGCCCTGTTAACAAGGCCAATAACAGTGAAAACTCTTTCGTTTTCTCTGCGATACTTCACTACCTCACAAACTACCATTGGGAGATTTACAACATACTTTGGATAGTAGGCGTCTATAACCAATGCTTCTATCTCAGAAAGTGTTTTGCCGGCAGCAGGTAACTTGCCCACAATCGGCAGGGTAATAGTCCCAGCATCGCTTACCCGAACCAAGTATGGCTCGTAATCCTTATGACCGTATGCCGGCTTGAGCCAGGCAGAGAATTCAGAAGAGACAACCCGTAAGACAACGGGCATCTGCAGCTCCAATACGTCACCGGGTACTACCCGGTACGGGCCAATATAAGATTGTACCTTGACCGAGCTATCTACTTCTCCTTCTGACGTGAGTGGACCGGCCTTATTAAATTCTTCCACCTGCTCGATAGATGATATGACCGGACCATTGCATCCTGTCATGCAAGGCAAATAGAACGCTAAAGTACATAGAAAAACATTTCTACAAGATCGGAAACTGCTGGAGACCTTTTTCACTTGATATCTCCGATTTAACTTTTTCAATAGCTGCACGCCAAATGCTCTATCTGGGCTTAGTATATTTATCGTTATTATCGGGTTTGTAACTGGCCATACAATTCCTGGTTCTGACACTCCAAAAACCCTGTTTTGCGATATAAAGAACCACAAGACGCACTCCAAGTTTGTATTAGGATTGACTCATTACCTGTTTTATATCTAATACGCGACAATAGTTGACGACAAAGGCGGGGGATCCGTGCTCTGGATTCGACATTGGAAAAACCTGGCACTATGATTGAATCAAGCGCAAAGTAACCTCCAGGTGGTTTAGCGCCTAACTCGTACTCACTTCAGGGTGTGACAAATTTTTCTGGCGCTCAAAATAGGTAATCTGTAGAATGTAGG
>CAYUFX010000014.1:0-64675 GCA_964444135.1 uncultured Pirellulales bacterium | reverse complement strand
ACGCGGAACCGGCGCCGCGGTCAACGCCCTCTCGACCAAAGGGCCCACTCAACTCATCGCAATGGCTGATGTATTCGACAATCGCCTGGAGACGAGCCTAAAGAGTCTCTCCAAGCAATTCCCCGGGCAATTGGACGTCCCCCAGGACAGACGACTGCTCGGTCTGGATGCGTACAAAAAGGCCATCGATACCATCGCTCCCGGCGGTGTCGTTATCCTGGCCACGCCTCCGGCTTTTCGCCCAATCCACCTGGAATATGCGGTGGCAAGAGGCTGCCATGTGTTCATGGAAAAATCGTTCGCCGTCGATGCTCCCGGTATTCGCCGGGTGCTCAAGGCCGGAGAGCAGGCCGCAAAGAAGAAGCTAAAGATCGCCGGCGGATTGATGAGTCGGCACTACACGCCGCTCGAACTGGCGGTCAGCAAACTGCATGAAGGCATTATCGGCGATGTCATCACCTGTTGGGCCTACCGCGAGCACGGCCCGGTGGGTTTGGCTCCAAAACCACCTGGGGTGAGCGAACTCGCCCATCAGATCAGCAACTACTCCTGCTTCACCTGGCTCAACGGCAGTTTTATTCTCGATTGGCTAATCCACAACATCGACGTCTGCTGCTGGTGCAAGAACGCCTGGCCGGTATCGGCCCAGGGTCAGGGCGGACGACAGGTCCGTACCCAGCCCGACCAGTTGTTTGACCACTATTCGGTGGAGTACACTTTTCCCGATGGTACGCGATTGCTCGCCCAGGGCCGGCATATGGATAACTGCTGGGGATTCTTCGGCGACATTATACATGGCTCGAAAGGTTCCGCCGTTCTGGGCGAAGGAATCCCAAAGCCCCGCATCTTCAAAGGCCACCTGCAGACCTCTGAGAATGTTATCTGGGAGTACGATGGGCCGCGCCACAATGCCTACCAGAATGAGCACGACCTGCTGTTCGAAGCGATTCGCAAGGACATGCCCTACAACGAGACCGAACGCAGCGCATACGCCGCCATGGCCGGGATTCTCGGACGTATGGCTGCCGAGTCCGGCCAGATGATTACCTGGGAACAAGCAATGGCTTCGAACCTGGAATTGGCTCCGGGCCTGGACCACTACACGATAGAATCCGACCCGCCGGTAATGCCCAACGCCCATGGCCGCTACCCTGTCGCAATGCCCGGACAGACAAAGGTGCTATAAATAAAGATTAAAGTGACGTATGGTGTGCACCGCACACCATTATTAGCTTGTGAACATTTGAAAATTCGCATTTTGAATTTGTTTTGCCCGTCCTCCGTAGCCTCGATTGCATCGGGGCGGAGGTTGGTGATATCGTGCTTTAAACAGCCAAACACGCTTCACGAGATACCAGATACGAGACCTGTCCTGAATTAGTCATAGCCCCGGGCGCATTTATACTAAGTTAAATCAAAGTAGTCGAAGGGTCGAATGCGCTCAGGACAAGTTTTACCTACTTTATCTCGTCATTCATCGCTTGTCGCTCGTATCATATATCTCGCCGGTTGCACTCCTTGTTTTCCTGATATTCTGATACCCTGATCTCCTGCCCCCCTGATACCCTGCTGTTCTGATAACCTGTTCCCCTGATCTCCTGTTCCCCTTTTCTCCATCCTCTACCCTCCGCGCTCGCCAAAGCCCCATTTCACACAAGGGAAAGTAACCTATTGTTCATTAAGGCCATCTTTCATCCAAATGCAAAGTAGCTTATTGTTCATTTAATACTTTGTGAATGTGTTCACATGCACAAAGTAAGTATGGAATAATCGCACTTCGCTCCAAAAATATATCGCAGCTCCGCTTCTGCTGAAAGCCCACCTCCGAAGGAGCGGACCCAACCCCCTGTCTTTCTAAAAGTATCCTGAGCATTAACGAAAACTTTCCGCTACCTCTGTGGCTAAATAATCTGTGCGAGTCTGTGTTTAAATCTACGTATTCTGTGGTTGAATAATCTGTACTACAATCTGTCAACTTCTTGTTTTTTATGCGTGTTTTTTAAAACTGTTAACTGTAACCTATTTATTCTTAATATGTTATGAGACTTTTTTCAAAAATGAACTTTTGGCCTTTTGTTTTTCGCCGTAGTCCGCTTTTCGCCGCCTTCGCAAGAAACTGAGGCGGCGAAAAGAAAGGCGGAGGCGAAAAACATTCGCCGGATTCTCAAGAGCCGTTCTTTAATCTTTTGGTTGCGGCCGAAGGCCGCGCCAAGTTAATCTGTGGTTGAAATCTGCGCAACTTGTACCCGCGCAAGCGGGTATCTGTGGTTCCAAAATAAATCCGTGTCAGTCAGTGTCTGAAGAGTCCGTGTCAATCAGTGCTCGATACCCAGGACATCAGCCATTGAATATAAAGCAGGTTCTTTGCCGACGAGCCATTTGGCCGCCCGCAGTGCCCCCCTTACAAAAGTATCTCTACTGTTGGCGGTATGATTGAGAGTAACCGTCTCGCCGAGGGTTCCAAAGATTACCGAATGAATGCCGGTAATATCGCCGGCACGGATGGCGTGCATGCCGATAGTGCCTTTTTGTCGCAGGGCGTCTTTGCCGCTCCTGCCGTGAGTGATAGATTTACTGAAATCCTGTCTGGTCGCCCCGCAGATATTCTCGGCTAATGTAAGGGCACTACCGCTCGGAGCATCTTTTTTGAAGCGATGGTGCTGCTCGATTATCTCAATATCGTATTCTTCGCCTAACATTGTTGCGACCTTGCCAACGAGGTTGAACAGAACATTCATACCGACACTCATATTAGTGCCGTATATAACGGGAATTTTCTCAGCAGCCGCTTTGAACTTTTCACGCTGCTGATTGCTCAAGCCGGTAGTGCCTGATACCAGAGCCACCTTATTTTCGAGACAGTAATCAATAGTTTTGTCCGCTGCTTCGGGCTGCGAAAAATCGATTGCCACACATGCCCCAGCGACTCCCGTCGCAAGACGGGGCTGCGGGTCACCGGCAGCCGGAAACACATCGGTCAACTTAACGTTCAACGGCCCTGCCGCCGCCACAAGGCCGGCGTCTTTGCCGATATCGGGATGGTTCTGTCTTTCGACCGCTGCAATAATATCGAACTCGCCGCCTTCGGCAGCTAACGAAATGATGCGCTTGCCCATTCGACCCGCGGCACCGACAACTACGAGTTTGGTCTTCATTTTTCAACTCCTTTAAAGGCCTATCACAAATAAGCTGTCAAAAATATAACGACCGCACCGCTCAATTACAAGCCAAAAGGATTATTCGCTTGATTATCCTTGCCAACCGGTAGTTAATCCCGTTAGAAAACTCCGGTGTCGTTGCTGGACTTTTGTTTCCCCGTCTTTTTCGGGAAATCTTCCCTTTTTCAACAATGTTATTTCTTGTTATAAAGTTTCTAATAGGGTAGAATATCGCAGATTTATATGTTTCGCAAAAGGCCAATTTATGCCCTCGGTAATGAAAAATTGCATATAAGGAGGAACCACAATGCAAACCAACAAAACCTGTAACCAATCCGGCTGCCCCCTCACAATGAATCGTCGCAGTTTCCTGACAGCTGCGGGAACCGTGGCGGCGGCTACCAAAATCGGCTTGCTCGATTTCGCCTCTTCGTTGTACGCTGCCCAGCCGGAACCCACAACCAAACCACTCATCCAGGCGGTCTTTGCCCGCCCGAAGGTCGATAGGTACTGGATGGGCTGGCCCGGTGCAGCATACGACATCAAAGCTCGTCAGCGCCAATATACAGAAATACTCACCTCTGCCGCCAAGAAGTTCGGTGTCCGGCTCGACGTCAGGAACGAGCCTCTCGACAGCGATAACGCAGTCAGCTCCTACCTCGAGCAGCTCAAGAATCAGCCTCCGGATGGACTGGTGGTTACCTGTATGTGCCTGCACTATAGCACCTCCAGTTCGTGGCCTCACGTCAACAACATCGCCAAGAACCGGGGCAACATCCCGACGATTGTTTTCAGTCCTATGGGCACCTCCTTTACAGGACACCTCCAGGAAACCCGAAATATCCCCGGCGTCTTTGCCGCCGCGACACAGGACCTCGACTGGCTCGAATTTGGCATACGGATGCTCAATACCATCTGGCAGATGAAGAACACCCGCATTTGCATCGTCGCAGGCGACAAGACCGAAGACCGCAAGCTCAACGTCATCGGCACCACGCTCCATTACATCCCGACCAAACGATTCTTGGAGGAGTCAGAAAAGGTCGATGAAAGCGATGAGATGCGAGCAATTGCTGAGTATTATACCAAGAACGCCAAGAAAATTGTGGAGCCGACAAAGAAAGACATACTGGCTGCTGCGAAGAACTACTTCGTCTGCCGACGGCTTATGCAGGCTGAGAACTGCCACGGCTTCTCTATGGATTGTCTTGGGCCTATTAGTAACCGCCTGATACAACCGCCGTGTCTTGCGTTTTCACGGCTTCGCGACGAGGGCGGATTGGGCACGTGTGAGGCCGACTGGAACGCCGCTATCTCCACCCGGCTGACGGACCTCCTATTTGACCGACCCGGATTTATGCAGGACCCCGCGCCCAACACCGTCAACAACACACTGATGGGGGCCCACTGCACGTGCGCAACGAAACTTGACGGGTTTGACAAGGCCCCTGCACCTTTTATCCTCCGCAGTCACTCCGAGTCGAATATCGGGGTCGCAATGCAGGTGCTCTGGCGGGAGGGGCAGAAGGTTACGATTATGAAGTTCCAGGGGCCGGAATCCATCATCCTCGGCACCGGGCGCGTCCTTCGCAACATTGATACCCCGCCCGCGGGCGGCTGCCGTACTTCTCTCGAGCTTGAGCTGGACGATGTAGCTGACTGCCGCGATACAAAGGGTTTCCACCAGCTTTTCATATACGGCGACCTGGAGCTGCCATTTAAGGCATACTGCCAGCTCGCAGGAATCAAGGTGGTTCACATCTGAGGTACTTTGCAGAATTGATATAATGCTTCAGAAGAATAATAAAAAAACTGGAGTGGACTTTTAACATAGGAGGTTGATTATGCCTGAATTTGGTTCACCTTTTTCCGGGCTTGCAAACGACAGAAAGCTCACGGATTCCGAATTGGTTCGCGCCATAAGGTTTATGGTCGCCGCCGAGTATGAAGCTGTCCAGCTTTATATGCAGCTTGCCGAATCGACCGATGACAAGCTCGCTCAGGAGGTCTTGAAGGACATCGCCGATGAGGAAAGAGTACACGCCGGTGAGTTCCTTCGGCTGCTAAAGCAGCTTGCCCCGGATGAAGAGAAATTCTACGACGAAGGCGCCGAAGAGGTACAGGAGATAATCGACAAGTTCAAGGGTGGTTAATAAAATCACCCGAATAATTATCTACTGTAAATATGCACTGCAATATTATCGGTAAAAGCCTTGCAGGGTGCGACACTCGCGCTTCGAGGCGAAGCTAACTTCGCAGAGTAGCATTTCGCACCACTTTAATTATATCGATTATGATTATCAATAAAATCTACATAGTATGCCTTACGGCAGTGGCAGGAAAGGCGAGGCCAGCTTTGTAGGTTGGCTTTCCTGCTCCAGCTTGGCCTCCGCCGAGACGAGTAGCCCACCGATTAAATCATGGTGAGGCAAGCCCCACCCTACGATGCTACAACCTGACGCATGGCGCAGTTCCTTCAGAACCCTACTTCGGGTTTCACACCTCGCTGAACCCTTAGAAAGTCCTGGAGTTCGCCGTCTTGCCTGACGAGCTGGCCAAGTTCAGTGAAGATCTTTGGCCTAACCCATCGCCAGTGCTCGACGTGGCCATCGGCGAAAGAGAAGTTGCCGCCCTGCGAATGCCGGCCGGCCGGAAGATCCCACCACTGCAGCGGCTCCTCGTCGAAGACCGAACCCCGGGGCGGGATACCGAAGTGGGAATCGAGGATGCTATCCTCGTGGACACCAACGAAGAAGAGCAGTTCCGATGGCGATGGTCCGTCGATTTCGGATTCCTTGGCGAAGCTCGGGGGGAAGAGCGTCTTGTCGTGATACGGCGTGCCATTGATGGATTGGCTCAAGTTGTAGCTACGCGTCCTCCGAAGATGCAGGGATTCACCTTCCGGCGTTCTTACTCGCGATTTGTCGGACGGACACCGATAGATGTCGGTTGATTCGTTGTAAGGAAAGAGCAGACCCCGTTTGATATTCTCGGTGGTGGTATCGAAGGGCGTCAGCCCCGGACACCATGTCAGGTCGTTGCTGAAGCCGAATGAAGGCGCTTTGGTGTAGATGTTATAAGCGTATCGGTTCGGCAGCAGGAGGTCGTCGTGGTCCATCGAATAGAGTTTTGCACAGGTCTGAAGCTGCTTCAGGTTGTTCAGGCAGGTTACTTCTTCAGCCTTCGCCTTGGCCCGAGAAAGCGCCGGCAGCAAGATCGCAAGGAGAAGGGCGATAATCGCGATGACGGTCAGGAACTCGATCAACGTGAAGGCCGGACGATGCCGTCCGACCAACGAGTCGGCAGACGTGCCATCCCTCGAGTTCGAGATCTCGTCGAACACAATTGGCCTCTGAGTTCGATGTCGCATCCTGCACCAAATACCAAATCTTTGATCTCGGACTACATCATAACACATTGCAGTTGTAATCCAAGCAAATACTGTCTCGTACTTGAGGTTTTTTTGAAAGAGCCTTTTAGCTAATTGTAAAATCAGCCGTAGGGTGGGGCTTGCCCCACCAATTCTAAATTCTTAATTCTATTCGTCATTCCCGCAGAACCTGAATGATCGAAGCGAATGAAGTGGATGGGAAAAACGTTTCAAGAAACATAGAATGTCGCTATAATCTGTTCACATGGAGACAGAGCAGCCATGTAGGGTGCGATGTTTCGCACCTTTTTGACTTGCAAACGGCCGTACTAAGGATATACGTTCCAAGCCTCGAGAATACACCAATCCTTACCTGTCTTGCCCAGCGCTCCGGAAATGGACCAACCCACCCGGCATGCGTTGCTGATGTCCCGGGAGACAGGAACTATGATCTCCTCATCTCCTGAAAAAGCGGATAGGCGCAGCTTGCCTGGCTCTACAGCTTCGATGGTAAAATGGTCTTCGATCACTTCGTCACAATCAACAGCGGTGCAGTCAGCATAATCGGCAAGCATCCAGGCTAATTCTTCCGTGGCGGGCAATTCCTTGGCGGCAGTAGCGCCACAACCCATCATCTCAGCAGCACTTTCCGCCTCGATATATCCCTTTTCCTCGAGCCATTGGCCCAGCTTCTTGATTACCGTACCCGCCGCCTGCATCAGCTCCTTGCCGCACATAACCTTGCGAATCATAAAGTAATTCAGGAACTCGTGTACACTGCCAGTGATTTTCTCCGGACCGAATACCTCGCAAAACTCCCGATGCCCGTCGCCATCGGCACTATAAAGGCGGTCGAACAACGCATTCTCCCTCTTGTTGAGGTACTGGTAGGCATACCCATCCAGGCACGACTGAAACAAATCAATGATATCTTCATACTTACGCATGGTTGAAGACTTCAGCCGTTTTTCTTGTTCTTTAAGGAACTTGTCAAGCACCGCCTCAATAGTCTTTTCAGACGGTTGTTGTAGCTTTATTATACGTTTGCTCATTTCAATACCTTTCTTGTGGCTTAATTGCCCGGCTGATTTTTACTCTTTACTTTTACCTTTTCTCTAATTGCCAATACTATACTCTCAAGGCACCTGGTTATCAAGAAAATCTATGGGTTGGCGGTGGCAGCCACTGAATGAGCGAAGCGAATGAAGTGGATGGAAAAAATCCTCAAACTTTAGCTCACTTTAATCACTTTAATTTACTTTAGCTCACTCCGTTTTGTTTTAATAGGATATTTTACCCGGCTTGAATACCACCCGCCGCATATGCTCCAAGGTCTTGTTCGATGATTCTTCTCAGGACTTAGCTTTTCTCTTGAGAATAGATTTGGTCGTTTCTCCAAACTGATTCAAACTTGTTTCGTCTTCTGCGTATTTACTGGCGGCCTCAACAAGGCTGCGGAGATGGAGTAAGCCTCCGGTTTCCTCCTCCAATTTTGAGCGTAGTTTCTGGTCATGACCTGGGAGGAACTTTCCGCCCTTTGTTTCGCCTCCGCATCCGCATTCACAAAGCGCCATGGGATTCCCTTTCTGTTTCTTTCATCAAACATAATAATATACAACAGGATTTCCACTGATTTTATGCTACCATCATACACATTCTCTCCAAGAATCAAAGTTTACCCTGAGCCTTCTGAAAATCTCTTTATGCGTCAACGAACTGATCAAAAACAAATAATTTATGATAATGAAATGCTCAATAACGACCCCTCAGGAACATCTCCTCAAGCAACAGGTTAGTCTTCTTTTTCTAATCTCCATTCCTGAATTATTTCTTTAAACTTACGAGCAATAAAATTCTTTTTATTTCTCCTTAAAAGCTCAAGTTGCTCTAAAGATAATTCAAGATGGCGTTTACGACAACTTGGAAGTGCAAGGTATTTACTCAATAATGCAACTGAAAAGCATAACATCCCAAAACATAAAAACAAAGTATTAGTTTTAAAGAAATAGAGAATTATATAAATCAATGCAACAAATGGTAGTATTAAAAATAAATCTATTGAAGTAGTGTATAAAACACCATTGGCATAAAAGTGCTCTTTTTGTTTAATTAAAATATGATCACTATCAATAGCCTCCCAGAAAACACCAGTCAATTTTTTCCAAATTTCTTTCTCTTTAAGTTTCTTTTTTTCTTCGTCTGTAATATTTAGATCATCCGGTGCAAGTTTAATTAATTCGGTTTTTATTTGTGCACCTACATATTTATTAAGCTCCCTAACCCAGTAAGGATTCCTTAATTTCATTGCTGAATAGAAAAAGGCAAGAATATAGAAAACGGGTGTAACAAAAATTTGGATAATTTTTATTTCTAAATCAGCATCCATCATAAAAACATATATTAATGGAATTAAAGTAGAACTGACTATAATGAAAGGGGCAAGAAATCTCCATTTATCAAGATCTGACTTTGTCATTCTTTCCCCCATGTTTTTATTATTTCATCAAGTTCATCATTTTTAATTAAAACAAAACCCGATCTTTCTTGGGCAAGTTTTAATTTATCTAAAGCTTTTCTACGCCAATTTAATGTCATTGGCCCTAATCCAGCTTGACCATTCCTTCTCCTTTTCCAACGATTATTTGGCTTATTCCTTTCTGATTCGAGCCATAGCCTGAAATCCAGTAGAGGTATAAGATCTTCTTTACCAGAGTTTATCAAGTTTCTTAGAGTGATCCCATGTTTTGCAACAGTACATGGCCAACAACCAAATCTTGCTTTACCGTAGGGTGCTCCGAGATCATTTCTCACCTCTGGGTATTCAGATGCATTTGCATATAATTCTGCTATTTCATTTCCTCTTAATGACTTCGGTTCTTCAATTAAGAGATTTGTGGCCCAAACATCTTCTATATCGAAATCTAATATTGGCATAAAGAGTTTTCTTGAACTATATCCTTTTTGTTTTCGAAAAAAGTATTCACCATACTTACTTTCTTTAAGAGTAAGATTTCTTGTTGCGCTCTCATTTATTCTAACACCAAGTACTATTGTAACATCTTCGAAATTTTCTTTTTTTAAGAATTTATTAAGCGGACGTATTAATAATCTATCTGTACACCACCTGAATTTATCTGTTGGCGGAGGATAACCCCTTCCTATGACTTTAACAAAAAATCTTTCACTTAATTCAGGTTTAATTACAGTAATACTTATAGGTAATTTGTTATGTTTACATTCTATTTTAAAATCATATAAAACCTTCTCAGCTAACTTTGATGCATACGGTATTTCTACACCTGTATCAATATATATTATATTTATGTTTTTATGATAAGAGTTTACATTTAAAAGACCTTGAAAAATTAGTCTCAGAACTGCAGTTGAATCTTTCCCTCCGCTATAAGTAACAAACCAAGGATTATTATCAAATTGATATTCTTTTGATATTCTTAGAATTGCCTTCGATATTAACCTATTAGCTTTTCTATCTATTATATTGATCATAAGCGATTAATTTATTTAGTATCATAATATAACAATATACAACATTCACCCTCCATTCATTTGGCGGATTTATCCGCCGTCTTTCTGGCGGACTTTTTGTTAATCAAACTAACTGAATTATTTCCAATGCAGTGATGTTTGCATATCAATTGTAAAAATATCCGCCCCTGCTGATTCTATTATGACCTGTATTATCGCCTAAGGCAATAAAAAAATCCCGACACGCCCGGCCTTCCACGTATTACACGCGTTTTTTTTGCATTCATTCAAAAACCAAACGCTTGTATTTGAGCGAACAACTTTTCAACCTCTGCGTCGAAATATCAAAATCTAAAATCTGTGAAAATCCGTGTTAATCCGTGTTAATCCGCGGTTTCTTTCTGTCGTCACAACACCAATCTCTTATACTTCAATGATTGCTCACCAAAGTTTATTAACAACCCGACTTTCAGCCCCGTTGCCTTCAGATAGTTCAAAACCTGAGCTTCCTCGACACCCGTGATAGCTTTTAACGCCTTGAGTTCCACTAATACGTTCTCGCCGACTAGGAAATCACAAAAGGAATCCTTGGCTTTTTCTCCCTTATACATCACTGGTATCGACTTTTGCCGTTCATAAGGCACCTTTATGAGATCAAACTCAATTGCCATAGCCGCTTCATAAACACTTTCCAGGAAATCCGGCCCAAGATTTTAATGCACTTCCATCGCTGCCCCGATGACAGCCCTTGTCAACTCGCTATGCACCAAGTCCTGTTCGCTCAAGAAACTATTCCTTTAATTTAATATCCGTGAAAATCCGTGTTAATCCGTGGTTCCTTTTGAAAAAAATCCGTGTTAATCCGTGGTTCCTTTTGAAAAAAATCCGTGTTAATCCGTGGTTCCTTTTGAGAAAAATCCGTGTCAATCCGTGGTTCTTTTGGTTATATGCTCCAACAGTCCGCCGTCGTTGATTATATCAAGCGCGAAGTCAGGCAGCGGATTAAAGCTGATATCAACGCCGGCCGTTTGGTTCTTAATCAAGCCGTTTTTGTAATCAATTTCCACTTCGTCGCCGTCGTTTATTTTTTCGAGTGCATCCGGCGATTCGATAATATAAAAGCCGTTGTTAATGGCATTGCGATAGAAGATTCGGGCGAAGGATTTTGCAATAACCGTTTGGACCTTCGCCCCGCGAATGGCCCAGATGGCGTGCTCCCTGCTCGAGCCACAGCCGAAATCCTCACCGGCCACTATCACATCTCCTTCTTTGACCTTATTTACGAACTCCTTGTCCAAATCCTCAAGACAATGACTCGCTAATTCGGCTTGGTCATCGGTATTCAAATACCGAGCCGGTATAATCTCATCCGTATTAACGTGAGCCCTTTTATAAACGTGAGCTTTGGCCATAATTTTCACCTAAATGTTAAATCTCTCAATTTTAATATTTACGTACCTAAAGGCACTGGTCACGCCTCTAAACATGTGCCACACTCATCTTTATAACCTCAAATAAAAATTTAATCTCTATTTCAGACAAATTAGCCCCTTTTTCGTTGTTATCAATCTGTGTTAATCCGTACTAATCTGCGTAATCTGTGGTCTGCAGTCGGCAAGTTTTCCTTCCACCGCGCTTGCTGCCGCCGTTGCCGGACTGGCCAAATACACCTCGCTTTCCGGATGTCCCATTCTCCCGACGAAGTTTCTGTTGGTTGTGCTGACGCACTTTTCGCCCGCGGCCAGAACGCCCATAAAGCCGCCCAGACACGCCCCGCAGGTTGGAGCGGCGATTACACAGCCGGCATCATAGAATATATCGAACAGCCCTTCATCTTTAGCCTGCTTCCAGATAACCGGCGTCGCCGGCACAATTATTGTGCGGATTGCGACCTGTTTTCCTTTGAGGATTTCCGCTGCAATTCGCAAATCTTCGATTCGGCCGTTTGTGCAGCTTCCGATATACGCCTGGTCCATCTCTTTGCCGGCACATTCACCGATGGGTACACCACCGCTGGGCAGATGCGGCAGAGCAACCATCGGCTCGATAGCCGAGCAGTCAAATTCTTCGGTTGCATCGTATTCTGCGTCACTGTCCGATTCGTAAACAGTGTAATATTTCTTGTCTTTCAGATGCTCATCGAGATATTCCTTTGTTACATCGTCGAAGCCGATTATTCCGCTTTTTGCACCGGCCTCGATAGCCATATTCGTTATGGTCATCCTCGCTTCCATCGACATCTCGGCCAGCGCCGGACCCACAAACTCCATCGCCTTATAAAGCGCCCCATCCGTACCGATTCTTGCAATAATCGCAAGGATAACGTCTTTACTATAAACGCCGGACCCAAGTGAGCCGTTGAGGACAAACTTCATCGAAGCCGGCACCTTAAACCATAGCTGTCCAGTCGCAATTGCCGCCGCCGCATCCGTTGAGCCTATCCCGGTGCTGAAAGCCCCAAACGCACCGTATGTGCACGTATGCGAATCGGGCCCGACAACAACCTCGCCCGGCCGAATATGTCCCTGCTCCGGCAGCAGCGCATGGCATACGCCGGCCCTGCCGAGCTTGTAATAGTATTTTATATTGTGTCGTTTTGCCCAGCCGTCGAGCCGTTTGTGAAGCTCGGCGCTTTTGATGTCCTTGGCCGGCTGAAAATGGTCCGGCGTTACAACGATTCTTTCACGGTCGAATACCTTATCAATACCTTTTTCAACGAGCATCGAAATAGCCGGCGGCGTCGTAACATCAACGCACAGAACGATGTCAATCTTCGCATCGATAAGCTCGCCCGGCACAACCTTCTCCTTACCGACCGCTCTTGCAAGTATCTTCTCCGTTATCGTCATTCCCATAGTCTTAGTCTCTCTTTCTCTTACTCATCAACGCATATATTCTCTCTGCCATTGTTTTGAATTTGTTTCGGGTTCTCGCCGTGCTGCTCTCGCCCGCCGAGTCGGTCTCGTCGCGACTGGTCGCAGCAGGTCGAATTTCGAAATTTACAGTTCCACTTGAACTTCGGGCCCTTCGCCTCTTGCTGCGACCATTCTGTTGATAGCATCAATATACGCCTTTCCGCTGGCTTCGATAATATCAGTGGAGATGCCCCGGCCTATGAAGGTCCTGCCATCATCTTTGATTCTTACGGTGGCTTCGCCGAGCGCTTCTTTGCCGCCGGTAACGGCCCTGATCGAATAGTTTTCGAGTTTGGGCGAAAGCCCCGTGGCTTCTCTTATCGCTTCATACGCCGCGTCCACCGGGCCATCACCACATGCAGCAGCTTGTTTCGTTTCGTCTTTAGTTTTTATTTTGACACTTGCCGTGGGCAAAGTACCGGAACCTCCGGTCGCGTGCAGGTACACCAGTTCATACATCGGCTCCGCAAGCACGTGAATCTCGTCGCTGATGATGGCCGCAAGGTCCGCCTCAAAGACCTCTTTCTTCTTATCGGCCACGACCAGAAACCGCTCGTACGTCTTGTCCAGCTCTGCCTTAGATAATTTATATCCCATCTCTTCGAGGCGATGTTGAAGGCCGTGACGTCCCGTGCGCGCCGTCAGAACAACACGGCTCTGGTCAAGGCCGATGGTCTCAGGCCTCATAATCTCATAAGTCTCCCGCTTCTTCAGAAACCCGTCCACGTGAATTCCGGAGCTGTGGGCAAAGGCATTGCGGCCCACAACCGCTTTATTGGCGGGAACCGGCATACCTAACAAATCCGAAACCATGTGGCTGGTTCGATAGAACTCGCGGGTGTTGATGTTCGTCTGGACCTCTTCAAAGAAGTCGCGACGCGTATGGATTGCCATGACCACCTCTTCAATAGCCGCGTTGCCGGCCCGCTCACCCACGCCGTTTATAGTCCCTTCTACTTGTCTTGCTCCGTTCTTTACGCCGGCTAATGAATTCGCCACGGCCATTCCCAGATCGTCATGACAGTGGACGCTTATTATTGCCTTGGCGATGTTCGGCACGTTGGCCCGAATGTCCCGGATAAGAGCACCATATTGTTCGGGCATGGAATAACCCGTAGTGTCGGGAATGTTGACGACGGTAGCTCCCGCATCAATAACGGCCTCAAGGACCTCGTAAAGAAAGCCCCGTTCGGCCCGCCCGGAATCCTCGGCGTAAAATTCGATATCGTCAGTATATTGAGCGGTGTGCCTGACCGCCTCGATGGCCATCTTCAGGATAGTGGCCTGCTTTTCGCCCATCGTCCTGCCGTATTTGTCGTCTGCGAATTTTCCCACGATGTGAATCTCGGATACGCCGATACCGGTATGGATACGGGAGCGCTTGGCTTTTTTCAAAGCCTTTTGACAGGTTTCAATATCATCTATTATGGCCCGGGTCAGGCCGCAGATGATCGGCCCTTCAATCTGTTCGGATATCAGGCGCACGGCCTCGAAATCTTCCGGCGAGGAGGCCGGAAATCCCGCCTCGATGATATCGACGTTCAGGCGAACAAGCTGCCGGGCGATTTCCAGTTTCTCTCTTGCACCCAAACGGGTACCGGCCGCCTGCTCGCCATCCCGTAAAGTTGTGTCGAAAATTTGAACTTTTTCTTTGGACATTTGCTTTTTCTCCAATTTCGAAACCACAGATTGCACAGATTTATATTTTTAACCACGAATTTCCACGAATTTACTCTAATTTTTTTCTTTTCTTCGTGCCCATTTGTGTTAATTCGCGGCTAATTCTCAATCTGTGTCTTTACCTTGCGGCTAATTATGCCCCAAGCAGGGTCAAATTGCCACGAATTAACGATAAAAAGGATAAAGATAGCTTTTTGATGGGGAAAGTGTATTATTGCGCCTGACCCGCCGCCACGTCTTGCGTCATGAGACGCGGGGGCAGGCGGCGCAATAGCAGCAGGTTAAGGCTGATAGCAGCCTGAATTGCATAACAAAATGTGCATTTTCCTTTCATAAAACAAATTATACAACGAATGAAAGATTTTGCAACTACAATTTCCGCAACTTTTTCAGTTTTTTTCAAGATTTGCCATCAACATTCACGGCCACATAAACGCCTTATTCCATTAAAGCGCGAAAAATGTGCGCTGACATATATTGACGCTATGATTAATCACGTATTGCGTAAATTTTCTTTTGTTGATGGGAATTGCCATTTTGATTAGATTTAGGGGGAGGTGGAGAAGGCGATAGGGCAAGTGTGGTGTATTGGCTAAGATGTTGGCGGGAGATTAGAAACAAAATTGAAGAGACAACCTTACAATATTGAACACAATTGACATCATTTGGACTTATCATCAAACTTGTATAAATAATTCGGAGTCGTGAAGTGACTAATAGAAAAAAGGTTACTAAGAAAAAGTCGAAGGACGATGAAAAAACAACGACTGCGTGTAGTATTTATCCACAGGATATTAACCATCTTGGACGATACTTTGACGTATGTAACTCCGTAATGAAAGAAGACGAAGAGTTCTGGTTCAGGGGGCATGCTAATATAACTCATGAACTTGTACCGTCAGCTTTAAGGTATCAGACTTTAGCTGAGAGAAACAAAGCATTGGGCTTATTAGCGGAATTTAAGAGATACGCTGAGATAAAGCTTGTTAGTCCTCCTGGACCGGAGGAACAGTTGAAGTGGGTTCAGCTCGCTCGTCATCATAGGCTTCCGACGCGTCTACTTGATTGGACAAGAAGTGCTACCATTGCACTATATTTTGCGTGTTGTAGACTAAATGAATGTGATGGTGGAGTGTTCATATTGAATCCCGTAAATCTTAACAGGCAAGTGGACCCAAAAAAGCCACGTGTATTTGATGCGCATTCAGATGCACCCATAATTGACAAATACCTAAAATTATTGGGTGCAAAAAGAAGCAATGGTCGGCGTACGATAGCAATATATCCTGTTTGGAATTCCGAAAGGATAATGCTTCAACAAGGCACCTTTACACTTGCTGGATCAAGGGAATTCGCATTAAATGATGAGCAAGCCCCTGGGCTTGTGTGCCTGAGGATAAGAAAGGAGTATAAGAAACAGCTACTTACAGAACTCGATCATATTGGGATAAACGAGATGTCTATTTTCCCAGAGCCGGAACATACATGCAATTACTTAACATGGCGCGCAAAACTCGATATTAAAAGGAAAGATTGATGGCAGATTACATACCTTTTGTGAATAGCGAAGCAGATTGCCGGATAGTAAAGGATGTATACAAGGATGCAGACATTTGCCGAGTATCTCTTGAATCGATAGAAGCTTTAAGGAACTTTCTGCCTAGTACTGTTTCAATATGGCTTGACCCTGCGGTTGACGCTTATGAACAACGCTTGTCAACAAAATGGCCAGATACACCTATGAGTGAGTGGACACAACGACAGAAACAACTTTGGAGGAACTTGGAAAAATTATTCCGAGATTTTCCGAATTACGAAATCTTGTGCAACAGAAAGAACTGGAAGCAAACTCACTATGAAGAAATTGCAATATTTGTACGGGATCTATTGAGTCATTGCATAAAGTATAGACCAGCTTGGGTCACAGTGCCGCAATTGCCTTTGAGCGATCGTGGAAGTAGAAACAAAATTAATAAGATGTTAGCAAGAGCAACTAAAGCATGGAAAGAAAGCGAAGGATTTAGAGGCAAATTAATTCTACCTTTGATATTTACTAATCAGCGTCAAATCAATAGCAAGCCTATACGAGACGACAAGTTAACTCAGGCCCTGGAATGCTATAAAGAAGCGGATACAGATGGAATTTGGGTAGTTGACTCAACTCTATTGGATCAAACTCGAAATGAGAAATTCCGCAATAGATATGCAAGGTTGATCGAATTCCATCAACTGTTAAAAAAGAAACTGCCCGAAGAATCTATCAAGATCGGAGGTCCATACTGGGGTATTAATCTAATTCTTTGGGCCCGCGGACTATGTGAACGCGTAGCTATATCTCTGGGATCTAGATATGCTTATCATATTTCAGGTGGTGTCCCGAGACCACCAAGTTCAAGGATTGCAATACCGCCATTATGCCGTTGGGTAGTAATCAATAGAGATTTAAGAACATGGCTTGATGATGCGCTTCAGAGATTGAATTCGTATGACCCCGCATACAAAAAGTTGCGCTACATTCGAGCCAATTTCGATATGCTAAAGTCTCGAGAGGCAGCAAAAAAATACACTGCGCTATTCTACAAGCATTGGTTTGAAAAAATCAGCGCGAGCCCACAAGATGGAAGGGCACTTGCACTATACCAAGACTTGTCCTCCGCATTCGTCCTAGGTAGCCAACTGCCTATTTTGTCAGCAAGTTTAGTGCCTAATAGTCCGGCTTCTGTGAGAAAGTCTGGAAAAGTGGCTGAGCAGCTTATGTTAAATTGCCTTTAGGGCAGTCTCTCCAGAAACGCTCAACGCAATGGGCTTGAAGAACTGGATCGGTGCTCTGCCTACTGCACTTTGCTGATCTGAGGACTCTGTAGCTTTCTGAGTTGAGGCCGACGATACCAATACATCGTTCAATAAGTGGAATGTCACTGCTTCTAGCAAGACTTTTTGCTGCTTGCATAGGTAGACCTATGTAGGACTCGTCAGCAAATTCCAGATTGGTGATTGCTTGTCGTAAGCCGTCCTGGACGCGCGAAAGCTTAAGTTCCAAGGCAACGAGTCTCTTATGGATGGGCATCCATCCGTTTAGTTTGTAGAATGAACCAGAGTTTGTTTTATGAATGAATTTGTCTCTCTCAAGACGGTTCAATTCCAATGTGATTCGCTTATTGTCTAAGAACTCAGAAAACATTTTAACCAACCTACTACGGACTATTGGGGGACCTTCCTCTTCCTCTGGAATTTTTGAAAGGAGCAATACGCGAAAATATGAACCTATGGGATTTTTCTGGCCTAATTTCAACCTCTTATTAACATTTTGCTTATTAAAAGAACATCCCACAAGGTCACAAATTCCCCACGGAGTGGGAAATTCATGTTTAATTAAAAGGCCTTTACACTTAAGCCAAGCCTTGGCAGGTCTAATCATTTGATATTCATAGTTAAAAGTCATTCTTCATCAACCTTCCAGCAAAACACTTATGCTTGTATTTTAAGCTTATACTATACTTTTTATTCAATAGCTACCAGCGGCTTGTAAACACAATACACGATATTAGGTACTGCAAAATATCCTTCTTTGTTCAATATCGGCGAAATAGCCTATTTTTCGCCAACAATTCAGTTCTCTTTGTGGCTTAGAAGTTCCAAAAGTATATTTTATATGCACTACTTATCAGAATAAATTATCACAGTTCGCTTGTTAGAGATTTCTTTACGGCGTATTTACATTTATTATTTCATATTTACGATTTATTATTGATTGCTTGGGGCGTTGGTCCCCGCCGTTTTGCCTGGCCAAAACGAAGATGCGGGGATTCAAAAGTTCAGGACCGCAAACTCTTTATGGTATTTTTTGGCGGCTGCATCATACGCCTTTGCGGCTTCGATTTCGTCGTCGAAAGAGCCGATAGTTTTGCGTTTGCCATTATAGCATATCTGAACATTCCATTTCTTCGTTCGTTTCTTCCAGCTCACTCCTTTATATTTTGAGGATGAATTCTTTCTAAAGTGTATCCTGTTGTAGCTGTTTTGCCTGTGTGAGGCCGTTCGCATGTTCGCTTTGCGATTGTCGAAGCCTTTATGGTTGATATGATCGACGTATAGATGGTCGGGCGGGTCGAGAATCTCGCGATGCATCTTAATATGCTTCCACTTGTTTTTACCCAGATGAATCCTCCGGGTGGCATAAAAGGTGTTTTTGCTCTTAATCGCGTGCCATTTGTGTTTGCTCAATCGCTCGTAATCTTCGGGGTCCACGATGGCGTATTTGCCCTGAGTGAGCGGTATGCGGCGAAAGGGGTAGCCGTAGCGGATGCGGCGGTAGAACAGTACCAGAGCCACGAAAGGCCATACGAGGGGATCGGGAACCGTTATGGAAAAATTGAACTTGATAATCACTACTTAGAGGATTAGAAAATTAGAGATTAGGTCTTGTATCTCGTATTTCGGTTCTGGATTCCTGCTTTCGCAGGAATGACATTTTTAATAGATTTCTCCACTTCATCCCTTCGGGACTACTGTCGAAATGACATGCGGACTTGCGGCTTTCGGCCATCGGCTGAAAGCCGTGCCCTCTATAATTGGATGTATATGCGTGTTTGATGCGAAAATCTGCCCCGCCTGCCGAGGGGGATTTGGGCTAAGTCGTTGTGGGGAAAAGAATTAAAAAATTCTTGAAAATTTTGATTTTTGTGCGGAAGTATCAGCGTTTTTGATTGAAAAATTGCGGATATTTTACCCATCTTAACACACGAGACCGCCTTTCCAAACACCTATTCTTTTTTGTTTTTCAAGTAAGTATCGGCGTTTTTGCCTGCACCCCTTTGTCTGCTGTCGCAGACAGCAAAGGGGATAACGCAGGCACAGGTGCGAAAGCAATCCGCAGGACACCTCGTGGTGGAACGGGGGCTTCGGTCGGAATGACGGTGTTTATTAAATGTTACACTCACTTTTTAGAAACGGCAGCAGCTAAAAAACTTGTATATCGGCTCACAAACCAAATGGAGCGATTCCTTTCCTTTGAGAAACACCAAGACAGGACCTGCACTGAGGGCAAAAGTAGATGCAACGCTTGCCCAGGTCACCCTTGAGCTGCTGAAACCATACGGTTGTAAGCTCTTTTTTGCAGTGCGGGCAGATTGGTACTACCTCTTCTTTTTTCTCAAAAGTAATCATATTATGTCTCCGTTTTCACCGGGTAAATTTGTCAACCGAATCTATCTTCATTGATTCGACGTTGCCCTGGTTGTCCATCTCGAAGAAGATTGTATTTTTATTAAATTCATCAAGCCACCTTCCTTTTTCATCCGGAAGCTGAAGCTTTACGATTTTCTTTGCAAGGGGGTCATCCACTGCCAGGCTGCCATCTTTATAAAGTACCGTAAACTCGGCCTGCAGAGCCGCAAGTGAATACTTGCCGAGATATGGCCTGAATTTTTCGGGAACATTATTATCTACTTTTTCGGGCCCTGATTTCCTTGGCAGAGGGATAATCTGATGTATCTGCATTTCCTCGACTTTGCCAAAGCCGAGATATTTTCTCTTAAATGTGAAATAAATCCGCTTCGACAATTTACAATACCATATACGCTCTTCATCCGGGTCATTCAGTGCCAGGACTACTTTACCTGGAATATCAACGGCCAGGCTTCCACCCTGAACAAATACCTTTAATACAGTTTTAGTAGAAGGGTTGGTGTATTCACCTACGTATGCCTGGTACATCTGGGATGCAGATTCTTCTGTCTGTCCCATTTTCATTGAGCCGGCCCTAAAATCCAGCACTTCCATTTTTTCGGGATTAAGGGCCGTAACCATAGATTGAAATTCACCGATGCGGATGTGGCCGGAATCGACATAATCAATCTCATTGGCTGTGGCATCGACAGTTATCCATCCTGCCTTGCCCATATATATTTCGCTCCAGCCATGCTGCCCGAAGGCACCGCCATAATTGGGGACATACATACATCCCCAGACGACACGTGCGGGTATTCCAAGCGTCCGGCAAAAGGCGGCAAGAAGAATCGAGTGTGATCCGCACTCTCCGGCTTTGAGGTCATAAGTTTTGCGGGCGGTCATTCCGCCGGGAATCGCATAACCAATGTTCTCGGCAACCCATTTGCTAAGCCGGCAGGCCGCCTCCCAGGAATCCTTTGAGCCTTGAGTTATTTCCTGCGCCTTTTTGATGAGGACAGGGTCGTCCGATTCGATGAATTCCTCCGCTTCGAGATACTTTTTCAGGAACTGGTCTTTGCTGAAATCCGCAGGAAAAGGCGGGGCGTCCGAGCCATCATACCGCTTATGTTCAATCTCAAAAACTCCTTCTATCAGATTGTCTTTTATTGTGCCTGTAAAACGCTGGCCAGGTACGTTAAGACCTTCTTCGGTCACCCACAATCCTGTAGGTTCAATGGTGGCTTTGACCTTCATATATGATATGGCTTGAACATCGGCAATTGCCACATCGACTTTGGCGAAGAGGTTATCGTCCACGTCCGCCATTTTGATTCTGTTCACAACGGAGGGGTCGGCGAGGTAGCTTACCTTGTTACCCGGGGCGAGAGCTTTGAGCACACGTCCGGTTTCAACATCAAGCCACATTGTTACTTTCAAACCGGTTTTGTGGTTTAGCTTGTCAAGGACCAGAGCGTTATAGCTTTTCCCTGCAAGCTCCAGCTCTTCGGTTCCAGCTTTGGTATATGTCGATTTCTGAACCTCAGTCTCCATGACCTCATAGATTTCATAACTTGCCTTGTCCATCTTGCGCTCGACAAAGTCTCTTACCAGATGGGGAAAGGACAGTGTATTCTCGAGGACGACATCCGCCGGCAGTGTGATAGTGGTTTCTCTATCGCCGGGTGTCGAGGTAAAGCGGGCTTTATCTCCCTCAATGTAAGTTACGGAACTTAATTGTGTCGGACCTTGCTTAATGTCACTATCGTGGTAAGAAAATTTGCCGGTTGCAGGGTCGATATGATATGTTAGCTTGACTTGCGTATTGAATTTGCTCCCGAGCGCAGAGAGCATTGCAAAGACATTTTGTTTCAACAAAGTCATATCTTTGCCGTCTTTTAGCATGGGCGAAACACTAATCTCTGAGTATCCGCACAGGACTCCGTTTATCTCAATGCCGTAGTAAAATGTCTGCGGTTCGAGCTGAGCGGCTTGCGTCTGAAATCTGCCTGAGAACACCGATATCAAGAGTACAAGTGCCCATACCAAACGCCGGTTCTTTAAGTTTTTCATTTCAATCTCCTTTTTTTCATTTGAATCTCTACTTTAATATAAAACGATTAACACACAATTTTCTTCAATCTTTTTCACCTAATAGCTACCGCCGGGCCTATTTGGGCAGCGATATTCCCGTAATCCTGTTGTTCCAGGTATCGCATCACTATTGCCTTTGACTGCTTGGCTGGCAGATTGCTTATCGCCGGTCAGCTTTCCAGAGAACCGATGCCAGAAATCCTGCATATTTCGTCCGTAGCTGTCTGAAAAGCTCGGCTCGCTTCGAATGATTCATCTACAATGCTCCAATCTTGGGTAAAACCTGAAAATTTTCAGTTTTCACACAATAATAACTGCGTAGAGCTGATTTTGTGTAAAAAAATTTCTACCGAACGTTGGATTTTTGTCAGTTGGTTTAGTCAAATTTACCGTGTGTGCTTTCTATCTTGTTTTTACTTGCATGGGAAGATGTGCTATATTAAAATATTTACAAGGAAAATATTCTATGCATAAAGTGGATGATTTAAACTGACATGTAGAACAGGTGGAACACCATAATGAAGATTTCACCAAAGCAGATAAAAGGGAAGTGGACTTGCGGCTACTCTTTGGATTACCATACAATAAGCAGCGAATATATTGGCGATGATGAATATGGACATCCACAGTTTGACACCAAGAGAAGTGACATGGGAGAGCTTTTGTATCGACTAAAATATAAGACTGATAAGTCGGTACTTCGGATTATCGTAGATACTGCTTCAGAATTTCTGAATAGCTTAAAATGGCCATTGGATTTAATCATTCCCGTTCCTCCATCCAGAGGAACTCGGCCATTTCAACCTGTGATACATGTCGCCAAAGGTATCTCAAAGTTTATCAATATAACATTATGTACAGATTGTGCTGTTAAGATTAAGACAACTCCCGAACTCAAGAATGTGTATGATTTCAACAAACGGATGGAGATTCTGAAAGATGCTTTTGACGTTGCTAAACGCGAAGTAGAAGGACGAAATGTGCTTTTGCTTGACGACCTTTATAGATCAGGTGCAACCCTTAATTCCATAACTCAAACATTGAAAAACAAGGGCAAAGTAAAAGGAGTGTATGTTCTTACGCTTACTATAACGAGGGGAAGGAAATGATTAAGGTATTCTTTGGCGGTTCCCGCAAAATTGGACGATTGAACCAAACAGTAAAAGAACGCACTGACAATATTATTACCAATGGGCATCTTTTACTGCTTGGCGATGCGAATGGTGCTGATAAGGCGATGCAAACATATCTCGCTGAGAAAAACTATAGAAATGTTTTGGTATTTTGCATGGGCGATGTTTGCCGAAACAACATAGGGAAGTGGAAAACGCGGAATGTTCATTCGAGCAGAAGCAAGAAAGATTTTAATTATTATAGCACTAAAGATGTCCTTATGGTCGGCGAAGCCGATTACGGATTCATGCTGTGGGATGGAAAAAGCAAGGGCACTTTGAACAATATCCTGAATTTGAGCGAACTCAACAAAAAAATACTCGTTTATTTCTCTCCTACCAAGAGTTTCTATACAGTTGAGGATGAACAAGACGTATTGAAATTGATTGAACACTGCGAGCCGGACTTATTGAGGAAGTTTGAACGAGTCCTAAGAATTAGTACACGGATCCATTCAAGGCAACAGCAGCTACACTTTGCCTAACAAGAGCATGAATACAGATCTACAACTAAGCTGCCACTTCATTGCAAAACGGTTATACCTGCTGTTAAACTTTCCTGAGCGTTTTCCGCATGGCATTTACAGTGAGACTACAGTATTCTCAAGCCCCTTGATTGGATATCGGTTGTGGGGCGGGTGATTTTGTATGGGCAGAGTTTCGGGGCTTAAACATAACGAAAAGGCCAAGGAAGGCTGAGCACAAATAGCCCAGAGGGGTAAACTTAAGGATGGCATTTGCACCGAAGTGTTCGGCTGTGGGCAGCAGGGCCATAAAAACGATATTAGCCAGCGCCCAGGTGCCGCCTACCATAAAGCCCATTCGCTGTCCGAGGTTCAGCCCTGCGGCCTGTCTCGATAAGGTTATCATTAATACGTAAGCGGCGATTGCGCAGAAGCCGGCACCAAATAATATCCATATAGCCACTCTGGTATTTATTAATACCAGATACGCCACCAAGAAAGGAAGCACAAGAAAAAGTGCGGCAATTGAACACTTCAGCTCGCCCTTTTTGCCGGCGATATTTGCCCAGACAAACGAGCCTACGGCTCCGCCCAGACCAAACATGGTTGTGGAAAAGCCGCCGAAGGTAAGCTCAAAACCAAGCTCGTTGAGCACTGTCGGCAGAAGGTTTGCAAGAACGGTCGTAGAGACAGCCGCCGGCATTGCCATAACCATTATGAGCCAAAAAGGCAGCCGATTCTCCTCTGTCCGGGCCTCATTTTTATTGCGTACTTTCCGCTCGACCGCCAGGCGGATTCTCAGGAATACGACCATAACAATACCGATAACCGGACAAAGAACCAGAGGATATAAACCCTTCAAACCAAAACGGGAGACGAGATAGGTGGAGACCGCGCCGCCGCTTGCGTAGCCTAAAAAGCCGCCTGCCATAAATACGGCTGTGCTGACCGCCGGCGGAAGGCTTTTAAGACGATGCACAGCCCGCAGCCCTTCCGGGTGCACTATCGCTATTCCACAGCCACTGACGACGGCAAGCAAAATTATTAAAGAAAAGGCAGCGCTGCCTCTGGGCAGGGCACCCAGCAGGCAAATAGCGGCGGCTAAAATCAGCCCAAGATACAAAAACAACGGTCTTCGCTTGTCGGCACGCAAATGGCCGATGAGCGGTTGAATGCCGTTGCTCGTCATAAGCAGCGCGACCAAAACAAGACCACCCAGAGACAGGCTTAAAGAAAATTCGTCCCGGATTGCGGGCAGGATTGCCGGCAGCATACTCGCGAACATATCAATCAGGAAATGAACGCTCGCAAGCACGAACAACTGCATCCAGTAAAATGTGGTGATTCTTCTATTCAAATATCAACTGACTGGCACCTCAAACTTGTTACCGGTGAGCTGCTCGTAGGCCTCAATATATTTTTTGCTGGTTTTGGCTCCGACATCATCGGGCAGCTCGACGCCCGGCCCCGATTTGTCGAAGTTAATGCTCTCGAGATAATTGCGAACAAACTGCTTGTCGAAACTTTCCTGGTCTCTGCCGGGTTGATATTTATCGGCAGGCCAGAAACGTGAAGAGTCCGGCGTCAAAACCTCGTCAATCAAAATAATCCTGCCGTCGATACGGCCCCACTCAAACTTAGTATCGGCTAAGATTATCCCTTTGCTCTCGGCATATTTGCCGGCCTTTTTGAAGATCTCCGTACTCTTATCCCGCACATAGTTTGCCGCTTCTTTGCCTATAATATCGACACATCGCTCGAAGCTGATATTCTCATCGTGAGTTCCTCTCTCGGCCTTGGTGGCCGGGGTAAAAATCAGCTCCGGCAGCTTCTGGCACTGAGTCAAGCCGGACGGCAGCTTCTGTCCGCAAACCGTTCCGCTTTCCTTGTATTCTTTCCAGCCGGAGCCGGCCAGATACCCCCGCACGACACATTCAATCGGCAGGACTTTAACCTTTTTAACTAACATACTTCGCCCGGCCAACTGCTCGGAATGATTGCAGAACGGCTCGGGAAAATCGCCCACATCATCGCTTATCATATGGTGCTCCACATCCGGGCTTAGAAAATCGAACCAGAAACGTGAAATCTGTGTCAGGATAATTCCTTTACCGGGTATGCCGTTAGCCATAACCACATCAAAAGCGCTTATCCTGTCGGTCGCAACTATCAGCAGCTTATCGCCCAGGTCATATATGTCACGAACCTTGCCTCTATTCGGCCGGCTACCCGCAATATTAGTCTGCAAAACCGTCTCCATAAAAACCCTTTCAATTTTTAGTTCGTAACGGAACACTCAATTATCAATAATCAGTAACCAATAATCAATTATTTTCCGTTCTGTTCTATTCTAAAATCAACATATCCGAATATTTTTTCTTTGACCCTTTCAACATCTTCGGTGTTTGGCAAAAAGTCAGACAGCTTTTCCAGAAATTTGCGTCGTTTTATTCGCTTCAGCGTCGGCGTGAAATTCACATCATAGACCCATCCAAGCAGGCAAAGCTTCAGGTCATTTAACGTCCGCAGCCGGCTGTAATCTACACGCTGACCATTCAGAATTCCCTCAACCACTTCAGCCGAGTACTCCGGCTCATCCGGAAGCTCCAGGTCCAGCTTGAACTTCTGCGGATTGTCCCGGTATGTTTTGTAGTTTTCCGTTACGACATAAAGCGCATCTATCTTATCAGCGTCACGTATCAATTTCGAGAACAGCAGACATTGACCTTTCAAATCCGGCGGCAATTCTTTACGTCCGTGGTATTCAATCGCTTTTTCAATTAACTGCTTTTCCTGCCGGTCAATCCCATCAAGCACCTTGGTCTGCTGCAAAACTTTTACTCCCAATCGGCAGTGGTCCACACTTCTGAGGTCACTATATGTGCGGTATTTGACAAACTGCTCGAACCGTCCGATGTCGTGGAAAAGCGCTATCGTTTCACTCAACCGTTTCTGATTGTCATCAAGTCCCAGCTCGCCGGCCAAATACAGCATCTCCCGACAGGTCCGGCGACTGTGCTCTTCTTTGAGTTTCAAATTGGCATTGATGACTTCATCATCGCCATAAAAGCCCGCTACATAATCATCGAACCAGACCCTGAATTTGTCTAACTGCTTTTGCTCCATAAAGTCCTGACTTATAGTAAAAAAATTCCTGTTGCATATTCCCAATTCATCTATGTGGGGTATAATACAAGCTGAATCGATAATAGTCAAAAGGAGTAAAATAATATGCCAAGTGTAAAAGATGTGATTGTCAAAAAGCCGACCGAGCAAGAGGTGACGGCCTGCAAGGCCTGGCCCACCTGGAAGTGCGAGCCCAGCACCTTCGACTGGGCATATACGGAAAAAGAAACCTGCCTTCTGCTCAAAGGCAAGGTAACGGTTACAGACGGCAAGGAATCGGTAAGCTTCGGCCCCGGCGACCTCGTGGTCTTTCCCGAAGACCTCGAATGCACCTGGAACGTCCACGAAGCCGTAAAAAAGCACTACAACTTCGGCTAACGAAACCATTTAGCCCGGCGTTTCAGGCGGTGTTTTACTAAATCTTTAATTCGGCCGGCATTTACATCAGAATCACTTAAGGCCACTAACCGCCTACTTCCATCAAAGCTGCTGGAGCAGCTCTGGATGATTATAAACTTAGTTTTCCATCAACAACGCAAGTGTTTCTGTGATTTAAGTATTACTTGGGTCTGACCGCACAGTCCCTCTTTTCCTGCGCCATCGTGGTTTCTCTTCATCTTTGCAGGTTTCGTAAATACCGAGACAAAGCAAGAGACTACCAATGACAGGGCTTACAGCTATTATCCTCTGCCCGGATACGAAAAGGATAATCCCGAACATAATACCGCCAGTAATAATGAAAGAAAGAAAACCATACAAAAGAGGCTTTGGTGTCCTTCGAACAGGCTGTCTTTCAAATCCCAATTTGGCGAGAAATGCTTTTTGCTTTTCCTGTGGAAGTGACTTTGAGAAAAATACAATATCAGAATCTTTGAACACCTTTAGTGGGCTGAATTGGGCGTGGCATTTCATGCACTCAATCTTCTGAGTGTTCAAATCTACACCGAAGTCTTCCAGTTTGCCTTTACACTCCGGACATCTATGTTTTCTTTTCCAATGCATATCAACTCACCAACTCTGTCTTTCAGTTAAATCAATGCTTTGGGTGTTTTCCCTGCTTTCGATCCTCGCTTTCTGCTCTTGTTCAATCTTCAATAAAGTACATCTAAAAAGCAACCTAATCAAGGAAATACCCTTTTTCACGCTCCACATCAGCTACAGGTAAGCACAGATTGATTGAGATGGTTGGAGTCTAAGGCCACCGTATATTCAGTTCTAATCCAGTCTTCCTGCGGACCATCTGATTGCTCGTGCGATTAGCCGGCGATAGTTTGGGTTTTGGTAAGCGGTGGAACCGTGGCCAAGCTGGATAGTGCAGACCTTGGCCTTGCCATATTTTCTCGTCCAGGCAATGGTTTTATCGCTGTCCGGATGGTCTATGGTCAGGAGCACTTTATTGTTCTTTTCAAAGCCGCAATACTTATATCCCTCATCGTGAATCTGGAAATCGCTCATATCCCGCGTAATCGGATGTGAGGCATCCGCAATGTGCACGTTCATATCAAGGTCGTGTTTATATGTGCTGGCGCGGTTTTCAGCCGTTTCTTTCAAATAGTATTTGCCGCCGATGATTTTGCGATATTCGGGCCAGGCCTGGAACGCTCCCATCGTATGGTGCAGTGCCACCAGCCCCACACCTTGTCTTTCAAGTAAGTCGATGAAGTTCTGTTGTCGCTGGGGCGATATTTCCTGCGTCATATTGTAGAGCACGATTACATCGTAATCCCAGCCGCTTATGTCCTCGAATATCTCGCTGTGGTCTTTCTGCTCGGCCTCGACGTACTCAATATCAATATTTCCCTTGAACAGAGAAAAGAAGGGGTCGTGCTCGAAGCCGTGCCCGCCGGTAATTACAACCGCCTTGATTGGTTTTTCCGGCTTTGCGGGCAGTGGTTTGACCATTATGTTCTTGTAATAAATGACGCTTTTCGGGTCGTGTCCCTGCAGGGCGAATGTCCCGTTGGAGATTTTGCGGCCGGGCATCCCTTCCGGCGGCTTCCAGTCTTCCGGCTCAGTCCAGTCAACGGTGGTCTTGCCATTGACCTTGATGATGATTCTTTTGCCCTGCACGATGATGTGTTCGGTGAACCATTCGTTATCGTTAACGCCTTCGCGGACATCCTGGACAGCATATAGGCCGCCGGTTTTGCGCCAGTCGCTGTGAGTGTTATTGACCTGGACCTCGTAGCCCTTATCCGGCCAGCCGGTCTGTTGATACTCGGTGTGGAAGTATATTCCGGAGTTGGAGCCGGGCTTGGTCATTACGTCGGCCTTGAACTCGAAATTCTTAAAGTTTGCGTTCTCGACAGGCCCGGCGTAGAAAAGATGGCTACGGGGACCATCGACCACTATCATACCATCGCGGACGCTGAAGGTGTCTTTGTTCTCGCTGGCCTTCCAGCCGTTGAGTGTCTTACCGTCAAAAAGGTTTATCCAGCCTGTTGTTTCAGAATACTGCTTTTCCACTGTTTGACAGCCTGCAAAAAGAATGCACGCACACAATAACATTGGGACTAACTTTCTTTCCATTTGACTTTTCTCCTTAATCGTTTTGTAAAGTTTGCACGAAACCAAACGCAATACCAGTTTTGGTAAGAGTATTTTCCGAAAAGATATTACAAATTATTTAAAGAAATCTGGATTCCCGCTCCTTCGACCATGCTCAGGACAGGTTTCGCGGGAATGACACTTCTGGTTCCAGGCAGTCGTCAGAAGTTTCCTTTGCAATAAGAAGATAAACAAATAATCAATAATCAATTTCACAGCGTCCAGGGGCTTCGCATCGGACGAGAGAGCCGACGGTCGGCTGGCTCATTGTTGACGAAGCGCTCGGTTTTCGGGTCCCACTTGAGTTTTTGCTCAAGCCGTATGGCAATGTCACTGATATGGCAAATTATGTCCGCCTGCACAGCCACATCAATGGGGCATATCGTATCGGCCCTGCTTTTTACACAGTCCAACAGGTTTCTTACGTGGTTGCTGCTCTTATAAAGGTTAATTTCGTTCGGCCCGAACTCGGTGGTCAGCAGCTTCTTCGGATAAGCGTTAATGCCGGAGCGGTCAACGTGCACCCATCCTTCGGTGCCCTCAAAGGCTGTGCCGTGAGAGGTCGTTCTTCCGTAACGCTCCTTCCATTCTTCCGGGAAAGGGTCACCGGTAAAGTTCATCGTTACACCGCTGTCATACCTGCAGAAAATATTCCAGTTCATAGCCGTGTCGCATACTCCTTCGGTTGGCCAGACGCCTTTGCCCTCGATTTCCACCGGGCAGGTGACTTTTTCACCACCGCCCCATAGTGCGATGTCCAGCGGATGCACGCCCCAGCCGGCGATAAATCCGAGGGCATAGTCGGAAATGAACCACCAAAGCGCATTAGAGCAGCGGTCTTTGGTATAGGGCGTATAAGGGGCCGGCCCTAACCACATATTATAATCAAGCCATTCCGGCACAGGCACGGGTTCCGGCGAGCCGCCCTGGCTGCTGCCGGGAGACCAGACATTTATGGTGTGCAGTTTTCCGATTCGGCCGTTCAGGGCCAGCTCACAGGCAAAACGGAAATCACGGCTTGAGCGCTGCTGGGTGCCGAACTGAAAGACCCTTCCATGACGGTGCACAGCGGCACGCAGGGCCTGGTCCTGGGCGAGACTGAGCCCCATCGGTTTTTCCAGATACACGTCCTTTCCCGCCCTGACAGCAGCCAGCGCTACCAGCACGTGCCAGTGGTCCGGGGTAGCGGCAAGGACAACATCAATGTCATCGCGTGCATTCAGCTTGCGAAAGTCATTATAAGCTGCGCAGCCGGTGCTTTGGTAATGCTTGTTCACTAACTCCTGGGCCGCCTGGAGAACATTGCTTTTAACATCACAAACCGCCACGACCCGGGCATCCTTTTGGGCCAGGAAGTTGCGCATAACCGCGGTGCCTTGGGGCCCAACGCCGATACAGCCGACCGTGATTCGGTTACTCGCAGCAACGCTGCCGGCCTTGCCCAACGCTGAGGACGAAACGACATACGGGAAGCTTATTGCTCCAACAGAAGCACCTGTAGCTCGTTTTATAAAGCGTCGGCGTGAAATATGTTTATTCGACTGCATGATTTGACTCCTTCCCTTTGATTACTCTTATTAGGTATCAACTTACTCGACGAAAAAACAAAATGGCCCCTAAAGTGTAAACAAAAGGACGGCTTTCGTCAAACCCAAATCTCCCGTTGCGGCGAACTCTAAAGTAGAAATTTACTGATGTTATTTTGCGGGGGTCTGTTTAACTGGGGCGAAACAGGTAAACGAGATAAGGATTAAGACCGAGCCGGCTACAAAAAGTGTCATTCGCCGGCGAGGCTCGCTGCACCTGGTGAGCCACTCGGGCAGCATCGCCGCATCGGATTGGTCCTTTTGGTCCTCCATCAATGCTTTGTGAGCGGGAGCCAACTGCTCGGGGGTTGCTCTGGGGTAAACAGCGTTCGCATCTTCAGGCTCGGTGCCGAGCGTAGCCGGGGCGAGACGCTTAATAAGATTAGGGTCTTTTTCCAACTGCTCAAGCAATATATCGTAGTCAGTGTTCAGGGATTTGAGCCGATCCACGGATTGCTGCGTTACCCTTAAGAGCTGCCTGTTCCGATAGTACTGAACAAGGTCATCACAAAGTATAGAAACGCCCAGCGAAGCCGCACCGATGCTGAAAAAGATGACAAACAAAATCGTCTGGATAACGTTTCGCCCTTGCATATAGGTTCTTATGTCCTTGTATTGAGGGGCGGCTCGTGAACCGCCCCCTGTTTGAACATAAAGCCATTGTATGGCCCAGCCGGGCTGATAATCTTATTTATACAGGATAAACCGGAAGCTGTTCTCGAAGCAGCTCGTATATATTCTTCTTCTCTTTGATTGCTTCCTGAGAGATTTTGATAAATTGCGCTTTCAGCTCCTCGAAGTCCATGGTCTTGAGAGCCGCCAAATCTTTTTTGTCGCCGTTCGTTGCATTTGCCGCGGCAAACTTGGCCATAGTCTCTCCGGCCATTTCCCGAATAAGTTGCCAGAGCTCCTTGCCCTGGCTTGCCGCGATGGCCCGGCCCAGAGCCAGTGACATCGACAGAATCGCATTCATGCCGAGGACTCCTTTTCTCTGCATTACTTTAATCTTGTCCTCGTTCGATGCCTTATCAGAGAGCATACCGACAGCCACGGCCTGGTCGTGCTCCAAACGCAGCAGCTCTTTGTCCACGTCGAGCAGGCTGCCAAGCTTGGCAAGCCTCCGGCCGGTAAACGCCTTGGCAAGAACTGTTTCGATGTGCCTGACGGCCTCCATACAGCCCTTACCCTCGTAGCGTCTGGCCAGCCGCCATCGATTCAGCAGGTTCTCGTCGTTTTTGGCCTTGATGGCGGGAAAGTCCAGACCCTTCTTGAAGCGATATGTGCCATCTCCGGCATCATTAAATAGATCCGGGTACTTCTCGGTGAGTTGGCCAGCGGTGATGATGCTGTCAATATAGTGGACGGCCTCATCCATTCCGGCTGATTGTCCCAAAGGTGTTGAGCCCTTGAAACGGATGGTTCCGGTTTTGCCTAAGAACAGGGTTGCCGCCGCGGATGGTATGCCTGCATTGGTTGCCTCCTCGGTTCCACTGACGGTTTCGATCGCCAACATTCGCATCAACAGGCCTGTAATATCGATTTCCGCCGCATCCGTCATAACTGATACATCTTCTTTGCCGGTTAATATCCTCACTAATTCTTTGACGTTTTCTTCTACCTCTTTTCTCTCTTCGCCGGTCATCTCCCGCTGCGAGGCCTTGGCCAGCGCTATTATTTCCATAACCCGTCCGTACTTCTGCAGTCTTTCGGTATTGGCTCCGCCGCCGGCCTTCATACCCAAAGTGTTCATAGCGGTCGATATTTCCGCCTCGAACGGGTCATTCGGTGACTTGGAACGATGAGAGACCACAAGTTCTGCTCCATAGGCCAAAGAGGTCAGCATGGCAAGCACCGTCTCCGACAAAGTTCCAATCTGGTTGGCTTTGATAAGTGTGGTGTTAATCTCGCCGTTCCTCGCGCAGCTCTCGATGTTTTCATCCTTGGTTGTAACCAGGTCGTCGCCAATGACAAAAATCTTGTCCCCGAGCTCCTTCATCAGGTTCTTCCAGCCTTCATGGTCGAGCTCACCAAAGCCGTCTTCAATTGAAAGCACGGGCACGCCGGTCTCCATGGCCTCCTTGTAAAGCTCGAGGATTTCATCCCGGCTCATATCGACCTTGCTCTTGTCCCTCCAGAAACGATACATCCCGACCGAGTCCTTCTGCCCGGTCTCCTCGCGGTAAGCGTTTTCCAGCTCAGAGGCGGCCGGGTCAAGTGCAATCGCGACATCTATACCCGGCACATACTCACAATCGAGGATAGCCTGTTTCATCATTCTCCACATCCTCTGTTCAGGCACTCTGTCGTTGGGTTCTTTATCCACATAGGTGGCGATGCCCCCTTCGCTGCCGACGCCCATAACCTTCGCCCCGGGTGCGGATTCAATAATCTCCTTCAACCGATACTGCAACTTCACCGTCATTTCCTGCGCATCTTCGTAGGTCTTTGCGGACAGGGGCATAAACATGCTCTCCTGCATACTGATGTTGCTTTCGGGATACTCCTTCTCAGTATGGCGTCCGCCCATGGCGCAATTTCTGAACTGCCACGGAGCAGTGACCTTAGTCCCGTCTTTGAGCTTGACTGACTGCATTCTCGTATCGAGCAGTTTTTGCTTGACTTTTACCACCTGGTAGAACCAGCTTTCCTCAGAGACGGCTTCTGCGGCCCTGGCCGCCTGTTCGGCGGCAAGTTTCTCTCTTCTTCGGAACTCTTTGAGCTTGCCGGGGTCCGCCAGCAGCCTGTCCAGCAGGCCCACGCAGCCCGGAGCCAGGAGGAACCGGCCGATATAAATGAGGATGTCTATATTTGCGGCCAGCCCGACGCCTATGCCTATTGCGGCAATCGGCAAAAATATCAAAGCCAGGTATCCGCTCCAGAGAGGCGCGACAGCGGCCACGGCCAGATTGTACGGGGCATCGGGGGCGAAGTTGCCACCTTCCTTCTTGACGCCGTAGAACCTGCCCCACGGTATCAGCAGGAACATCTTCGCGTACCATCCGAACTTGCCGCCCCCGCCTTTCACAACGGCTTCCGCTTTTTCCTGGGAGTTCTTGCTCAAGGCGGTCAGCTTAACGGCTTCCAGGAAGTGCCCCATTTCGTGGATGGCGATGCCAATATGCCAGGACAGATACCAGATAGCCAGAGAAACAATGGTTTCCCAGCTTACGAACATAAAGCGCAGCGTCTGGAACTTGTTCTCGACATCGGCCGGGACACTCAACACCGAGGAAATAAATGCGGCGTGGAATGAAACCAGCTTATGGTTTGCAATTACCCAGCCTCGCTCTAAATATCCCGCAGCTTTGGCTTTAGCCTTTTCCAGCGGGACTGCTAATCTATCCTCTATTTTACTCAATTTCATTTTTGTTCCTGTAACTTTGTCCATTCCGGGTCTTCCCTTTCTTTGTCTGTTTTTTCACATTTTCTTATCACAGCGGACTTTACAAAATCCGATAAATCCAAAATTTTCCATCAGCCTGCACAAAATCCTAATGCAAAGCAATTCCATCATCGCAGGATTAGGTTAAAGCCATCGCATTTAACAGTAAATTCAGGAAATTTCAAGGCAAATCTTTTCGGGGATTATAAGAAACGGCAAAATTAGGAAAAATTACCTCAAACTTTCCGAAATCAAGAACAGAAATACCAGCGGTCAGAGTTTTCACATTTGACAGCTTTTCATTTGTGGTTTCACATTCCCTCCGCTATTTTTCGTATATTGGACACATCGCACCGATTGTGTTTTAGGAATGCGTAAATAACACAAGATTTTTTCATTTTTTTCGGCCGAGGCGAAAGAGTAAGGCAAAAAATGCCCAAAATATTTGTGTCAATGAAACCGATGGATTAAGATAACCTGATAATCACAACGATAAAAATGTGTGAAAGTTATATCGGATATGACTATAGAAAATTTCAAGATGAATGAACTTTGCTGTTTTTAGCAAAAAGGGGAAATCATGAATAAAGACTACAAAAATACCGAGAATGAAATCAGCGACTTAAAGCAGGAGCTGGAACACTTCCAACAGGAAAAAGAGCGGGTCAGAGCTATCATAGGTAAAATCGGCGGCGTACCAAAATTTCGTACAAAGTTCATTAACGTAATTTTTATTACTATAATTGCGGTCTCCGTTATAGGCTCAATAATAGGAGGCGAAAAAACACGTCTTCTGATGATCGAACTGGCAACGGTAACGCTATCAATAAAAATAATCTACATGATACATTTACAAATGCGTGTGAATCACTTCCAATTCTGGATACTTTCATCGCTTGAATGGCGCCTTAACGAAGGGATGAGGCACATAAAACAATTAAAAAAGTAGCTCTGCATCTGCTGCATCTTAGATACACTGGCAGGGTCTTCTTGTCAGGCATAAATTGTGCATAGGCTCACACTTAATTAGCGCGTGATTGCTCTGGCATCATCGCCGGAAAAAAATTTTTTCTTGTCGCATTTTCGCCATAAATCAGCTCTTAATAGTAGTAGCGCTTCAACAGGAGACCCTGTAATGCGAACAGATGCCGAATTGGTAAATGCTGTCTTAAGCGGCGAAAAAGACCTTTTTGCCGTGCTTGTAAAACGTTATGAACGACCTGTACGTGCCGTTGCGCTGGACGTTTTAGGCGATTATCATTCGGCAACAGATGTCTCGCAGGACGCTTTCGTAAGAGCTTACGAACGGTTGGCCGGGCTGCGAAAACCTGAAGCTTTCGGCCACTGGCTGATGAAAATCACCCGCAGATGCGCACTGGATTCGGCCCGGCGAAGACCAAAAGAGACCCGGCTGGAGATCCGCCTGCGGCGGACCGCGGTGATAGAAAATCCGAACGGCCGGCTCGATGAGGACAAACAGAGACTTTTAGCTGCCGTTGTAAAACTGCCCGGTGCCGAAAAACAGGTCGTAATGCTTCGCTATTTCGGCGACAACAGCGTCAATGATGTCGCTAATTCACTCGGCCGAAGCGTCGGCACTGTAACCAAACAGCTTTCGCGAGCACACAGACGTCTGCGAAAAATATTAGAGAGGTCGGAAAAATGACTGCTAAAGAAACAATAGAAAAAAGATTGGAAAAACTGGCTCAGGCAATCCGCCCTGACGAGTCACTCATCGAGAGCGTAATGAGCCGTATTGATAGTACATCGATTGCCAATCCTTCCGCTGCTGTCACGGTACAAAATGTCTGGAGAATCATTATGAAAAGCCCAATAACCAAATTAGCCGCCGCCGCGGTGATAATTATTGCGGTACTCATTGGCATAAATCCATTTAATGTCTCTCTCGATGGTACAACCGCAGCATACGCGAAAGTTAAAGAGGCAGTTAGAAATGTGCCCTGGATGTATATCAGTTATACAGGATATATGCTGGATGAGATGGGAAATAAGAAATCCGAAGAGGACCGAACGGATACTGAAATATGGTATTCATTCAAGTCACAAATTGTAATACAGAGATATTATAGCGGTCTCATTACATATTCCGATTACACCAATCAGGAAATTCATACCTATAATCCTGTATCAAAAAGGATCGTCGTTACAGCTTTGTCCAGTAAAAAACTGCCGTTAGAGGCAAATACGCCCTGGAGCTGGTTAGAAAGGAACATTCAGCGAATGATACCATTCGGTGGTGAAGTTACACGAAAAACAGGACAATACGATGGACAAGAAGTTGAGGTATTTGAGATAGTCTCGGCAATCAAACCCGGAATGGCAGCTATTCGCGGCAAAATATTTGTGGATACGGCAACATCTTTACCTATCGCTGAAGAAAGGAGATATATAAATACAAAAACCGGCAAGCCGCAGCGGGTGGAAAAAGGAACGTTTGAGTATCCCGAGCACGGCCCAGCAAATATCTATGAGATTGGATTACCGAGCGATATACCTATGATAAACAGTCTTCCACTGCCATCGTGGTGGGATATCAAACGGGTCTATCAATCCTATCGCCGGAAAACAACGGACAGGTATATTGCTATCGTGACCAGTGAGCTTTCCATTTTGGGCACACCAATTGAATCTGTAGATATTTTTTACACCGATGGCACACGTTTCAGAGAAGAACGGCACTTTATGTTTAGGCCCGGACCTATCGGCGTCCAGTGGCGACAGCAAGCAGCGGAAATCGGAAATACTTTTGATTCGATACTAAAATGGTCACAAGCATGCAAAGCTCGCGGACAGATATCAATCTCCATCTATGAAAGGAATTACTATCACAATTCTCGTCGCGAAGATGACGGGGTCTGGAAAACAACAAAACAGATAATCGAAGGCAGAAAATGGTCGATAAGCGAATTTTGGAACTCATGTCCCATTGCAGATATGGGTTGGCCTGATATTAGAGGCTCTGCTGATGTTATCCAGGACGATTATGCCAGAGAAAACAAACTTATTCGTGTCGAAGTGCAAGGAAAAGAGTTTTATTTGAATCCCAATCGAGATTATATTTGCCAAAGGCGGATCGATAATAAATATAGCCAGGTAACTGATGTAACAGAATTTGGTCGAACAGAGGCAAGTCAGTGGTATCCAAAAAGGATTAAAGGCCTTGGCAAAAACAAGATGGTTTATCTTGAGACTGATCCAGAATTTCCGGAAGGGATTTTTGATCCAGAGAATTTACCAAAATAATTTACTGTTCAAGCACGACTACAATTACAAAGGCCGGGCTTGTTCTTTCGACATTGCTCAGGCCTTTCCTGAACATAGTGAAGTGATGAATTTGCTCGGCCTTTTTTATCTCCACAGATTTCACTGATTTATCCGCGTTAATCACTTGGAAACTGCGGCATCTGCGTTGTGGAATCAGTATTTTTACGTAATTTTGAGAAATTTTTGAGAAATCCTGTAACTTTTTGGGCTGACCTGCGTCTATAGATATTAGGAGCAGCAGTTATAGGACGTTTCTATGGAGCAGCTCTCGTCTTGGCACTTGTCTCGGCGGAGTCCGAGGCCGCATCAGGAAATGCTGGCCAAGCCAGGGCCAGGTTTGAAGGAAATCAGCCTTTGGCCCCCGCCAGACGCAAGCGGTGGCAGGCAAATAACTTTAAAAATTAAATCCTACTTCACCCCCCCTCCTCCTTAAAGGCCGATATCCACAGGGTCGGCCTTTTTTTATTTCCAAAGATTTCTATCCACAGATACCCGCCCATTCGACCCTTCGACGGAGTTTACCCTGAGCGCAACCGAATGGGCTCAGGGTAGGCTTTATTTCGGTCACGGCAGGCTCTGCGCGGGCACAAGTTTCACGAATTTTTACAGATTTATTTGTGTTAATCAGTTTCAATCTGTGCCATCTTTGTTACCATATCCTGGATACCGGATAGCAGATGCTCGGTAGGAATCGAGAATATGAGAATTCCGCTGACAAAATATGGTTTGCCGCAGGTAGTTATCTACCCTGTTGGAGTATTTGTGGTAATGGTTGTCTTTCTGTTAGGCACCCACCACCAATTGAGCTTAGGCTCTCGCCTAATTGGTGCTGGGCTGCTAGCTGTTATTCTGATGTGGTCTTTGATGTTTTTCCGCGACCCACAACGACGCTGTCCTTCGGATAAAAACCTGTTTTTAGCACCGGCTGACGGACGGGTTACTGACATTGAGACAATCCAGGAAGACAACTTCATCAACGGAGTTGCACTTCGAATTGGAATCTTTCTGAGCATCTTCGATACCCACATTAACCGCGCTCCGTGCAATGTCAAAGTCGAAAAAATCACCTACCGAAAAGGTAAATTTAAAAACGCAATGAATCCAGAATCCGGCCGGGTCAATGAGTCCAATGACCTGTATCTGCTCAGAACCGACAGTCCACAAGACAAACTGATTGTCCGGCAAATAAGTGGAGCAATTGCCCGGCGAATCGTCTGCGATACAGTCCAGGGCAGCGAATTGACAGGCGGCCAGAAATTCGGGATGATAAAATTCGGCTCCAGAACAGAATTGTACGTGCCCCTTCACAAGGCAGCAACGCCGCATTCCGAGCGACACACACCGGCGGCGGGTGTAAAGTGCCTGGTCCAAATAGGCGATAAAGTCAAAGCAGGCCTGACACCATTGGTGAAATACGAAGTTGGCGAGTAGTAAATAGTGAGTGTTGAGTAGTAGTCAACTCACCAATTAACCATTATGAGGTACGAGATATGCCGAGATTAAAAACCGAATCTGCCAAAAAGAGTCTTCTGCGGCGTGTGCGAAGGCAAAGGTTAAAGTACATTGCCATCCTGCCGTCGCTGATAACTATTCTCAATGGCGTATGCGGCTTCGCGGCCATTGTCTTTGCGGGCAAAGGGGCAAAGCTCGGCATCGGGCAGTTTTCTTACTTTGCGATGTCAGGCTATATGATACTGCTGGCAATGATTGCCGACATGCTCGACGGCCGATTGGCACGAATGCACCAGAGCACCTCCAGCTTTGGCGGCCAGCTCGACAGCCTCTGCGATATAATCAGCTTCGGTGTGGCGCCGGCATTTTTGATGCTGAAAGTTCTGGAATACAAGCTGGCCGGCCTTGCAGGACTTAATCCGGTCGCTGAGACTTTTCTGGAACGTTTCATCTGGGTGGCAGCGGCAGGATATATAAGCTGTGCGGCCATTCGATTAGCCAGGTTCAACGTGGAAAACGAGGAGGACGAATCCGCCCACATGAGCTTTATTGGTCTGCCGTCACCCGCCGCTGCAGGGGTATTAGTCAGCCTGATAATATTCCATCAGGAAACACTTCCGAGCCTGAATGTAATAATTTATGTCCTGCCTTTTACGGCCCTGGGCGTAGCGGTGCTAATGGTCAGCAGGATTCGATATCCGCATATCATCAATCAGTACCTAAAGGGCAAGAAGCCATTTGCGTACCTTATAAGGGTGCTGCTTCTCCTGGCCTTTGTTATCTGGAACATACAGGCGGCTTTAGTGCTGATATTCTGTGGTTTTGCGGCAAGCAGCTTCGTGAAATGGTTTTACTACAAAGTAATCCGCAATAAGCACAATCTCGTCTCGGCAGCAAATTCAGCTTTGACGACTGTTGACAATGGCCAAATAGCCGACCAGGACGATATCACCTAAACAAGGGTACCAAGTTATCAGGGTATCAGGTAGTGGATATCAGGTTACCAGGATTTCAGGTCAGCTGCGCAGTATAAATGCACAGCGAGATATTTGCTTTTTTCTGGTATCCTGTATCTTTTACATCCTCCACCCTGATTTCCTGATACACTGATAACCTGCATGTTGATTTCCTGATACACTGATTCCCTAATATTCTAACTTGTGCTGGGGGGATTATAGAGAGATAAAGAAAATCCGTGCGGCTCTGGCCTGTGTGTTACACAGTGTTCCGAACCGGCTGTATATCCCGCTGCCTGGCACCGGATTGATTTATCTGATAATACTGCTCGACAATACCAATAAGCCGCGCCAGCACTTCATGACCTTCGGGACTTGCCTCCAGACCGACAATCTGCAATCCAAGAGAGGCGCTCTTGCCGTCCGCGGTCGGCAGGATATTTCTAATCTGGGCACTGACCACCAACGGCATTTCATAAGGCATAGGTGTAAATCGCATCCCAACAAACTGACCTTTCTTGAAGTCCAGCTCACCGGCACAAAAAGTCCTGGACGTATTGCCTTTAGACTCATACCTGACAGATTCAGGACAGCCCGCCTCGTCTGAGCACGAAACTACAACCTGCGCACCGCCGGCGGAAATGTCAACAAGCCTGCCCTGGCAATAATTGTGAATATCCTCTGCAGCATCCTGTATCTGTTTTTTTGCCTCGTGTCTGCCGCTGCGATGCCACATTATCACCTTTACCTTCAGTGATTCAGGCACATTAACACGGTAATAACTTCTCCTCTGGACAACTTCTATCCGGCCCGGCACCGCAAGTATCATCGTTCCGCCCCATCCCTCGTCAGCCTCCGGGCTGGACGACGACTCAAAACCAAGCACAGTCGTATCAAAAACAAACTTGCCGTATTCATATTTAAACGATATGCCGACCGGCTGATTAGCCTGTATATTTAGCGGGTGCTGTTTCTTCTTCGGGGCGGCACTGTCTACAGTTAGTCTATCCCCCACAACCTCGCTCAGCAGCACCTTTGCGACGTGCCATTTGCCTTTGGACAAATATGACATAATGGCAGTTACTTTTTTATCAATCGCGGTTTGCAGGATTTTCTCCGGCTCCTTCCCGCGCAGTAACATCACCTTATTCATATCAACCTCTCTCTTTAGAAAATATACATATAATTCGGCCATAAACAAGAGGCGTTTTACATTAAACTTGCTGCGATTCCAATTCAGCACCGAAAATCCCACACGCAGACTGTAGAGGCAACTCAGTGTGGTTGCCCTGGGCAGGCACACAGGCCTGCCCCTACCGTCACGCCTCACGGGCGCAGGATTCAGGTCCCATAACTACGGTTTTCTCACAAATAAGGTATAGTCTAAAGGGTAAGCCCCGTTAGAAATCTTCCTTTTTTGTACCCCCGTTGCAATTTCTAATGGGGTAAACTTGCAAAAAAAACGCCTGGCAATTACTATTACCGTATATATGGACAAAACTTACGATATAAAAAAGATAGGGGGCGATAAAATAGCCCTTTTGGGACTTTTTATTGTCGCGCTGCTCATTGCCCGTCTTATAGTCGCTTCCAAGTCAGCTCTTATCCTTTCGGAGCCGATAAAATTAACTCAGGCCGGTTTATCCGTATCAATGCCGGCGGGCAACGGCTGGAAAACTGAAAAGCGATGGAGGTACCACGAAAACGCCTTCTCTTTAAGCAGTAATTTCGCCCTCGGTTCCAACAGGCCCACAGCCTGGGCTTACTGCCGGTATCTTTTAGTTGCTGAGACGACTACCCCGCAAATGCGGTTCGAGCAAAAGGCCTTTGAAGTGGAAGGCCGGATTGTAAAAATGGACCAAACACAAACGGATACACTCACTTTTGACTGGGCACTTATAGAACAACCGCAAACCCCGCTTGGTTTTATTTTTGGTACCGCAAAGCTGCCGCACAACCGTCAGCTCGATATCGAAGTGCAGCAGATTATGGGCGATGCCGAGATGGCTGAGCGAACCTTTATGCGCATCGTAAAGACTTTGAGTTTCACAAATAACCAATTGCTCAAGGTCGTCTCTGAAATCGAAACCCAAAAAGATAGAACCGCCACAGAGAATAGAATAAGAAAATTTCCCGAGCGAGCCGAATACATAGGCCGACAGGCGTCCCCTTCGGGGCTGCGAACAAACGAAATGCTGAAATAAACCCGCTGCGACGCATCGCGGCGAGAACAAAACCTATCTCAACAAGGTGCCGGTATGAAAGATAAGCGAATAAAACAAAAAAGAGTAAAGCGAAAAGTAACAAGCCGAGTAACTCAATATATGGTAGTTCTGTGCTTGATTATTGCAGGATGTGCAATAGGTCCTCCGAAAGGAGTCCTTCGTACAACCCGCTATAATGCAGCGAAGTGGCAAAATATGAAGCTTCGGTATCGCCAACCTGCACAGAAATGGACTGAGGCCCTACCGGTCGGAAACGGACGTCTTGGAGCTATGGTCTTCGGCGGCCCAGAACACGAACAACTGCAGTTCAACGAAGACACACTGTGGACAGGCCAACCGCACGAATATCAGCACGACGGAGCCCTCAAGTATTTGCCCACCGTCCGCAAGCTGCTGTTCGAGGGCAAACAGCGCCAGGCTGAAGAACTGGCGATGGAACAGATGATGAGTGTACCGCTTCGGCAGGAAAAATATCAGCCTTTCGGTGATTTGCATCTGTACTTTCCGACTCATGACGAGCCCGTCGATTATCGCCGGGAGCTGGACATCGACTCCGGGCTGGCAACAGTTCGCTACCGCATCGGCCAAACGACTTTCACCCGCGAAGTCTTCTCCAGTTTTCCGGACCAGGTGATTGTTGTTCGTCTGAGCAGCGACAAATCCGGGCAACTGACGTTCACTGCAAAATTGGATAGTCCCCACCCGGACACAAAGACCCTCATCGTGAATAAAAACACGTTAGCATTGCGAGGGCAGCTCCAAGACTATGTGAATAAGCGAACGAAGCAAAAAAGTCCCAGCGTGCTGAATTTTGAGGCGCTGCTGCGGGCGAAGGCCAAAGGCGGCAAGCTCACTGTTGATTCTGAAAAGATAGACGTTACCAAAGCCGATACGGTGACACTGATACTTGCTGCCGCCACAAGTTTTAAGGACTTCAGTGATGTCAGCGGCGACCCGGCCACCGCCTGCCGCCGGACTATCATAGCGGCTGCTCGCAAAGGCTATAACGATTTACGCAGGGCCCACATCGCCGACCATCGCCGCCTGTTTCGCAGGGTCGAATTCGACCTGGGCACAACCGAGGCGATAAAGCAGCCCACCGACCAGCGTATTGAAAACTTCGCTCAGCAGGATGACCGGCAATTAGTATCGCTGTACTTCCAGTTCGGCCGCTACCTGCTGATTGCAAGCTCCCGTCCGGGCAGCCAGCCGGCAAACCTCCAGGGCATCTGGAACGACCAGCTTGACCCGCCCTGGGACAGCAAATGGACGACCAACATCAACACGGAGATGAACTACTGGCCGGCCGAGGTAACCAACCTGTCCGAGTGTCACCAGCCGTTGTTCGACCTGCTCGATGAGGTGGCCGAGTCGGGGCGTAAAACCGCAAAGGTACACTACGGCTGCCGCGGCTGGGTATTGCACCACAACACCGACCTGTGGCGGGGCACAGCGCCAATCAATGCCTCCAACCACGGTATATGGGTAACGGGCGGTGCATGGCTCTGTCAGCATTTATGGGAACATTACCTGTTCGGCGGCGATAAAATGTTTCTCAAAGAGCGGGCATACCCAATAATGAAAGGGGCGGCGATGTTTTTCGTCGATTTTCTCATCGAGGACCCAAAGACCGGCTGGCTGATAAGCACGCCTTCCAACTCGCCTGAAAATGGCGGTCTTGTTGCCGGGCCGACAATGGACCATCAAATTATCCGCGACCTTTTCACCAACTGCATCGAAGCCTCCAAAGCGCTCGGCCTGGACACAGACTTCCGCCGAAAGCTGACCGAGCTGCGCAGCCGAATCGCACCCAACCAGATAGGACAGTACGGACAGCTCCAGGAATGGCTCGAAGACAAGGACGACCCGAACAACCAGCACCGCCATGTCTCGCACCTGTTCGGGCTGCATCCGGGTAAAGAAATTACGCGCCGCGGCACACCCGAACTTTTCGCGGCGGCCCGCAAGTCACTGGAACTTCGCGGTGACGGCGGTACTGGCTGGTCGATGGCCTGGAAGGTCAATTTCCGGGCTCGGTTCGAGGACGGCGACCACGCATACAAGATGCTCAGCTCCCTGCTGAGTCCCCAGCGGATGTATCCCAATATGTTCGACGCCCATCCGCCATTCCAGATTGACGGCAACTTCGGCGGCACAGCCGGTATCGCAGAGATGCTCCTGCAAAGTCACACCGGCGAAATTCACTTGCTTCCCGCTTTGCCGAAGGCCTGGCCAAATGGCTACGTCAAAGGTCTGCGAGCACGCGGCGGATTCGAAGTGGACATCACCTGGAAAAATAACAGGCTTGTCACTGCTAACATACGTTCGTTGCTAGGCAGCAAGTGCAGAATTCGTACAAACGTCCCTGTCTGGGTATCATCTAAAGGCAGCCCGGTCAAAACCACGACACCCGAAGGAAACGTTATTGAGTTCAATACAAAGACCAAGCAAACATACCTGATTTTGACTAACTGAAAAATGTCGTGAGGAAAAAATGAAAAACCTTAAAGTCGTAATTACCTCATCATTACTTTTTGGAGGCACCTTTATTGCAGCCTGCTCGATGGTCGGCATCCAAACAGGCAAGCTTAGCGATGAAAAATGGAGCAACCTGAAATTATGGTACAACAAACCCGCTCAACAATGGACGGAAGCATTACCCATCGGAAACGGACGCCTCGGAGCGATGGTTTTTGGCGGAGCTGAAAACGAGCAAATGCAGCTTAATGAAGATACCCTCTGGGCAGGTCATCCTATTGACCGCGACCGAGTTGGTGCTTACAAACATTTAGCCCAGGCGCGCAAGTTAATCTTCGAAGGAAAATACACCGAGGCTCAGCAGATAATGCAGCAGGAGTTCATGGGCCCACGGATTATTCGCAGCTACCAAACGCTCGGAGATTTGAGACTTCAATGTAAGACCGGCCGGCCCGTAACCGACTACCGCCGTCAGCTCGACCTCGACACGGCGATTGCCTCTGTTAGCTATTGTGCCGACGACGCCACCTTTACCCGCGAGTTCTTTGCCAGCCCTGTGGACCGGTGCATCGTCGTTCGCCTGTCGTGCGATAAGCCAGCTATGATTACATTCGATGCGAATCTTTCCCGACCTGAGGATTTTACAGTCGAAACCGTCGCACCGGACCGTATCGTAATGAAAGGCCAGGCTACACAAGAGGGTGAGCATAAAGGCGTTAAATACGAAACCCATCTGCGGATTATTCCCCAGGGCGGCAGATTAACTGTAACCGACGATGGCCTGCGACTGGAAAAGGCAGATGCTGCGACGCTGTTGATAGTTGCTGCCACGAATTATCGCGGAGACAATCCGAAAGCTCTATGTGAAACGCAAATGGCTTCGGCCGCAAAGAAAGAATATACCGAGCTACGACGAGCTCACGTGGCCGAGCACAGATGTCTGTTCCGAAGGGTGGCACTGAATCTTGGTGCTACCGAGGCGGTGAAGCAACCGACCGATGAGCGTCTGGCAGCAATGAAGGCCGGTGCCGACGACCCGCAATTGTGCGCTCTTTATTTTCAGTTCGGACGTTATCTTTTAATTTGCAGCTCTCGGCCGGGCTGTATGCCGGCCAATCTTCAGGGCATCTGGAATAATCACATAACAGCTCCCTGGAACAGTGATTATCATATCAATATCAACGTTCAGATGAACTATTGGCCGGCGGAGGTCACCAACCTGTCCGAATGTCACGAGCCGTTCTTCGACCTCGTGGACAATCTTCGACCACGAGGCCGGAAGACCGCGAGAGACGTTTACGGCTGTCGCGGATTCGTCGCGCATCACACTACTGATGCGCAGTGGTGGACCAGCCCCATCGGAAATGTGGGATACGGAATGTGGCCCACCGGCGCTGCGTGGTGCAGCCGGCACCTGTGGGAGCATTATCTGTTCGGCGGCGACCGGGAATTTCTGGCAAAACGGGCCTATCCCATTATGAAAGAAGCGGCCGAGTTTTTCCTCGATTATCTCGTCGAAGATCCAAAAACAGGAAAGCTGGTTTCCGGCCCGTCGATTTCACCCGAAAACCGGTTCCGTACACCCGACGGCAAAAACTCCAATCTTACAATGGGCCCTGCTATGGATCAGCAGATAATCTACGGCCTGTTCACCAACTGCATCGAGGCGGCCGAGGTTCTCGGAATTGACGATGAGTTCACGAAGCAGGTAAAGACCTTTCGCGGGAATTTAGCCGGGCCAAAGATAGGCTCCGACGGTCGATTGTTGGAATGGAACGAAGAGCTGGAGGAACCGGAGCCGGGCCATCGGCACATCTCACATTTATTTGCTTTGTACCCCGGCAGTCAGATTAGTCCGACTGGCACGCCGGAACTGGCGGCAGCGGCCCGCAAGTCATTAGAGTATCGGCTGGCGCACGGCGGCGGTCATACCGGCTGGAGCAGAGCATGGATAATCAACTTCTGGGCCCGTCTGCTGGACGGCGATACAGCCGGCGAAAATGTGCTGGCACTGCTGCGAAAGTCAACGCTGCCAAATTTGCTCGACACTCATCCGCCGTTCCAGATTGACGGCAACTTCGGCGGTACTGCGGGCATCGCCGAGATGCTGCTGCAAAGCCACGCAGGCGAAATTTATTTACTTCCCGCTTTGCCAAAGGCCTGGCCGAACGGCTACGTCAAAGGTCTGCGAGCACGCGGCGGGTTCGAGGTGGACATCACCTGGAAGGACGGAAAACTGACCAAAAGCATAATCCGTTCCAAGCTTGGCAATAAATGCAGAATCCGCTCCGCTACGCCGGTCGAGCTGGGCTGGTTCGGATCCAAAGTTAAAACTGTCCAGCAGTCAGTTATTGAGTTCGAGACGGAAATCAACGGAACTTATAACATCTCAGCTAAAAAATAAGGACATTCGAACCGGCAAGATAAGTAAAATATCAGGTGCAAATACCCCGCTACTCGCCTTCGTGGGGATGAACAAAAAAACTGGATTTTTGGTCATTTTTTTGTTGACTATTGTTTGAAAAATGTTAAAATACCCGCATGTTAGCCAGCAGGCTAACATAAACCGCCAGTAGGCGAAGATGACATTTCAGTTTGCATGTCTTAAGCTGCAGCGCAGCAAGGACTTAGAGCCAGCCGGCCCAGTCAAATTAACCATTAGTCTTTCGTCTTGAGTTTTGAGTCTATTATGAATCATTCATCATCCATAGTCTTTGGTCTTGTGTCTTTAGTCTGCTGTCTGCAGTCTGTTATCTTTTGTCTTGAGTCTTGTGTCTGTTGTCTGTGGTCTGCCAACGGCCCCTCTACAACTGTAGAGGATTCTTTACAAATCGGCCTTTTTATGCAAAACAAACCCAATTTCCCGAAAAGTCAAATGAACGTAATATCATATAATACAAAGGCTTATGAAAATAAATTTAATTGGACACTTGGTGAAAACAAACCCAATTCAAAGCCAATCAAACCCAATTTCCAAAAAGCCAAAATGACTATAAACTCAATTATAACAAAGGATTACAGAAAAATAGATGATTTTATAGTCCGAATAAACAAACCCAATTTCGTTAAAGGCCCAAAATGAGCGCAAACGTATATATTATAGAGGATTATGAAAATGAAACCCCCTTCCGGCCCAAAAAAACAAACCCAATTTCCGAAAGGCCAAAATGAACTTAGAGCTTATCCGAATAACCGGGTCGTTATGAGGCCGAGCGAAAAGTTCGAGGCCAAGGCGGCAGGACAAAAATGCTCGCCAGAAGTGGTTTTCTCCACGTCGAGAACATTTTTTCACCGACAACGCAGGCATCGAACTTTGCAGCCGGCCGCAATAGAACGGGTTATTTGGATAGGCTCTTAAAATCGCTTGCCGGAAAATCTGGCCACACCCTTTTTATATCGCCGGCCACAAAAATATTGATGAACACCTAAACTCACAATATACTACTGCGCGGACCTGATAGTTCGTTTTTCAAATTTTCAGGAGATCGATTATGCAGATGCGACAATTGGGTTACACTGATTTGAAACTTACTACCGTAGGCTTAGGCACCTGGGCGATGGGCGGACCCTGGCAGTTCGGCTGGGGACCGCAGGACGACGACGAGGCGATTGCCACAATCCCGGCCGCGCTCGAAACAGGTATCAACTGGATAGACACCGCCCCTGTTTACGGGCTCGGCCATTCCGAAGAGCTTGTTGGAAAAGCCCTCAAGCAAATAAATCTAAAACCAATCATAGCAACAAAATGCAGCCTGCTTTGGAATGAAAAAAAGGAAAAAGTAAGCTGCCTGAAAGCTCAAAGCATTCGTGAGGAATGTCACGCCAGCTTAAAAAGGCTCGGCATTGAGACAATAGACCTTTATCAGATGCACTGGCCCGAGCCGGAGGAAGATATCGAGCAGGCCTGGGAAGAAATGGCCAGACTGGCCCAGGAAGGAAAAATTCGATTCCTCGGCGTATCGAATTTTAACGTCGAGCAAATCAAACGCCTCCAGAAGATTCATCCGGTTGCCTCGCTTCAGCCTCCTTACAGTATGCTCCACCGTGAGGTTGAAGATGAGCTGTTGGATTACTGTGCTAAAAACAACATTGGCGTTGTTGCATACAGCCCTATGCAGAGAGGCTTGCTAACGGGTAAATTCAGTCAGGAAAGACTTGCGGGTTTGCCTCTGGACGACCATCGAAGAAGAAATCCTGATTTTCACGAGCCCCAGTTTACCGCCACATTAGAGCTTGTTGAACAACTCCGGCCTATTGCAGAACGTAATGGTAAGACATTGGCCCAACTGTCTATTAGCTGGGTTCTTCGTCGGCCTGAAGTTGCTGCCGCCATTGTCGGAGCGCGCAAGCCCGAGCAGATTCTCGAAACCGCCCCGGCTTCAGACTGGAACTTAAGCAAGGAAGATATCGAGCAGATTGAGCAGCTCTTAGCCAAACGTCAGGCAAAACTTAAAAACAGATAAGCCCAAACACAGAGAAAAAAATGGCAAAAAAAAATAGAAATCAAAAAACCGAATATCAAATCTATGCAAGTCCTCTGGTAGAGAGAAACGCATCAAGGGAAATGGCTGAGCTTTTCGGAGCACAAAAGAAGTTCAGCACCTGGCGCAAACTCTGGCTTGAACTTGCAAAGGCACAAAAGAAACTCGGTCTGGATGATATAAAACAAGGCCATATAAAGCAGATGGCCAGGCATCTTGATGATATTGATTTTAAAAGAGCGGCCCGCTACGAAAAGGAATTCCGTCACGATGTTATGGCGCATATCTATGCCTTCGCCGATGTTGCACCAAAGGCAGAACCGATAATTCACCTCGGTGCAACAAGCTGTTACGTCGGTGACAATGCCGATTTAATAATAATGCGAGAGGCGATGCATCTAATCGCAGCCAAATTAGCGGCGGTAATCAATCTGCTGAGTAAATTTGCAAAAAAGCATCGTGCTCTTCCCACATTAGGCTTTACCCATTTTCAGCCGGCCCAGTTGACCACCGTAGGGAAAAGAGCAGCTTTGTGGTGCTACGAGATCGCGATGGACCTGCAGGAAATCGAACATCGACTTGATACGCTGCCATTTAGAGGAGTTAAAGGCACCACCGGTACACAGGCCTCTTTCTTAGCACTTTTCGACGGCAAGCACAGCAAAGTTAAACAGCTTGACAAGCTCGTCGCCGCCGCGTTCGACTTCAAAAAAATCTGCGCCGTAACAGGCCAGACATATCAGCGAAAAATTGATGCCCTTGTCGTCAACACTTTAGCTTCAATCGCACAATCCGCACACAAGATGTGCAATGACATTCGGCTGCTTGCAAACCTGAAAGAAATTGAGGAACCATTTGAAAAGACACAGATCGGCTCTTCGGCGATGGCTTATAAAAGAAATCCGATGCGCTGTGAGAGAGCAACAGCCCTTAGCAGATTGGTTTTAAGCCTGGCCTCCAGCCCGCAAATGACTGCCGCCGAGCAGTGGCTTGAGAGGACGCTCGACGATTCAGCCAACAGAAGGGTTGTCATTCCGGAAGCATTTTTGGCCGTGGACGGAATTCTGCAAATCCTTATCAACGTTACGGGTGGGCTTGTTGTTTATCCGAAGGTCATAGAGGCCCGTGTTGCAGCCGAGCTGCCGTTTATGGCTACCGAAAATATCCTAATGGCAGCGGTCAAGACCGGCGGAAATAGACAGGAGCTGCACGAGAAAATAAGGCTGCATTCACATGCTGCAGCTGCGCAGGTAAAGAAATTCGGCAGGCCAAACGACTTAATTAACCGACTAAAAGCTGATATTGCTTTCAGTAAAATCGACTTTGAAAAAGTGTTAGACCCGAAGCACTATATTGGCAGGGCGCCACAGCAGGTCGATGAATTCATAAGAGATATCGTAACGCCGCTCTGCAGAAAATACCGCAGGCAACTCAATAGAAAAGTAACGCTTAATGTGTAATATAGATGCTCGATGCTTGTCGAGAACCAAGTACCGAGAATCGAGGAGCGAGATATGACCAGAGAAGAACTAATAAGGCGCATAAAAGAAACAGCTTATCTGGAAGGTGATTTTGTCCTTCGCAGCGGCAAGCGAAGCAAATATTACCTTGATAAATATCTTTTCGAGACCTGTCCGGACATACTCAAAGCCCTGGGAAAGGAATTCACCAGATACATTACCGACGATGTTACTCTGATAGCCGGGGCTGAATTGGGCGGTGTGGCCCTGGCAGCGGCTACCGCGATGGAATCCGGCAAAAACTGGGTCATCATTCGCAACAGCAAAAAGGGCTACGGAACCGGCAAAATGGTCGAGGGTGTCTTGAATGCCGGCGATGTTGTTTTGTTGGTTGAGGATATCGCCACCACCGGCGGCCAGGTCCTCGAAGCAGCAAAGATTATCACCGAGGCCGGCGCAACCGTTAAAAATATCGTCTGCGTAATCGACCGCAAACAGGGAGCCGAAAAAAATATCACCAACGCCGGCTACAAATTCGAGAGCATCCTCACAAAAAACGACCTCGGCATAAAAGAAACAGATTGACTGGAGCCGGCAATTACTTATCCGTTATCTCTATCGGTCGGTCCAGAAGCATCCATGGTTTTAGCCTCAGTAGCGGGCGATTATTAGCCTGAAGTTATGAATGTTATACCAATTAGAGTTAAAAATTACAGAAAGAATTGCATATAATACTCATAGAGAATCTGGATTCCTGCTTTGTACGTGTTTAGACTGAAGTTTTAGTTTTTGGGGCGATACATCCGATAATATAAATAGCAGCGATATGCAGAGAAAGTTATGGATGATCGCACAAAAGCTGTTATAGATGAATTACGAGCTGAAGTCAAACGCCTCAAAGAGCGAATAGAATCACTCGAACAGGAAAACCGCCAGTTGCGAGAAGAATTGGAAAAGGCTCAGCAGCAGATGGCCCGCCAGGCCGCTCCTTTCCGCCGAGAAGAACTTGCTGTGGAGTGGTCGAGACGCATCATCCACTGCAAACCTCTTACGGCCAGCTCAAATACAAGGATTTACCTCTAAAATCAGAAAAAAACCTGAAAAACTCGTATTTCCTCACATTTAGGGTACTTTTTGATATGAATTTTACCAATGTAAGTTGTCTATTTTATTACTGCAGTGTTGAGTCCTTTTCGATGACCTTTTTTTCCTGGGCCTTTTTGAAATCAGCTAATTTTTCGCGAAGATTACTATCAGCCAATGCCAAGATTTGCACAGCCAATATAGCGGCGTTTTTAGCCCCCGCCTTCCCCATAGCTACAGTTGCCACCGGCACGCCAGGCGGCATTTGCAGCGTGCTCAGCAGCGCGTCGATCCCCTCTAATCCGGAACTTGAAATCAACGGCACCCCGATGACCGGTAGCGTCGTCTTCGCTGCCAAGGCACCGGCCAGATGTGCGGCCATACCCGCCGCTGCAATGATTACTTTTATCCCGTTTTGCGCTGCCGTTTGAGCAAATTCAGCAGCTATCTGCGGCGTACGGTGCGCCGAAATTATCCGAACCGCCGGCTCAATACCGAAATAGCCGAGCTGCTCAATGCAGCTCCGCATTACGTCCATATCGCTGTCTGAGCCCATTACCACCGCCACAGAAGCTGATTTTTCTTTTTTAGATACCATTTGTTTTTTCTTTTTTACAAGTTACAATATTACGCAGTCTCAAATGATGCGGTAATAATAATGGCCAAGTGCCCCAAAATGCAAGTTTAAATAATGGCATAGGGTATAAAGGGATAAAATTCCATAATCGGGTGTAAATCTGAAATAAGAGTCGCGCATCAGTTAAGGGAGTGCCAAAGATGCAAAAAAGAAAACCTATTGTCGCAGGTCAGTTTTATCCGGGCCAGCACGACTCCTGCATAGACGAAATCAACGAGTGCCTTGATGCAAGAACGCTGGGCGAGCCGTTGCCTGAAACGATAGTAGCGGGCATTGTTCCACATGCCGGCTGGACTTTCAGCGGCAGTCTGGCTGCTATGGTATTCTCAGCCATAAGGCAACAGCACGAAAAGGTTCATACCTTCGTAATATTCGGAGCCGCCCACGGTTACTTCGGCCAATCACCGGCAGTTTATGACAGGGGCAGCTGGTTAACGCCCGTCGGCGAGGTCGCCATTGACGAGGAGTTGGCCGATGCCTTATTGAGCACCGGCTCCGCCGTCAGCGACACCAGCGCCCACAGGGCCGAGCACAGTATCGAAGTGCAGGTCCCGTTTATGCAGTGTCTGTTCCCCGGTGCGAAGATATTGCCCATCATCGTCCCGCCGAGAGAGCAGGCCATAGCGTTGGGTGCGTCTGTTGGTAACATTATCAACGAAGACGAGAACAAGAAAATTGTTTGCATCGGCTCAACCGATTTGACACATTACGGCCCGCGCTACGGCTTTACGCCGGTGGGCGTAAGTGCGGACGCTTTGAAATGGGCTGATAGTGTCAATGACCAAAAGTTTATTGATTTGGCCTTGAAGCTTGAGCCGGAACGTTTGCTTGCCGACGCCGCTGAGAACTGCAATGCCTGTGGCGCCGGCGCAGCCGCAGCAGCAATCAAAGCCGCAAAACAAATCGGAAAAACCGAGGGTTTATTGCTTGCACACACCAACAGTAACGAGGTAATGCTCCGCAAAATGGGCACCACAAGCGCCGACAGTGTCGGCTACGCGGCTATAATCTTTTAGTGCATAAGTACACAAGTGAATAAGAGCACAAGGAGGAAGGCAAAATTATTGAAAGTGGCTGGCGGCTTGTGAAACGCAGGGGTCTTACATTGCAGAATCAGCGTCATCTGGGTTCTTGTACGAAAACAATATGAGCATAGTTAGACAGGCAAATGATTAGGGCCAAATACAAACACACAAACATCGTTGCCGGGGAGTGGCGAAAGCTTGCTGAGTTCTACCAGCGGATTCTTGGCTGTACTCCAGCTCCTCCGGAGAGAGCCGGTACCGGAGAATGGGTCGAGCGCTGTACAGGTGTGCCCGGTGCTGAGGTCCGCGGCATTCATTTACGGCTTCCGGGTTATGGCGATGACGGGCCCACGCTTGAGATATTCCAGTACAATATAGCAGAGAAGCGGCCGGAGACAGCAATCAATCGTCCGGGACTTGCGCATCTTGCCTTCGAGGTTGACGATGTCGAAGCAGCCAGAGACGAGGTAATCGCAGCAGGTGGTAAGTGCGTTGGCGACCTGGTCATTGTGAATATTCCTGGCGCCGGCACCATCACGTTAATCTATGTGACTGACCCTGAGGGAAACATCATCGAATTGCAGAAGTGGGAGTAACCTTGCCGAGCGTTCGACATTAGATAACGGGCGGCGAAGGATTTGATATTCAATATTAATCATTATGGAGTTATGCAAAATTGAGGTTAGGCATATATTATTTTAGAAAATCAGGTTTTTGATTTTCTTAAATAATCAAATAGCTACACACCGTACAACAACTTACTGTTTGAAAAGAAAAAATTAAAAGACAATTTTTTCTTTTCAAAGTATGCCTAACCTCGATTTTGCAGAAGTCTTTTAAACATTATTCTAAGGAGGTGTTTGCGTATGGGCATTAAAGCTTTTATTACTGCAATGTTTTCGTTTGCGGCGCTATCAACAGTTACCGCGAAATCGCTCCCCGTCTATTTCGGAACTTATACATCGAGGGGGGAGAATTCCAGTAAGGGAATTTACCGTAGCGTGCTTGACCTCGAGACGGGAAGACTTGCCAATCCGGTTCTTGCGGCCGAGGCCAGGAACCCATCTTTTATCGAGATTCATCCCAACGGGAAGTTTCTGTATGCGGTCAGTGAGTCCGGCGGAGCCGGCAGTGTCAGCGCGTATGCAATCGACGGGGACACTGGAGAGCTCAAGTTGCTTAACCAAAAGCCCTCGGGCGGTGCAGGGCCCTGCCACGTCAGCATTGACCATGCGGGAAGGAACGTGCTCGTCGCCAACTACGGCAGCGGGAGTGCTTCGGTGATTCCTATCAAATCGGACGGCGGACTCGGAGAACCGACCGGCTTTGTGCAGCACGCCGGTTCCAGCGTGAACCCTGGGCGCCAGAAGGAACCCCATGCACATTCCATCAACGTTAGTCCGGATGACCGATTTGCCTTCGTCGCCGACCTCGGAATCGACAAGATTATGATTTACAGGCTGGACATTGAAAAGGGGACGATAGTCGCCAATAGTCCTGCGTTTGCAAAGGTAAAACCCGGCGCCGGGCCGCGGCACTTTGCCTTCGGCTCGAACGGGAAGTACGCCTACGTAATCAACGAGCTCGATTGCACGGTAACAGCCTTTGCCTACGACTCTGCTTCGGGCGCTCTGACGGAGGTGCAGACCATCACGACGCTTCCGAACGCCTTTGACGGGTCAAATTCGTGCGCTGAGGTACGCGTGCACCCGAGCGGGAAGTTTCTCTACGGCTCGAACCGGGGGCACGACAGCATTGTGGTTTACCGGGTCGATTTGTCCAAAGGGACGCTGACTTTCGTCGAGCACGAGACTGCGGATATCAAAACGCCGCGGAACTTCAACATTGACCCGACGGGCAAGTTCTGCCTCGTCGCCAACCAGGGCGGGGACAGTGTCGTCGTCTTCCGTATCAACCGGGAAACCGGCGCCCTTGAGCCGACGGGGCATAAGGTATCCATCGCAAGGCCGGTCTGTGTCCGGTTTCTACGACTGGCGTCGTAACGTTTCTGATGAGCAGGTGAATTTGCCTTGACGCGTTGGTGCAGAACACCCTTGATAAAACTCTGATGTCAATTAAAATTATGTCGAGAAGTTGTTGTGAGGTGTCTATTCACAAGAGATTTCAAATTCAGTTTAAAACGGATTTTCTGAAAGGCAAAACATAATGGAAGATAAATTAACACAACTTCCCTGGGAGGCCTTAAAACAAACAGAAGGAGATATTCCCTGGACGACATTGTATAAGTTTGCCGCAGAGGTAGTAGTTGAACCATCGGTAGTAGATGCACTTATCGAATTGTACGAGCAGGCCCAGGAATCCGGGTACGAACACGAACATTACGAAGAGTTTTATGTTCCGGCTATATTCGCCCTGGCGGCGCCGCAGCTTAGCGATGAGAGACGCAGTGAAATTGGCGCCTTCTTAGTTGAAAAACTGGCTGAAGCCGGATATGAAGATGATGACTTATTGATGGAGGTTTTGGCGGCAGCTTGCGGCTCGATGGGCCCTGTGATTCTACCTGTTGTTCTGGATACGATAGCTACAGAACCGGATCGTGAAGGTGCGTGGTTTCACCTGTGGGGCCTTACAGAATTGGCTGCAAAAAGTAACGACACTGAAGTATGTGACCGCGTAATCCGGGTATGCACAGAATCACTTCAACAGGCAGATCGTGGAGAGATTGAGCCGATAGAAGCTATCAACGCGGCCTGGACTCTGGCTGCTATGAAATACACCGAGTGCGGCAAGCTTCTAAAGCGCTTGAAAAAGAAAGCTGCGAGGTCGTTTTGCAGCGGTGATTATGCAGATGCTCTAAAGCTCTTGAAGGGTCGTTTGAATTATACTCCTCCGTTGAACTTATGGGAAGAGCCGGTTAAAGAGTGGCTTGAGCCACGGTTGCGGATGGCAAAAAATTGGTACGCCGGAGAAGACAGCAGAGAGTATGAGGACCCCGAACGGCAGTCCGAAGAGCTCACCGGCAGATTTATGGAATCGGAGGCAGCGGGAAAATTAGACCCCGAACTCTTCGAGGATGCAGGTTTTATCATATATAACCTACTGGTGTATGCCTGGACATATACAAATGGAAGCCCGGAGAAACTTGATGAATACACGCTGGAAGAAGTGTTGCTGGAGGTGTTCCCTCGTAAGATTACTGCTGAGAGGGATTTGTTTGAAAAAGTAGCCCCCGTAACCGAGGTTTTTCTGAGGTGGCTGGAATCTGAAGGCATACTGGGTGATACTTCCTTCTTGGTTGAAACTGTCCGTGGTTGGGCTGACACAATTGTTGCTAATGGTATGAATCCACAGTATTGGGGGATGGGCAAGAGTTTTATGATGCAAGCGAGAGCCGATGGAGTAGATACGCAAGACGAGCAAGCTATGCAGCTGTACATTGTCGAATACAATCTTCGGCGTATGGAAGGAAGCTTGTCTGCCCAACCTGACCTCAGAGACCTTTCACCACCGATGCCGATAGTAGAACATTCACCCAAAATCGGTCGCAACGCCCCTTGTCCCTGTGGTAGTGGCAGGAAATACAAGAAGTGCTGCGGCGGAATAAAGAACGTGGGCATAGACAGATAAAGTCTGGTTTGCATTTGTATTTTGTTTGACCTTAGATTGTACAGGCGGGGTGAAATATTAGAATAATCGAACAGCCACTTATTATTGGCCTTGGACGGTCCACAGAAAACATTGACTGTCCCTAACAAATAACCTTAGCTGGGATTTTAGTCCACCTTAGCTAAAGCTATGGCGGATCTGCGATTTTTGGTTTTGATTTTTTATGGTCTAAGGAGAAGCTATGACAATCCTTCGACAAGTTGGCTTGCTGGCGTTCGTGCTCCTTGTTGTAAACGCGTCGGCGGCGGTGTCTGATGAGAAGCTGGCGTTCTGGGGCGAGCAGCGCAAAGGGGCCAACGGAGACGGCGGAAAGGACCCCGAAGACTGGTTTCGTTCGGCTGGTGAATTGGGGCTGCAATTTATCAGGCTCTCTCCGGTAACATGGCAATCCGCAGGACGAGATTTTCTTTTAGGTAATGCGGACGATTTTACGGGCATCGAGCCGGCTGACTTGAAGAAGCTCAAGCAGGTTCTGGACATTGCACAAAGGCATAAAGTGAAGATTGTGCTCACTATGTTCAGCCTGCCGGGGACTCGCTACCGGCAGCTTAATGACTACAAGTTCGATTACCGGCTTTGGACGGATGAAAAATTTCAAAAGCAGGCGTTGGCTTTTTGGCGGGAGCTGGCGCGGCAGCTCAAAGACCACTCTGCGATTGTCGCGTATAATCCGCTGAACGAGCCCCATCCGGCTCGCAAAGATGGCTTCGAGGGTGGAAATATCAAGGGCTTTGAAGAGTGGCTCCGGAAGAATCGAGGTTCGGCGGCGGATTTGAACCGGTTCAATCGCCGAATGGTGGAGGCGATTCGGCAAGTAGATTCACAGACCCCGATTCTTCTTGACTGCTGGTTTCACGCGGCGCCTGAGGGTTTTGGCTACCTCAAGCCGGTGAACCCCGCCCCTGCGGCAGGGGCGCGGGTGAAGGACGATAAGGTTCTCTATTCGTTTCATTTTTACACTCCCTGGAACTACACGACCTACCGCGTTAACAAGGAGCGCTTCTCATATCCTGATGCAATGCCGGTCGGATGGTCAGAAGAGACTAAACAATGGACATCCGCCGATGTGCGCCGCTGTATAATGTCCGTAATCGAGTGGGCAAAGCGGTACAACATACCGCCGGAAGCAATTGTAGTCGGGGAGTTTGGATGCGACCGGCGTGTCGGTGGAGCCAGGGAATACTTAAGTGATTTGGTCGAAATTTTTAACGAGCACCATTGGCACTGGGCCTTTTATTCGTACCGGTCGCCTGATTGGGACGGGATGGACTACGAGCTGGGTGTCGAGAAGTTAGGCTGGAAGTACTGGGAAGCCCGCGAGCAAGGAAAAGGGCATGAAGAGCTTATCCGGCGGCGCGATAATCCCCTTTGGGATGTGTTCAAGAAAGAGTTTGCAGAAAAATAGGGAAGCGTGGAGCGTTAAGTTTATCCCATATCTGGGAAAAAATCTTCATAAATTTATTTGACGTATGGCTCTGGTCATACTATATTTTGCGTTTTCTGTGTTTTCAGTATTGATATGATTGATTTGAGAGATAAGCAATGGAGCAGAAAATCCAACTGAAAGAAAGTGATATTCCCCGACAATGGTATAATCTGGCGGCGGATTTAGCTATGCCAAGGCTTCGCCTTCTGGAAAAACTCCTCACGTCTTAACATCGGTCAGTTTGAATAACTCATAAACTTAAGGAGAACAAAATGGACAAAAGAACAAAATTTACTCTTGATGAAAATGAAATCCCTACTCAATGGTATAACATCCTGGCAGATTTGCCTGAGCCGCTGCCACCAGTTTTGCATCCTGGCACTGGAAAGCCGGTAGGCCCCGACGATTTGGCTCCATTGTTTCCTATGGAGCTAATCAAGCAGGAAGTGAGCACTGAGCGATGGATAGACATTCCTGAGGAAGTCCGGGATATTTATCGATTATGGAGGCCGACCACTCTATTTCGGGCGCACAGATTGGAGAAAGCTTTGGATACACCGGCCAAGATTTTCTACAAATATGAGGGCACAAGCCCTCCTGGGAGCCACAAGCCCAATACTGCTGTGGCTCAAGTCTATTACAACAAAATGGAGGGCATCAAGCGCATCACTACTGAAACCGGAGCCGGCCAGTGGGGAAGTGCGTTATCCTTCGGTGGGGCTTGCTTTGACGTTGAGATTAAGGTCTATATGGTCAGAATTAGCTATGACCAGAAGCCGTACCGACGCGTAATGATGGAGACCTGGGGTGCTAAGTGTGTTCCCAGCCCCAGCTCTGAAACAAAGGCAGGACGAGATATGCTTGCAAAAGACCCCGATTGTCCCGGCAGCCTGGGCCTTGCCATCAGTGAGGCTGTAGAGGACGCCGTTTCCCGTGATGACACCCATTATGCGTTAGGCAGCGTGCTTAACCATGTCTTGCTGCATCAAACTGTCAATGGGTTGGAGGCGAAAAAGCTGATGGAGAAGGCAGACGCCTACCCCGATATTATTGTGGGCTGTATCGGTGGCGGTTCAAATTTCGCCGGTCTGTTTTTGCCCTTCGTCAAGGATAAAATTGATGGCACAAAACCAGACCTGCGCATTATCAATGTTGAGCCGGAAAGCTGTCCTACCGTAACCAAAGGCCCATACGCTTACGACTTTGGCGATGAAGCCAAGCTTACTCCGCTGATTAAAATGTACACTCTCGGGCACGGTTTCATCCCCCCGCCGGTCCATGCCGGAGGGCTGCGATATCATGGGATGGCTCCTATTATATGTCACCTGCATAGATTAGGACTTGTTGAAGCAAGAGCCGAGCATCAGATTTCTACCTTCAAGGCAGGGGTAACCTTCGCTCGCGCTGAGGGTATTATCAGCGCCCCTGAGACAAACCATTGTATTAAGGCGGCTATCGATGAAGCCCTCAAGTGCAAGGAATCCGGTGAAGCGAAAACGATACTCATTGCCCATAGTGGGCATGGACATGTTGATATGGCGGCTTATGACGCCTACTTTAGCGGCAAACTTAAGGATTACGAATATCCCGAGGAGAAGATAAAAGAGGCACTGGCTGAGCTGCCCACGGTGTCCGCCGAATAAAGGAAAAGTGGCAAATGGTAGGTATTTTATGGGGTTTATGGATATAATGTTGTAGCAGGATTTTGTAGTGAAATGCAGTTTTTTGAAAGGAGATTGTTATGAAACAGAAAGTATTGTTAGCTGCCGTTGTTTTAATGGCGGCAACTGTTCCGGTGCGGGCCCAGGGAGAGCTACATGGAGCAGTCGATCTTACTTTTCAGACTAAGTATGTCTGGCGCGGCATCGATGTTTACGATGACACGAGCGCAATTCAGCCGTCGGTTAACCTGGATTTGTTTGGTACCGGCTTTGGTGTCGGCGTCATGGGCCACAGGGCCAACTCTGGCGGATACGAAGATCAAGAGCGCTGGGACTACTCGGTGTACTACAAGAACGCTCTTTTCGGCGACGAATCTTATGCCACACAGTATATGCTTGGATGGGTGTATTATAACTTCCCGGATGCGCCTCTGGAAGTAGCTCCGGGTATGTCAATCGACGTTCAAGAGATACACGCTGTTTTGTCCTGGCCGAAGATTTTGCCGGTAGAAGGTTTAGTCCCAACCTACGTTCTTGTTAAGCTGTGGCCTGCCGAAAGCGGCTCATTGGTCGGTAGCGCGGGCCCTCCTGGAACTGCTTCGGGTTTTGCCCATATTTTCATGTTAGACTACGGCTTACCCGTAGAGGACCTTCTGCCTGAGCTGCCCGAGCAGATTTTAAGGCTGCACTCGGAAGTTGTTTATAACGATGGTGTCGATCCCAGAGGATGGGGCGTGGACCATGATTGGACAAATGCAGTCTTCGGTATCGCAACGGACTTTGAATTGGCCGAGAACGTAACTCTTACTCCGGGGATTTATTACCAGATAACGATGGATAAGTCTATCAATGATGATAAGGACGAGACCTGGTTTACCCTGGGCATGAAGTATGAATTTTAGGACTGTTGTTATTTTGATATGGGTGCAAAAGGCCGGTTTTTAGCCGGCCTTTTTTTGTGTGGTCTGCCCGGCCGGTTGGTGTAACATTGTTTCTGTAAATTTAGTATAGCAAGGGGTGTGCCGTCGCTTAGGCGAGCTTAGCGAGCCGGAGCGATTCCTGCGAGCCTGACCATGCCTGGGAGATATTCCCGAATATTCTGGTTCCTAATAACAATAGTAGGGGGTAGCTGATCCACTCCTTATTGTATATAGGCTTGTCGGACGGCGGTGGGGCCCACAACCACGTCAAATATCGCCACTTCATCTATGGTACCTGTAAAGGTATTGTTATCAGGGCCGTGTGCCCCGCCAATGCGTACATTTTCGATACAGCCGGTGTTTATCTCCGCCTCTTGCATCTTGTAAATCGTTCTGCGTTCGCCGTCCACATAGAGCAAGACATCGCTCATGAGTGGACGTTCAGGCTCAACCGGATCGAGCACAACGGCTACATGATGCCAATTGCCGTCTCCTACCTGCTGTTCGTTCGCAGAAATGAATCCTGATTCGCAGGATAGCCTGAGCCTTTGGTCCTCATCGACCTCCAGCAGCCAGTATGCCCCCGGGAGCTTCTGCCCCCAGGTGACGATAGGAAGCTTGCCGATTGGAATTCCCTGCGTTTTGAGCCAGGCAAAGACTGCACGAGGGTTTTTACCGCAAATGCCGGGATAGCTTTCTACTTCCACATAATCTTCCGTGCCGTCTAACTTTAGGCCGCCGCCTAAACGGCCGGTCACCCACTGAGAATCATCCGCGGAGAAGCCCGACAGAGAACCATCGTATGAGCCTATACTGTCCGCAGCGACCATACCGGCAGTCTCGTTCAGCGGCCAGTACGCTACCGGTGCCGGACTGGCGGCATCTTGATGCCATACCTGCCCCAGGACTGCCAGGTCTTTGTTGTTTATCCAATCGTCGGCAGGATCTGACACATCACAAGAGGGATTCCAATTCGCCTGGCCCGGCGCACTTAGCCAAGCCGAGGACAGCGTCAACAAATCATTTCCATTGATGATTTGGTCGCCTGTACAGTCTTGTGGCATCGAGCCATCTGTTGAGAATTTGTAAGTACGCGTAAACGTAGCGTGTTCTCCGGGTGCCAGGGTGATGATTAAGAATTGTTCGGGCGACACCTGGTAGGAGGTGGTCCAAACGCCGACATAGGCCGATATGAGCGATGAATCAATAATGACCCGTTGGCCGATGTCACTCTGCTCTATCGCAATCATATCAGGACCGAGGTAATCATCCGGTTTGTAGACCCAGGTCTTGGGAACACTGGAGATGGTTTTCGTATACAGAATCATATTCTCCAGGCCCACCATTGGTGGATTGCTGTCTACAAACTTGAGCCCTCTGCCCACCATCTTTAATACCGGTGGTTCCCATTCCTGTACCTGGGGTGATGTCGTCATTTGGTATGGAAAGTACACTCTATAATTGGGTCCCACATTTGTTTGACCAAAGGTCAGGAAATTATGAAGGTACTGCTCTGTAGTGAATGTCTTTGTGCCGGTATTCGTTAAAACATAGTGCATAAGGATGCTGTTATTCTTGACAATCACATCTTCCTCAAGTCGGTAACAATAGCCGTTGGCCGTTCCGGATAAGGTCTGGACGAAATGGGCCCGATCCGACTCCCAGGTGGTTGTGGTCTGAGCCAGCTCCACCACCTCGTAGCTGGAGCTGAAATCGTATGGCGAGGAATTGCGCCTGAGGATGCCCACGCCGATTTTAATGAATGCAGAGCCGTTAGAGCCCTCGTTATATCCGGGAGGATCGGGTTGAAATGGCTCCTGCCCAATATCAAACTCCATGGGCAGCCCACCTAAATAATCAAGAGCACCCCCGTTAATCGGCGCATAGCAGAAATCACGGTCATTGAGCTGCACTCGTATCACATTGGCGACGAGTGAAAACCGGAGCCCCTGGTTCCAGCGACAATCCGGCGAATCGGGGTCACCCACTTCCACGACAAGATTGCCGCTGTGAATGATTCGCGTTCCGGCGTGGATAGGTTGTGGGTTATCTGCTGCCCAAGCAGCTCGGTAAATAATCACTAAAACAGCGGCTGATAATAGAAGAAACAATCTCTTTTTCATGCGTGCCCACCTCAAATCCACGGATTTGCATCCATTCTCCGTAGCAGAGCTACTGCGAAGGATGAATCCGATCACAATACTCTGTAATTCCGAGACCAACTCTAATATTACTATCATAGCACATAGGGAGATAGAAATCAAATCCTGTTGGCCATAAACCACATTGAGGATACCGGCAAAGTGGATTAAAAAGCCAACGGTCAGATTCGAACCGACAACCACTGGTTGTCCAGCGTCAATTATAATTTCCCTTCAATGACAGTTTTTTCTACCCTTTCTTCTTAACACTTATCCTTAGCTTATGACCGTTAGGGAGTGCCCCCCATGGGGGGCAAAAATTGCGATATTATTTATCCTTATTTTTCCTCTTCCTGGCCCGCTTTACATAACCAAAATCATCTATCATCATCACATCGAACCGCGACAGCTTCTTCAGTAGCTTATCAAGTTCCAGGTCCCTTTGGGCCCTGAGAGGCTGCTGGACAATCGAATCGCACGTAGTAAAGTAAACCTTCTTTGCCTGTAGGGCAAGCTGGTGGCATATAGCGCACAATAGGTGCGTTTTGCCGCTGCCCGGCCTACCGAAGGCCAATATGTTCTCAGTTCTGTCAACAAATGAGCCTTCAAGAAATATCTTTACCTGCTGACGGATTTTCAAGGGCAAACGTTTCAAATCAAAGTTTGCCATCGTCTTTTCCATCGGAAGCTTTGAAGCCTTAACAAGCCTTGCTATCTTGTTGGCTCTGCGAACCTCACATTCACGCTGAGTCAGCTCGAACAGATATTGAGCGTAACCCATATCTTCAGCGATAGCCTTCTGGGCAAACTCAGCGTAATATTCACGGAACATGGGCAGATGAAGTTCTTTGAGAAGATTTATAAGCTGTTTGTGCAAATCATTTTTACTCATACCAATAATGTCTCCGCTGATTCAAGCAGATAGTCATAACTGTCCAGATCGATATCGCCAATATAAACATCAGTTACAGACGGCGGCTGTTGTTCGGACTTGACCATTTGTTCTACCGTATCAAAATCAATCTGGTCTGCATGATTGACTAAGAACCGCAAAGCCTCATTAACAGATGCTTGGTTCTCTTTGGCGGCCAATTCAAGGATTTTCAGATAGTGCTTATTGGCCTACTTAATCCCATATTGGTTACGCAGGATATCATAGGCGATTTCCCAGCAGTTGACATAGACGCCTCTGATGCCAGCTTCCTTCTCCAGCTTACGCAAGATAGACCTTGCGGTCGCAGTCTTGCCCGCACCCGGTCTGCCGTGCAGCCAGCAGTTAACGGGCTTCCTGCCCTCAGTGATTGGCCTGAGGCAGTCCTCGATTTCCTTTATATGGTCCCCTCTTGCGTTAATCTCCTGCGGAAGATGGGTTTCTTGAAGGATATCCGGGTCAAGCAGAATAATCCGCTCATTGTGCCAGTGATTAAAAAGTATAAACTTTGGAGTGATAGATATCGGTTTTGTGTGATATATATAATTAGGCTATGAAAGATTCAGATATCTTACGTTTTGTGAACTTTTTGTAATACTAACAACTATTAGGCATAGTCGTCCCACTTGATTTGGACTTTGCTGCTTTGACATTCATCCATCAATTTTACAAATTTCTCAAATAGCAAATTTGAATCATGCGGGCCCGGTGAGGCCTCTGGATGGTATTGAACACAAAAAG